>JAZQTO010000001.1:0-67281 GCA_045630805.1 Paludibacteraceae bacterium
CGCTGGCTTTGAACGCCTCGTTGGCACGAATAAAGAAGATGAGGGCGAGGCTATCGCTCTCGTTTTGTTTGCTGATATGACCTAAGCAGGAATTGATACGCCCGCGATAGATAGGATCGTCTATCTGCGCGCGGTCGGCAGCGATATAATGCTCTGCGGCTTGGGTGATCTGGTCATTAAGACTGAGATTGCGGCCCATATAGTAGTGAGCTTTGCCGAGCTGGTTATGGGCGAAGAGACGACCGAAAGGATTATCGAGTGTGCGGATAGCTTGCTGAAGCGCTACGGTGTCGTCAAAGAGGGTGTGTTCGTTTTGGTCTAAGCTATCTGCAATGGCGATAGTGACGTGTGCTTCTTGGTAGCGAGTGCAGTAATCGCAGGAAACCAAGAGTAGGCAGAGGAGCAGGTATGTAACGAGACGAACAGGTTGCATAATAAGCGGTATTGATTTGGATTTCGTCTGCAAAGGTAGTGAAAATATTGGATGTAGGCAAGTGTATTAGGGAAATGTACATGTTTTTATGTAAACAAGTACTGATAATGTGGCAGTTGTGAGGATTTTGTACAGATGTAGTATTTGGTGTAAAGTGTAAGGTGTAAAGGCAGGGATGTAAAAAAGAACTATATACGTAATTGACAAGGCAATTACAAAGCGGAATCGAGAATCATCATCAGGACAAAACCTGCAGTGAAACCGAGTGTAGGGATATTGCTATGTGGTTCGGTTTGGGCTTCTGGGATCAATTCCTCCACCACCACATACATCATCGCACCCGCAGCGAAAGCCAAGAGATAGGGCAATGTAGGTGCGATGAAACCGATAAGAAGTATCGTTAAAACCGCAGCAATCGGTTCAACTATACCCGAAAGAGCGCCAATTAAGAAGGCTTTGCCTTTACCCATTCCTTCTGAGTGAAGCGGCATAGATAAGATTGCCCCTTCAGGGAAATTTTGTATCGCCAAACCTATCGCTAACGCCCATGCAGCGGACATGGGTATCATACTACCTTCAGCCATGGCGCTAGCAAGGATCACACCGACCGCCATACCTTCAGGGATATTGTGCAAAGTAACAGCCACAGCCAGCATAGTTGAGCGATTCCATCGGCAGTTTTGGGTCAAACCCTCGGGAGTATCCGAACCAATATGCAAGTGAGGGATAAAAGTGTCTAGCAACAACAAGAATAAGATACCTAACACAAAACCAACCGCAGCTGGCAACCAACTCACACCTCCCGTTTCCGCTCCCATCTCTAGGCTAGGCAAGAGCAACGACCAAACGCTAGCCGCCACCATCACTCCCGAGGCAAACCCCAAAAGAAGTTTATGCAAGGAACGAGCCATGGATCCTCGCACAAGAAAAACCATCGCCGCACCCAGAACGGTGCCTAAGAAAGGGAGGAGAAGGATTGGAGGCATTGTGGTTAGTGGACGCTTCGCTACTGTTTAGTGTTTAGAGGGTTATGATTCGGTAGGCGAGATAGGCAGCATAGGTAAGCAGCAGAATGGCTCCATGCCAACGCTTGATCTCGTGCTTCTTGGTGAGATACACAAAGAGCATCACCAAGATACTACCCAAAGCAGCCATCATGGCATCTATCTCCAGTCCGTGGTAGCCAGGCAATGGCATAACGCAGGCGCTCGTACCAAGGATAAAGAAGATATTGAAGATATTGCTACCGATGACATTGCCAAGTGCAATATCGCAGTTCTTCTTAAATGCCGCCATACAGGAGGTTGCCAATTCGGGCAGAGATGTACCCAAAGCCACTACGGTCAAACCGATAATTGCATCACTTACGCCAAGCGATTGAGCGATAGAGGTGGCACTCTTGACAATCACCTCTCCACCCACGACCAAGCCTACCAAACCGCCTATAATGAGTGCAAGCGCGCGACGAGCAGACATAGGTTTGTATTCTTCGTTGCTCTCCGTTTGTGGGGCACTACCAATACCTTTGAAGTTATGCCAAAGGAAAATCAGGAAGAAGATAAGCAGAATACTACCACCTACACCCGAAATAAATCCACCATTGCCTTGTCCCATTTGGATAGAGCCTAAGTCGCTAAGGGTTGGGTCGGCAATATTCATATTGAATATATGCTCGATTTGCAACCACGATGGGCTATTATATATGGCAAAAAGCAATACGAGAATAGCTGCCAGAAGACTGAATGGAATGTCAAAACGGCGAGTGGATTTTTGCGATGAAATCGGGAAAATGAGTGCAGTGAAGCCCAAAATCACGAAGATATTGATGATATTGCTGCCCAGAACATTGGTGATAGCAATCTCGGTGCTACCTTGCCCTACGGCTACCATATTCACCACAAACTCAGGCATACTGGTGCCGAACGCCACAACGGTAAGACCGATCACGATGTCGCTCACGCCGTATTTCTTTGCCAAAGCAGAAGCACCCTCCACGAGCCAGTCAGCACCCTTGATGAGTGCTGCACAGCCAATGATAATCAATGGGATTGCTACCCAAAAGCTGCCGTTGGCAAGCCAGTTATTTATAAAATCAAGCATTGTTTTTATTGTTTAGATCGTTCGCGTTGCTCGCTGTAGATCGTTTCACTGTAGATCACTTCGCTTCGCTCGTTGTAGATCGCTCGTTATACTCGCTGTAGATTATTGTAGTAGTCTACAGGCGAAGCCGATCTAAGTTCTACAGGCGCTTTGCGCCGATCTACAGCCCGCAGGGCGATCTGATTATACGTTAAACAAGAAGTGCATGATGTCGCCGTCTTGTACGACATACTCTTTGCCCTCTATGCCGAGTTTACCTGCTTGACGGCAAGCGGACTCGCCACCGAGTGCGATATAATCATCATATTTAATCACCTCTGCACGGATAAAACCACGCTCAAAGTCAGAGTGAATCACACCAGCACATTGAGGCGCTTTACTACCTGCCTTGAAGGTCCAAGCACGTACTTCATCGCTACCTGCGGTGAGGAAAGTGCGAAGCTCAAGCAAAGCATATGCTGCCTTGATAAGGCGGCTCACACCTGACTCAGAAAGTCCGATTTCATCGAGGAACATCTGACGCTCTTCGTAAGTCTCGAGTTCGGCAATCTCGCTCTCAATCTTAGCAGCCACGATGAGCACTTGTGCATTCTCGTCCTTGACTGCCTCGCGCACTTGCTCTACGTATTTATTGCCGTTGACAGCAGAGTTCTCGTCCACGTTGCAGACATAGAGCACAGGTTTGCTAGTGAGGAGCATTGTCTCTTTAGCCACGAGTTCTTCGTCCTTGTTGATGAGTTCTACGGTACGAGCAGACTTGCCTTGTGAGAGCGCCTCACGGTACTTGAGGAGTACATCGAGTGCCACTTTGGCTTGTTTGTCGCCACCTACACGCACTTGTTTCTCGATTTTTTGGATGCGAGATTCTACCGTCTCAAGGTCCTTGAGTTGGAGCTCTGCATCAATGATATCTTTGTCTCGGATAGGATCCACAGAGCCATCTACGTGTACTACGTTATCGTCGTCGAAGCAACGGAGTACGTGGATGATGGCATCCGTCTCACGGATATTCGCGAGGAACTTATTTCCAAGTCCTTCGCCTTTGCTTGCGCCTTTGACCAATCCCGCAATATCTACGATTTCAACGGTAGTTGGGATCACACCGCGCTCTGGTTTGCAGAGTTCGCCAAGCTTAATAAGTCGCTCGTCTGGTACGGTGATCACACCTACGTTTGGTTCAATCGTACAGAAAGGGAAGTTCGCCGATTGTGCCTTGGCATTGCTAAGGCAATTGAAGAGGGTCGATTTGCCTACGTTAGGCAGACCCACGATTCCACATTGTAAAGCCATATATTCTAGTTTTAGATCGCTCGCGTTGCTCGCTGTAGATCGTTTCACTGTAGATCACTTCGCTTCGCTCGTTGTAGATCGCTCGTTACACTCGCTGTAGATTATTGAGGTAGTCTACAGGCGAAGCCGATCTAAGTTCTACAGGCGCTTTGCGCCGATCTACAGCCCGCAGGGCGATCTGTTTTATTAATTCTTAATAAGATTATGTCCTGTCATTTCTGCTGGTTGCTCTACGCCGAGGATGTGGCAGAGCGATGGAGCCACATCCGCGAGGATACCATCTTCCAATTGCGCATCGGTGTGCTCTTTGCTTACATACACGAATGGCACAGGGTTGAGTGAGTGCGCGGTGTTAGGTGAACCGTCGGCGTTAATCGCGTTGTCGCAGTTACCGTGATCCGCAATGATGATGATCTCGTAGTCATTCTTGAGAGCAGTAGTCACCACTTTATCTACGCATTCATCGATCGTTTTAACCGCTTTCTCAATAGCCGCATACACGCCGGTGTGACCCACCATGTCGCCGTTGGCGAAGTTGAGGGTGATATAGTCGTACTTTTGTGTATCGAGTGCCTCGCAGAGTGCCTCGGTCACCTCAGGAGCAGACATCTCAGGTTGGAGATCGTAGGTAGCGACCTTGGGGGATGGAATCAAGATACGCTCCTCGCCTGCGTACTCTGCCTCGCGGCCGCCGTTGAAGAAGAAGGTCACGTGTGCGAACTTCTCGGTCTCAGCGATACGGAGTTGCTTCAATCCTGCGTTGCTAACGATTTCGCCCATGGTGTTTTGTACGTTCTCTTTGGGGAAGAGGATGTGCAAGCCTTGGAAGGAAGAATCGTATGGGGTCATACAATAGTATTGCAAGTTAGGGATGATGGTCATACCATTCTCAGGCATGTCTTGTTGGGTGAGCACGATGGTGAGCTCTTTCGCGCGGTCATTACGGTAGTTGAAGAAGATCACTACATCGCCTTCCTCGATGGTAGCCACTGGCTTGCCATTACGAACATGTACGATTGGCTTAATGAACTCATCGGTTACGCCTTCTGCGTAGCTCTCTTCTACGGCCTTGAGCATATCTTCAGATGCTTTGCCTTCACCCTTAACGATACAGTCGTAAGCCACTTTCACGCGCTCCCAACGTTTGTCGCGATCCATAGCGTAGAAGCGACCTTGGATAGACGCGATCTCGCCGCAGCTAGTAGCCAAGTGTTGTTGGAGTTGGTCGATGAAACCGAGACCAGACTTAGGGTCGGTATCACGACCATCCATAAAGCAGTGGATAAAGGTTTTGCCGTCTAATCCGTAAGTTTTAGCAATATCGCAGAGGTAGAACAGGTGGTCGAAAGAAGAGTGTACACCACCGTTAGAGGTCAATCCCATGAGGTGGAGTTTCTTGCCAGTCTCTTTGGCATAACCGAAAGCAGATTTGATTTCTGGGTTTTCGAGAATGCTACCGTCTTTGCAAGCACGGTTGATCTTTACGAGGTCTTGATACACCACGCGACCAGCGCCGATGTTGAGGTGACCTACTTCGGAGTTACCCATTTGTCCATCAGGCAAACCTACATTTTCGCCACTAGCTTGGAGTTGGCTGTGTGGGTACTTCTCCAACAATGCGTCCCAATGTGGGGTTGGAGTGCAAGAGATAGCGTCGGCTTGTGATTTGTTTCCGATTCCCCAGCCGTCGAGAATCATAAGTAATGCTTTTGACATAGTTGTATGTTATTTTAGTTATTTTCCGTAGTTTTCATAGCCGCCTTGTCGGCACTATAACAAAAATCATGCAAAGGTACAACAAAAATTGCATATATGCAAATTTTTAAGCAAAACTATACAAAAATGGAGCACTTCATGTGAAATGCTCCATATATCAAGTTTGCAAAGTAGTGTTTATCGAACGTATTTTTTGAGGATTGGTAGGATCACACCTTCCATCACGGTATAACCATCAGGATTAGGGTGAACACCATCTTTTGAGTACTTAACTGGCAAGCCACCTTGATCATCTACGAGTGCAGAATAGTAGTCCACGTAAGGGATTTTATTCTCTTTGGCATACGCCTTGATCATCTCGTTGAGTTTAACAATATCCTGTGCAGGCTGAAGGTCAGGACGCCACTTAAAACGATTGGCAGGAAGTGTAGAGCAAACGATAGGTTTGATACGATGGAATCGGGCCAAATCGCACATTGACTTGATGTTTTGCAAGATATGTTCGTGGGTAATAGGACCATTGTTTTCAGCAATATCATTGGTACCACAAAGGATAACAACTACCTGAGGTTTGAGATTGATTACATCTTCTTGAAAACGAACGAGCATTTGCGAAGACACTTGACCACTAATACCACGACCCAAGAAATGATTAGCAGTGAAAAACTCGGGGTGAGCATCTGGCCAACAATCGGTAATCGAGTTACCCATAAACACTACTTTAGGTTGATAGGCGAGAGAATCGTTTTTACCCTCATAGCGATAGAACTGTGCCCAATCTTTGTTGGTAGCATAGAGTGTAGTTGCTACCATGATGAGCGAAAGAAATAATAAGCGTTTCATTATCAGTATTTTTAAGATTTTTATACTATTTGTTTGCAAAACGGCGCAAAATTACTATTTTTTTTTGACATATACAAGAAAACGTTTGCGTATTACGAAAAAAAGCAGTAATTTTGTCGCGTAAATTGAAATAACAAACATCTCAATACATGAAAAAGACCTTTCTACTTCTGAGCCTGCTTTTTAGTGTGGCAGTTTCTAGTCTCTATGCGGCTAGTCCAAAAGATGAATTTCGTGCTACATGGTTAGCAACAGTATTTAGTATTGACTGGCCTAAAACGTCAGCGACTACTACAGCCAATCGTACTGCACAGCAAAAAGAATTGACCGATATCTTCGACAAGATGAAGGCGGGCAACATGAATGCCGTATGCTTGCAAGTTCGTGGTCGTTCTGATGCATTCTACAAGTCCAGTTATGAGCCATGGGCTGCCGAATTGGCAGGTAGTCGTGGCAAAGACCCTGGTTATGATCCATTAGCGTTTGCCATAGAGGAAGCGCACAAGCGCGGTATGGAGTTGCACGTATGGGTGAACCCATTTCGTGTGACGAGTTCGGGCACCATCTCCACAAGTGATAAAGTGTGGCAGAACGCTGGTCAATGGATTATCAAGTATAATAATGGTACTTTTACTGGTCAAATTATTGACCCAGGTTATCCTGAGGCACGTGAGTATGTGTTAGATGTGTTGATGGAGATCGTGGAGAACTATGATGTGGATGGTATCTTGATGGACGACTATTTCTATCCCTATGGAGGAACAACCACAGAGGATGCTAAGTCCAAGTCCTTACATAAACCTTCCTCTGGTCTTATAGATCAAGACAAAGACGGTTCTACCGACGATGATTGGCGCCGCAGCAATGTGGATGATATGATGAAGAAGTTGTATGACCGCATTCAAGCAACCAAACCATGGGTGCGTTTTGGTATGGGCACCTTTGGTATCTGGACCATGAAATCTGCTGTAGCAAGCGCTTATGGTATCTCGTTGCCAAGTGGTATCACAGGTTTGGATGACTACGAGGAGCAAGCTTGTAACCCTGTAGAATGGGTGAAAGGTGGCTATGTGGACTATATCAACCCACAATTGTATTGGCCAACCACATCAACAGGTCAAAGTTACGAAAAACTCGTTAAATGGTGGGGACAAGATGTATGTCAACATTTCTCTGATTTACTTCCAGGAAAGCAAAAAGTACACTTCTTCTCTAGCCAATCATGTAGCAGCAATACCGCTTCTTCAGAGATCATCAAGCAGATTGATCTTAATAGAAAGTACTTGTCTTCAGGCTATACCGGTTCGGTCTTCTACAATACCACAGCCTACTTGAAGATGTATAGCGCATTGACTTCGCGCTTTGATTACAAGGCACTTCCGCCAGCTATGGATTGGAAGTCCACCGTTGCTTTAGGTGCTCCTGAGAACTTGACTTTGTCAGGTACCACCTTGATGTGGTCGCACCCAAGCGCAACACGTTTTACGGTATATGTGTATCCTAAGACTACAACTCTAGAAACTGCCAAGACTAATCCTGCGTATTTGAAAGGCATCGTGTATGGCAATAGTTATAGTGTGAGTGGAATTGACTTGAACAGTTACAATGTAGCGGTGTATAGCTATGACCGTTTTGGTGTAGAGCATGCTGCTGCGGTATATGGCGAGGGTTCGACCGATCCAGGCACCAATCCTAATCCAGATACAGGCAAAATCACATGGGAACTGAATGGTGGTGAGGTAAAGACTGTGACAGTAACTGTGCCAAGTATTTCAGATTTAGAGATGCAATTCAAGAATGATTACAATACCTATTTTGGAACATCTTTAGATGTATCACGTGATCTTACAGGTTTCTTGTATGCTGGTTGCCCAACCAATGGCGGCAGTAATCTCGTGTATAATATGATGAATGCATCTAACTATGATTGGGCATGGTTGCGCGACTATATCATAGAAAAGTCTGCAAGCAATACAACAATTCAAGCGGCTTTGCAATCTGGTACTGATGCATATTGGCGATACAGTTTGGTTGCATTCTTTAGTGCAAGCGCTGGTACTAATTCAGAATATACAGTGGATTTCTCAATCGCAGGTCAGTCTTCCGTATGGGGACCTGTATATCAGACAGCACATGGTGCCGTGTCATTGCCAACCTATGTCACCAGCACATATACCTTGCCTACCCCTACTCACCCACAAGGATATACTTTCTTAGGTTGGTATGATAATCCTGAGTTTACAGGTAGTCCTCTAACCACAATTCCAGCGGGTTGGACAGGAACATTGTATGCAAGATGGGATACAGGTTCTACCGACCCAGTAGATCCAACTAAAGAGGTCATTTTTTGGGAACTTAACGGCGGACATGTACCCGCTGAAGTGCCTTCTAACTTGGAATTATGGGAGGCATTCAAACCTTATTACAAATCTTATTACAACATTGAGCGATCAGATATGCCTATAGAGAAGGTGGCTACTTTTGCCAATGAGAAGATGCAAGATATCATGACCAACAGCGCATCAGAGTATAAGTGGTTGGGTGATTATATCCTTACCATTGCTCCTGGTATCTCAGGTGAGAGTGCTTGGCGTTGGCATGTGCATGCGTTCTTCAACTGTAATGACGGAACGGTGAGCGGCAATCAATTGGTAGCAACCGCTAATTTCTCTGTGGCTGGTCAACCAAGTGAATGGGGCAACGCATATCAGAAAGTACATACTGCTGAGCTACCTAAATATGTAACAACTACCTATATTTTACCTAATGCCCTTAAAGAGGGGTTTACTTTTGAGGGTTGGTATGATAATGCGGGGTTTACAGGCTCGGTCTTATCATCGATTCCTGCAGGATGGGAAGGAACATTATATGCCAAGTGGGCAGAAGCAAGTACGGAACACCCACAGGTGATTTTTTGGTTCCTAAATGGCGGAACGGTCAATGTAGAATTGCCTAAGTATGTGACAGAAGATTATACCTTACCTATACCTACGCGCGCAGGATACGTGTTTGAAGGTTGGTATAGTAATTCTAATTTCACTAGTTCGGAGATCACATTAATTACAGCAGGATGGGAAGGTTCTTTATATGCCAAATGGACAGAAGAAACACCTGAAGAAGTGATTTATTGGGTACTAAATGGTGGTACTGTAAGCGGTACGTTGCCATCATTCGTCACCAGTACTTACACCCTCCCCACCCCTACGCGCGAAGGATATATATTCGCAGGATGGTATGATAATCCTAACTTTACAGGCACAGCGCTTACTTCTATTCCTGCGGGATGGGAAGGTACTTTGTACGCCAAATGGACTGCCGAGGAGAATACTGATGATATCAAGTGGGAACTAAATGGCGGTAGTTACAAAAATGGAACGCTACCAACCTCTGTTTCGAAACGATACACCTTGCCTAAATCATGGGAGCTGAATCCTCCATACAATGGTTGTTCGTTTGAAGGTTGGTATGACAATGCTGAGTTTAGTGGTAGCAGTTTGACCCGTATTAATGCGAATTGGAAAGGCACTCTGTATGCTAAATGGGATTGCTCGGATAGTGATGCAGAAGTGATTTTCTGGTATTTGAATGGAGGAAAAGTTGAAGTGGGTTCTGTGACTATTCCATCGCAAGAGACACTATGGGAGAATTTCAAATCGGATTATAATAAATATTTCGGAACTAATCTGGATGCCACATTGTCAGGCGCAAGCAATTTCCTATACTCTGGTAGTTACTATTGGAAAAAGGAAGTAGGTACACTGATGACTGATGCTGATGCCGGTTGGAAATGGTTAGGCGACTATATTATCACTTTGGCTGGTGCTCCGGCTAACAATGACCTATGGTGGCGTACACAATTGCACGCATTCTTCAACGCATTGTCTAAATACACATTAGGTGATTATACAGCAGCCAACTATGCTACCGCCGGTCAACCATCCGCATGGGGACCAGCATATAGTGCAGCACAACCTGTGGAACTGCCTAAGTATGTGGTAGAGACCTATATATTACCTACGCCCGTGCGCGAGGGATACACTTTCCGCGGATGGTTTGATAACGCCAACTTTGAGGGCTATGTACTGACTTCTATCCCTGCAGGTTGGGAAGGGTCATTATATGCAAAATGGAGTCAAAATGCACCTGAGACAGTCATCTTCTGGGTACTTAATGGAGGTTATACTAGAACCACCTTACCAACCTATGTAACAGAGACCTACGTCTTGCCACCGCTTGTTCGAGATGGCTACATCTTTGCAGGATGGTATGATAATCCAGAGTTTACTGGTAGTCCTATCACAGAGATCCCTGCAGGTTGGGAAGGTACCCTATATGCTAAATGGGAAGCAGGATCTAACGAACCAGAGACCACTGCCATCCAATGGGAACTCAATGGTGGACAAGAAAACCCATACAACTGGTCTAGCAAACAAGATATGTGGCTCAGTTTCCAAGATGACTACCGTGAGTTCTATGGCGTAGAGATCCGCAATTATGCAATAGATAGTTGCGCTAAATGGACATACGATGCATCGGGGGATGGTAAGGCTATTACCGAGATGTTGACCTATGAAGAAAAATGGATTTGGCTACGCGAGTATATGGAGAAGGTGGCATATAATGCTAACTTCAACAATGGTCAGTTGGGTACAGCGGTATTATTGCGCTTTAGCTTGCATGCGTTCTTGAACAACTCACCTGCTAATGATAACACCTATAGCGGTAACCCAGACTACACCTTGAATGGACAACTTAGTTATTGGTATCTAGATTGGGGCTATACATGGAAAGGTCATTTGCCAACGACATTGACCTCGACATATGTCTTACCTAAACCATATAAGGAGGGGCGTGAGTTCTTGGGATGGACCACAGATGCCCAAAGTAGAAATTATATCAATGAATTGCCTGCGGGCTTTATCGGTACGGTGTATGCTATCTGGGATGTAATGGACGATGTGACTACCTCTGTGGATGTAGTGGGTGCTGCACAACAAGGTCAGATGTATGACCTTTTGGGTCGCCCAGTTGATGAAAACTACAAGGGTGTGGTGGTTATTAAGGGCCAAAAATACATGCTAAAATAAGAAAAATCAATAAAAATTTGGTCAATCCAAAAAAAAGCAGTAACTTTGCACGCTTTTTCGGCGCTTTGGTTATAGCCTATTGCCAATAGCCTATCGCCAAAAAGAGAAATTAACTATTAATTATTAACTATTAACTGATTAAAACATTATGTTAAATCATTACGAAGCCGCTTTCGTGTTGACTCCCGTTTTGTCTGAACCACAGATGAAGGAAGCGGTAGAAAAATTCGAGAAACTTCTCGTGGAGAATGGCGGTACCATTCTTAACCGTGAGGAGTGGGGTTTGAAGAAATTGGCTTACCCTATCCAAGGCAAAACTACGGGATTCTACGCCTTGTTGCAATTTGATGTAGAACCTGAGGTTATTGCAAAGCTCGAGACAGCTTTTCGTCGTGATGAGCGCGTATTGCGTTTCCTCACTACCCGTCTTGACAAGTACGCATTTGAGTATGCTCAAAAGCGTCGTAACGCAAATGTTAAACCAGTAGAACAAGAGGAGGCTTAATCATGGCACAAAATGACGAAATCCGCTATTTGACCCCAAAAACAAACGAGGCAAAGAAGAAAAAGTACTGCCGTTTCAAAAAGAGCGGTATCAAGTACATTGACTACAAAGATCCTGAGTTCTTGAAGAAGTTCTTGAATGAGCAAGGTAAGATCCTTCCACGTCGTATCACTGGTACAAGCTTGAAGTATCAACGTAAAGTGGCTCAAGCTGTTAAGAAAGCACGCCACTTGGCTCTTCTTCCATACGTAACCGATATGATGAAATAATTTGAGTCATTAACTATTTAATCAGAAAGGAAACATCATGGAAGTAATTTTGATTCAAGACGTAGCTAACTTGGGCTACAAGAACGATATCGTTAAGGTTAAAGACGGTTATGGCCGCAACTACTTGATCCCAAGTCGTTTGGCTGTTATCGCTAACGAGAGCAACCGTAAGCAATTGGCTGAGAACCTCAAACAACAAGCTCACAAGATGGCTAAATTGTTGGCTGACGCTCAAGCATTGGCTGAGAAATTGGCTAACACTGTGGTTACAGTATCTGCTAAGGCTAATGAGGATGGCAAAATCTTCGGTACTGTCACTACTGCTCAAGTATCTGAGGCACTTGCTGCTCTTGGTATTGAGGTTGATAAGAAGATTATCACTATTGACGAGGCTGTGAAGACTCTTGGCGAGGCTACTGCTACTGCTAAACTTCACCGCGAGGTTAAAGCTGAAATTAAGTTGAACGTTGTTGCTGAATAAGCGCTAAAGAAAGGAAACAATAGTATGAAAAAAGGAATTCATCCAGAGAGCTACCGCGTTGTAGTTTTCAAAGATATGTCTGATGGTACTCAATTCTTCAGTCGCTCTACAGCTAACACGAAGGACACCATCGAGATCGACGGCACTACTTATCCACTCATCAAGTTGGAGATTTCTAACACCAGTCACCCATTCTATACTGGTAAATCTAAACTTGTGGATACCGCAGGTCGTGTTGATAAGTTTATGTCTCGCTACGGCAACCGCCGCAAGTAATCATACAACAGCGAAAGGCGAGCTTCGGCTCGCCTTTTTTATCTCTTATGCTTTACACCATACACTCTACACCTTACACTAAACACATGAAAAAGACCCTTTGGCAAGAGTTTGCCCGCAACACATTGATTTCCCTTGGCATCTACGCTGCCTTATTCCTTATATTATATATACTAGAGTGGTTTGTGCCTTCGCTCCGTGGCACCTTGTTGCAATGGCATGATTTGGCATTCATTGTAGGTATTCCTGCCAGTGTAGCGGGTACAGCATATGTGCTAACCATTCAAAATCCCAAAAACTATACTGGCTTCGTGGGTGCGATCACAATGGCTGCGCTCTTGGCATGGCAGTTTGCATTGTGGGGAAATTGGGATTTGGTGGTATTGCATTTTGCTTTGTTTATACCTTTTCAAACGACCTCGCTGCTCCGTTGGAGAAAACAAGCTTTGGAGAGCAAGGAGCAAGGAACTAGGAACCAAGATATATTGCCCTCGTGGCTCAATGCCAAGGGCGTGGTTTTCAATATTGTATTTACCATTGTCATCGTATTGCTAGATGTGATCTTCGTGAGTTGGATGGCGGGCAATGACTTCGCAGATAATCTACTCAGCAAAGTTATGGGTGGCTTAATGATTGCTGCATCTATTCTGGCAAATTTCTGGATGATTCACAAGAAGATAGATACATGGATTTGGTGGATAGTCTATACCTTGGCTGGAATGGTGATTTATGTCTTAACTAGCAATATCTTCACGTTTGTATTGTTCCTTATTACGTTGGTACTCAATATAAAAGCTGCAATTGAGTGGATTAAAGTTGTGCAAGCCAATAAAGGTGCTGTTTGTTAAATTGCTGAAGAAATTCAAAAGACAGAAAAAAAATAATTCAGTTTCACAAACTTTTCGTATTACTTTTGCCATTTATGCAAAATTCGCATAAATGGCTTTTTCTTCTCTCTAAACACTAAACAGTAGCGCAGCGTCCACTAAACAAGACTTACCCTTAAAACTTTTAAAACTTCTAAAACTTTTTTACTCAAAATTTGCACATCCGCAAATTTTGTTGTATCTTTGCACCCGCAATTCCACGCCGGGGATGTCTGCACGTCATCGGCTGGGGTAGCAGACATATTTAAAAGGCGTTTATTAGCGCTTTGTTCTGATGCTCTGAAATCTCGCAAATTTCAATCATCTTCGGAACTTAGCAACGATAGATGTCCTACGGGATATAGATTATCCCTCTTGTGCCTATATTGGTACGCCATTTGCGTATATGTCATATGCGCACACGCGTACCTTAACTATGTAGCACGAGAGTATATTTATATTCGGCGTGGGCTTCGCGTTGTCGTTTCAAGATGATGGGCAATGCGAGAGCCTTAGAGCATGGAACGGCAATAGTCGGACTCCACGCTTTTTTTATATGCCTAACGATTAACAACAATCCGCATAGTTGGGAGTCCCTGTGCAACAAAAACTTAAGTTTTATGTCTAACAAAAAACAAAACGAAGAACTCCAATCGCGTAGAGAGTTTTTCAAAAAAGCTGCGAAAGCTGCGCTCCCTGTAGTAGGTGCTGTAGTTCTTTCAAGTATTCCGTTCGTAAAAGCAGAAGCAGCACCAGCAGGTTGCACATTTTCTGCATGTTCAGGTACATGTACAGGTTCATGTTCGGGTTCATGTTTGTCAGGATGTTTAGGAGGATGTAGCGGCAATGCGTGCAGAGTGAATTGCACTTACTCTTGTTCTGGAGGATGTGAAAGAGGTAATTTTTAGTTCTGCAAGAAAATAGTATAGGTTGGTTTATCTTATACTATTTAAATGCTTTCATAACAAGGGGATATGTCAATTTCTTGGCAAATTCCTCTTGTTATAAACAATTGTTATTATGCTACAATTAAAAATACAAAATAAAGCATGGAAAGAAGGAATGGCAAAATCCATTACCTTCATTGTAACCAAAGATTGCCAATTAGCATGTAAATATTGCTACCTTGTAGGCAAGAACGAGAAAGAGCGTATGCCTTTTGAAGTCGCAAAAACCGCTATTGATTATGTGTTAGACAGAGAAAACGATCTAAATTTTGCCTATGAATCAGTCGTGTGGGATTTTATTGGAGGTGAACCATTCTTAGAGATAGACCTTATTGATAAGATTTGCGACTATATCAAACAAGAACTTTTCCGTCGCAATCACCATTGGTTTAACTCCTATCGTTTTAATTTCTCGACCAATGGAATCAACTATGACAGCGAGAAAGTACAACGCTTCATACAGAAGAATAAATCGCATATAAATATAGGTATAACCATTGATGGTACACGTCGTAAGCATGACCTTAACCGTATATGGAAAGGCGAAGGTCCTGAACGTGGTTCATATGATGATGTTGTTCGTAATATTCCTCTATGGACGAAGCAATTTCCTAATAGTGGCACAAAAGTAACTATCTCATCTGCTGATATTCCATATATTTGTGAATCAGTTTTGCATTTGTACGAATTAGGTATAAAGGAAGTGAATATTAATTGTGTTTTTGAAAATGTATGGAATGAAGGAGATGATTTCCTTTTTGAAGAGCAACTCATGCAATTGGCTGACGCAATCATAGATAAAGATCTCTACAAAGATTATGCTTGCTCATTCTTTATGGAAAATATTGGTAAACCAATGGATTGTAAGTATCAAAATCAAAACTGGTGTGGAGCTGGTAAGATGCTATCTATTGATGCCGCTGGTAATTTCTATCCTTGTACTCGCTTTGCGCAATATTCTTTGCGCGATAAAGAAGCATGGATTATCGGTAATATACACGATGGCATAGACAACAATAAACTGCGTCCATTTCTTACGCTGGACCGTTGTACTCAATCCTTAACCGAGTGCGTAGATTGTGAAGTGGCTGATGGTTGCGCATGGTGTCAAGGTGAAAACTTTGATGCGGCAAAAACGCATACCGTATATGAACGTGCAACAGCTATTTGCAAAATGCACAAAGCGCGCGTGCGTGCCAATAATTATTATTGGAACAAACTCTACCGCAAATTGGAATTAGAAGGTAAACGCGAAGAGTTTGAACAGAATAAGAAACAGTCAAACGATATCATCTGCTAAGCCATGAAACCATATATGCAATATTTGGTTATCCTATTGGATGACACTAGCGTGGCTTACTGCCATGCCAATAATCCGCTCATAGAGCGAAACTTGATGCCTTTAGAAACATTGCGTAAAGCTATCCTCTTTGGCATGAAACAAAACTTGATGATTCAGTTTGTATATCCCAACTACGAACTCCCTTCGGAATACAACGAACTCATTGAGACGATTGACCATGTGAAGATTGGAAGAGATGTGCAAGTGCTTGATTATGTGCCAACCACTTCGGATACCGACAATCTCGTATTGCGCTTGACTATTGCCGAATTTATCGCGAAGCAATACAACATTGCAGTTCTCTTGCCACAAACTACGCGCCTTAATATTTGCTTGACGGATATTGAATCATTTACTGATGAACAGATTGAGGATTACAAAAAAGCATTGGCAACGCTCAATGCCGTTTTGCTCAATCTCTATAAGCAGGCAAAGAATCCACAACTCAATATCCTTACTGACCGTTTGCAACTCACCGAAATGCACAACTGCGAAGCAGGTGTTGGCAATATTACACTTGCGCCTAATGGCAAGTTCTATCTTTGCCCTGCGTTCTATTACGATGAGCAAATGGGTATTAGCAATCGCATGAATCATAAAACCAAAGATGCTTCGCGTAGTGTAGGAGATTTAGAGAGAGGGATTGACATTCCAAACAAACAACTCTTGCAACTTGACCATGCGCCACTTTGTCGTATTTGTGATGCATACCATTGCAATCGCTGTATTTGGCTTAATCAGAAACTTACTTGGGACAGCAATACCCCATCACGCCAACAATGTATCATTTCGCACCTTGAGCGTAATGCTGCACGTGACTTGCAATTACAATTAAAAGAGGCGGGGTATCAAGTCACCAACGAGATAAAAGAAATCACATATTTAGATCCATTTGAAGTAAAGGAGGAATTTTAACATGAAAAAACTTGTAGGACAGGTAACTGTCGAAGAAAAGAACACCATTCAAACGCTGTTTGAGCGTCGTAACGGATTGACCGAGTTAGCAAAAATTCTTACTGCGGACAATGTAGAATTATATGAAAAGCTCGTAAAAGACATGGGCGAAACAGGCAGCAAGTTCCAACAATGGTGGGACGATATGGCTAAAAAATACAATTGGGAATCTTGCGAAGGCGGAAATTGGGAAATCAATTTTGACACTTGTGAGATATACCTCAATTGTAACAATGAGTGCAACTGCAATAAATAACAATAACTATGACACTACTAATGATTGGTGCACCTGAGATTATTTTTATAGTCATCATCGTGCTATTGCTTTTCGGAGGCAAGAAAATTCCTGAACTAATGAAAGGAATGGGTAAAGGCGTTAAGATGTTCAAACAAGGTATGAACGAGATAGAAGAAGAGGTTAAACGCCCATCAGACGAACCACAACCTTCTACCGAAGAAGCGCCAAAGAAAGATGGAGAATAATCACGAAGAGAAAATGACCTTTTGGGAACATGTCGAAGTGTTCCGAAAGGTTGTTTTCTGTTGCTTGGCTGTATGGCTCATTTGTGCTATTGCTGCGTTCTGCTTTAAGGATGCACTCTTTAGTGTGCTTTTTGCTCCCTCACAATCCGACTTTATTCTCTATCGCGGATTGTGTTGGTTGGCAGAGCGATTGTCTATGCCTGCGCTATGCCCAGGAGATTTTTCTATAGACTTTATCAATACTGAACTTGCCTCGCAATTCACCACACACCTGCAAGTGGCAGTCATCATGGGTGTGCTGGTGGCATTTCCCTATTTGATCATTCAACTATACGGATTTATTGCACCTGCGTTATACACTCAAGAAAAACGCTACTCCATCATGCTGATATTCTTCGGGGTGATATTGTTTGCAATGGGCGTATTGCTCAACTATTTTGTGATATTCCCTTTCGCCTTTCGCTTCTTAAGTACTTATCAAGTGCAAGAGGTCGTAGTTAATCAAATCGCGCTAAAGTCGTATATATCAACACTCTTGGTGTTATCATTGCTTATGGGTATATTGTTCGAGATACCGATCATTGCCTATTTCTTGGCAAAATTGGGATTGATTGACAAGCCGCTATTAGTACAATATCGCAAACATGCGATAGTCGTATTAGCCATTTTGTCAGCCGTCATTACCCCGACTGCGGATATTTTCACTTTGCTGTTAGTGACAGTACCGCTATACCTGCTTTATGAATTGAGTATTCATATCGTAGCACGAACAAAAGTGAAGGAATAAAAATTTCTTTGAATAAATACTTGTACAATTCATAAAAAATCATTACCTTTGCACCTAAAAGCTCTGCGCCTGAATTGTGGAAGTGGGAGATGTTCCTTCTCGGAAGGTCAAACTATTTGACCAAATCCCCAGTCACGGCTTTCAAGACATATTTAAAAAGCGTTTAGAAGGTTCCACGCTTTTTCTATATTTATACCAACGGGGTGTTTGGAGCCAACTTCCCACAAAACATTAATAACAATGAAGAAGATTATTACATTCATTTTCCTTGCTCTTGTAGCAACAACCTTACTAGCTGGCAACAACGACCTCCTGTTCAGCATTAATACTGATGAGAAACCTTATACGGCAAAAGTAGTTTATAATGATTCTATAGATGGAGGTTATTTTGGTAAAATTGTTATACCTTCGAGTGGCCTTTTTAATATTGATGGAAAGATTGAATCGGTAAAAATCAATTGTATTGGATCAGAGGCGTTTAAAGGATGTGAAAATCTTAAATCAATAAGAATTCCCAATGGTGTTACACACATAGGAAGTAATGCTTTTGAAGGGTGTTCGTCTCTTAAATCAATCAATATCCCCAGTAGTGTAATGTACATTGATGCGGATGCTGTGATGTTGGAATCGGATATTATGAAAATTATAATTAAAGCCCGTAATGAAAACATTGTCCAAAATATATTGTCAAATCCTTTTACATACTGTAGTTCTTTATTTTCGATTAAAGTAGCCAAAAATAATAACATATATGATAGTCGCGATAATTGTAATGCAATAATATTAACAACTAGAAACAAACTTATTGTTGGTTGTAAAAACACCATTATTCCCAATAGTGTAACTGAAATAGGACAGAGTGCTTTTGAAGGCTGTTCTGCACTCAAATCCATTACTATTCCAAATAGTGTAACTGAGATAGGAGGCGAGGCCTTTAAAGGTTGTTCTTCACTCGAATCTATTACTATTCCCAATAGTGTAACTGAGATAGGAGAGTATGCTTTTGAAGGCTGTTCTTCACTTGTATCCATTGCTATTCCTAATGGTGTAACAGAGATTGGGGGCAGTGCTTTTGAAGGTTGTTCTTCACTCGAATCTATTACTATTCCCAATAGTGTAACTGAGATAGTATACGAAACATTTAAGGGTTGTTCTTCGCTTGAATCCATTACTATTCCTAATAGTGTAACTGAGATAGGGTCCAGTGCTTTTGAAGGGTGCTCCTTAAAAAAAGTAGTTTGTGAATCTGTAAATGTACCTAAATTATCTAACTGGGTTGAAGTGTTTGGCACTAAAGAAGAAATGTCTAACATCACCTTATACGTTCCTAGTAAATCATTGTGGAAATACAGATTATCTCGTGATTGGAATCGCTTTGGTAAAATAAGGACAATAGAAGGAGAACCTACAATGGGATTTGCTGTTATCATAGTTGGTCTATTCTCACTCATATTCTTTGTGGTTATTTTTATTCGTCATGAACTAAAAACATCAGCAGGTTATGGATATAGAATCGTGAATCATAGGGCAAAAGACATACATGGAGATCCTAGTAAAATGCAGACACTGGTAGAATATATTCAAAGTAGATTTAATTATGAAAAGTATAAAACTATTGTAAAAAAACATGCAACGAAAGGTATCAATATTAAGATATCTAAAGGAGGGTTGTTTAAAGCATTATTGGGGTTGCACACCACAATAAAACTCAGAATGAAAATAGATGAAACCAATCTTGTGGGCATTAAAGTCAGAGGACGTTCTTTCTTATGGCTTCTTTGGTATATTTCATTGGATTTATTTTTATATGTGATGATAGAGAGAATGCAACTAATATATATATTCTTATTGATTCCCATTTGCTTAATAGCTCTCCAAATTACAGGAAAAATTAAACAAGTTCGACTAAAAAAATACGCACTTGCTATTATTGCAAACGAATTTGAAAATCCATCTAATCCAGAGCCAAAATTTAAGTCAGAGAATCACAACTCTGAAAAAACAAAAAAATCTCAAACAAAGACCTCAATAAAAGATACGGTTTCTTTTATAGATAAAATCAAGGATCTGTTTATAGCATTAAAATCTTCATACAACGAACAGTTGGAAAAATTAAAAGAAGAACGGGCACAAGAGCAACTTAGACAGCAACAAGCACAAGCTAAACAGCATACGCAAAGTAGTGGAACCGCTCAAATAGCGGACATGAGAACGGTAGACTATTTGGCAAACGAAATTTATGTTGCCTTTACAAACGAAGGGTATGATGTAAAAATTGTGCCACGTGACACACTTCTCTCCGCCATAAAAGGTGAGAAAGGCAAGTATATCCGTATTTCCAAAGGAGGTTTCTTCGCTGCGTTATTCGGAGTACGCAAAGCGCTCTTAGTAGAAATTTTTACCAATAGTGCAGGTAAAATTTTAGCAGAAGTAGCATGTAACTATAATGTTTGGCCATTTCTGCTTATTGTTGCAGAAGGGTTGACTGCCATCTCTATGTGTTCAATTGGCAATGACATAGGATATGGTTGGGCGATAGCTAGTGTAATAATATTTGGAAACATCTTGATACCAATACATGTTCGTACCCTATTAGAAAATATTACTGCCTACAAAAAAGCACGTACCATAATTTTTGGAAAATGAATGATATGTTTTACTGATTACCAAGTGCAAAATACACTAGAGCATCCTTTCATACATCCCTAAATTCCACTAGAATACATTATGGAAGAAAAAATCATCAATGGCATCAATTATCGTCTTGATAACGCTACATTGACCGCAGAGGTTATATGGAATGAAGGCGACTATTCTGGTGATGTTGTTATCCCAGATACAGTAGTTAGTGATACAGTTTCGTATAGGGTTACAAGTATTGGAGATGCGGCTTTCGCTCGTTGCACATCTTTGATTTCTATCGTTATTCCCGATAGTGTCACGAGTATTGGAGATGATGCTTTCTATGAATGCTCATCTCTGACCTCCATCACTATCCCTGAGAGTGTAACGAGTATAGGAAAGGATGCTTTTGCTCATTGCGAATGCCTAGACTCCAACTCCACAAAAGAGCAACGTATTAGTATAGGGTGTGGTATTTTATGCTTTCTTTTTCCTGTTGTGGGATGGATTTGCACTCTCGTATGGAAGGAAGAATTCCCAGAAAAAGCAAAAAAATGCGATAAAGTGGCAAGGTGGGGATTCTTGTTTAATTATGCTATCTATCTTTTAGCTAACTAGTAAGAAAACAATACGATAGTCTAAAAATCCAAAGAATGGGGATAAAACCAAATCTGGAATGCGGCACAACTTTCGGTACGCGAAAACTTTTTTCTACAAAATACTACAAGTGAGAATAGGTGAAAACGACATGTGTCGGAAATGTCGGTTTTGACGGTTTCAAACCGACAAAACGACACTTCCGACATGCTATCTAATTAAGAATTGTGCATTGATTTTCAGGGAGAAAGGTGCTGAAAATGGATTTCTGCGGACTTTTTGAGGATGTCCGAGAATGTGTTCGCAGAAAGTCCGTGGGAAAAACGCACACGGAGTCAACTTGTTGATTTTCAATATCACCAATTTAATTTTTAAATTAGATTTTTTAGATTTTCTAGAATTTGTTTGACTTCTAAATTTTCTAAGTATTCTAAAGATTCTAACAGATTACTTATAACTTATCACTCCAACTTATTTCCCCGATACCACCCCGTTACCACTCCGAAGGGTTACCGAAAGGATACAGAAGGGATAAGCAAGGGATATGAATCACATACTAATCTCATAGTGAAGACTAGCGATTGATAGTTAATATCTTTGGGGTTTTCGTCTAAAAATGCTCGCTTCGCTTGCGTATGTGCATTTTTTGTCGTACCTTTGCACCGAATTTACTGATTAAACGATGAAACGCAAACAAGATACATCTTTTAGAGTGGAGGCAGCAACCGAATTGATGCCTTTTCTACTCGCTAAACTAGGCGGAATGACCCGCACCAGCGTGAAGCAGCTACTTAGTCAACGACGAGTGACTGTGAACGCAGGCATTCAAACCCGTCATGACACGCCGCTCAAAGCAGGCGATGTGATCAACATCCTACAAGGTCGCGGAAACGTTGAACTCCGTCACCCTAAACTGCGCGTTATCTACGAAGATAATGCCCTCATCATTGTGGAGAAGAAAAACGGACTACTCACCGTTCCTTACAACCCCAAGAGCAGCGAGATGACTGCCTACTCTATTCTCAAAGACTATGTGCGTAAGCAATCGAATCGCAATACCGTGCATGTAGTACACCGTCTTGACCGCGAGACAAGTGGTGTGTTGGTGTTTGCTAAATCTGCTGAACTACAAGAGTATATGCGCACCTACTGGAAGCAACTAGTGACCAAACGCACCTATGTGGCTGTAGTGGAGGGACATTTGGAAAAGAAAGAAGGAACCATCACTACATGGTTAACAGAGGATCCACATACAGGCATGGTATATTCGTCGCCCAAAGATGATGGCGGACAAAAAGCGGTCACACACTACAAGGTGATTAACGCAACAACCATAGGCGAAGGCGAGAAAGAGATGCCGATCTCGCTCGTTGAGTTGAACTTGGAGACAGGTCGCACGAACCAAATTCGTGTGCATATGCAGAGCATCGGTCATCCCGTGATGGGCGACAGAAAATATGGTCATGGCAATGAATACTCACCCATTGACCGATTGTGCTTGCACGCCCGTACACTGGAGTTTATTCACCCAATGACGGAGAAGAAAGTGCGATTTGAGGCACCGCTGCCAAAGGAGTTTTCTGTAGGCGATAAGGCAATGAGGCAATAAGGCGAAAGGCGAGAACAAAAAGAAGCTAGACGGGGGTCTAGCTTCTTTTATATAGGTAAGAAATGTGTGTGTTAGAAAATGACGGATGGGTTAGAATGTGACGGAGAAGCCAGCGTGGACATTGATGCCCGCTTGGGCGTAGTACCAGCAACAACGGCTGCCGTCCATAAAGCGGCTTGCTTCAGCACCACCGTTATTCGCATACTTGGCGTTGAAGATATTGTTGATTTGGCACAATAGGCGGATGTCGGGGTATCGGCGATTGGCGATTGGCAATAGGTATTGGAGATTGAGGTTCGTGGTGGAATATGCACGGAGCATAGCGTTCTCATCCTGGGTATTATCCAAATACTGCTTGCTTACCACATTCGTCTGAACAGTAGCCGTGAAACCTGACACATCAAAAGTAAAGAGCGAGGAAGCAGTAAGGGTTGGCGAAAAAGCAATAGTGGTAGTACCCACCACAGAATCCTGCCCTACCCAATTCCAGTTGTCTTGGTCGTCATAGAGGTCGATATACTGGTGATAGTTGAGAATCTTGTTACGTGATGCCACGAGGTTAGCGTCCCAACGCAGCCAATCTGTAATCTTCACACCCGCCGTAATTTCGGCTCCCATGCGGTAGGAGTCTTTGACATTCTTGGTCTTGTAGGCACCCACATCATTGTATTCGCCTGTGAGCACGAGTTGGTTGTCATAGTCCATGAAGTAGAGGTTGGCGCCCACAGCAAAACGAGGATGGGAGTAGGTATAACCCAGTTCGTAGTCATAGAGGCGTTCGGCATGAGGCAGACCCATGTATTCGCCCGTAGTGGCATCATAGACGACATTCTCCTTGTAGTTGTTGCGACTAGGTTCGCGGTTAGCGATGGCGAAGGAAGCAGAGAGCAAGTGACCACGGTTTTGGTAGGTCAAGCCCGCTTTAGGGTTGAAGAAATGGAAGTCCACTTGTAGCGGGAGGTCGGTCATATCTTCGTCGTTCATACCATTGCGTTCGTAGCGGACATAGCGGTATTGGAGATCGGCATAGAGCGAAAGTTTCTCCTGAGCGCGGTTGATAATGCGCCAGTTGGCTTTGGCATAGATATTTGCGTCTGTCTTGCGGGCGTTGTTGCGGTAATATTCGTAAGGATATGGGCTATTGGATATTGGCAATGGGATATCTTCGAGGTAATGGAGCGTGCCAAAGTGGTCACCTAGGTAGTAGTTGGCAGCACCACCAAACTGAAGATCAACAGGCTCAGAGATGTATTTCGCAGAAAGCACACCGCCAAAGAAATGGTTGTCGAGTTGCTTGCGATACATGCCGTAGGCTTTGGTGTTAGGCGAGAGTTGAGAGTTGAGAGTTGAGAGTTGAGAGTTGAATGGGAGGCCCCAGTAGGAGAGTTTTTTGCGTTTGTATTGCTCGTAGTAGCCTGCTCCGTGGGTATAATGGGCAGTCGCAGAGAGTGACCATTGAGGTGTAAATCGGTGGTTGATAGACAATTGGGCATGTTGTTGCGCATAATTGTCGGTTTGATTGGGGTAGTAGGCAGTAGAGTCGGAGCCGTCGGTGGCAGTCGTAGTATATTCGCCTGCGGGGTTGTAGCGACGGTCGGCGCCGTTGATGCCATAGGCGGTGTTGTAGTCCACGCCGTCCCAGCCCATGCCCGTCTTCTCGCTACCTCCAAAGAAGCGACCAACGACTTCTGTTTTAGCGCCATACCAACCAAGGTCGCCGTAGTAGGAGTAGAGGTCGGAGGCGGTGCGGTAGAGAAAACCGTCGGAATTGACCTTGGAGAATCGAGCATTGGCACGCCAATGGTTAGGTAGCACGATGTGGGCATTGATCATCTCACGGAAGGTGTTGTACATGCCGCAGTTGAAGGAGATGGTAGCAGAGCTACGGTCGTGTGCGCTTTGCGCAGGTTGAGCGCCTTCGGCGGGTTTAGTCGGCTTTGCCGAAGTGGACATATTGATGCTGGCGCCGAAGGAGGCGCTACCGTTGGTAGAGGTGCCTACGCCACGTTGGACATTGAGCGAGGTCATGCTACTTGCCATATCAGTCATGTTGACCCAGAAGACGGTTTGGCTCTCGCTATCGTTGAGCGGCACGTCGTTGAGAGTCATGTTGATACGGGTGTGATCGGTACCACGAATACGGAAATAGGTGTAACCAATACCTAGTCCGTCGTCGCTAGTCGCTACGAGAGCAGGTGTAGAAGAGAGCAAGAAGGGGAGGTTTTGTCCCGTGTTGCTCTGGTTGAGCTGCTCGTTGGTAAGAGCGGTGTGATTGTTAGTGACTTGCGCTACAGGCGCGTTAACAGTGACCTCATCCAGTTGTCTGGTGAGGAGGATAGTGTCCGTTTGCGCATATGCAACGACACTTGCCGCCAAAGCGGCGGATAGAAAAATAGTGAAGTGTTTCATACTTCCTTAGCAGCATTACCTGCCCAGGTTCAAAGGGTATAATCTCAGCCGTGAGAGGCACCCCTGTAGTTAATAATATAGTTAGCTAATATCCCATAAGCACTCGGCTTGTACTTAGGGTGTATTATGCCATTTATTGGTAGATGTTCGGATATCCCGATAGGATTACAGTTTGTAGGAGAAGGTGCAAAGCCATCCCCATTCGTTCATCTTTTGCTTAGGCAAAACAGATGTTCGAAGAATATTGTTGAGTCCGAAGTCGTAGCCAGCTTGGAGGCGATAACGATCCCACTCCAATCCACCACCTAGTCCGAATTGGATATTGGTGCGGTACAACTCTTTGGTCACATATCTATCATGAGGGGTGGTAGGTATTCCTTGCTCTTTTAACCATTCAAGGGTGGTAGGGTCCACTTTGGTTTTGAGCATATCGTAATTCGTAAGTCCAATATTGAGTTGTGGTCCAGCATAGAAGAAAACATTTAGTTTTTTCCACACCTTAATATTATAGTACGCGCGCACGGGGATGGTGAGTTGTAGTTGTAGAAGATTATGCTTTAGAACATTGACCTGTGCAAACTCTGGCGTGCTAATAGGCCAATGTTGGTTGTTGCGACCATACGTGAAGGTAAGCAACGCGCCTGTTTGAATACTAAAGTTACGAGGTAGCACAAAATCCACAGTAGCACCTAAGCGGACACCGTGCATATAGACAGCGGAAGTATCCTGGGTACGATGATTGAGTTGGGCATATCCCAACTCCAATCTCCAAGGGGTAGCAAACTTATACTCCTCTTGTTGTGCTTTACGAGTTGGATCAAAAAAACCTTGCTCTGCCGTGTAAAGATCAGGAAGGGAGTTTTTTTGCTCTTGTGCCATAGTCACGAAGGTGGCACAAAAGATAGCAAGAAACAGTGTAAAATTTCTTAAATTCATTGTTTAACAGTTGTTTTCGGGCTACAAAGGTACTATTTTCTGTGGAAATATGCAATTTTTTTTGAAAAAATGTGCTTTTTCAATGAAAATATTTGCGTATTGTATGCGGGCTACGCCCTTTCATTTAGCGAAACAGCAGTATCTTCGGACGCCGCCTTGCTAAAAAATGCGGTTTGTGATGTGACCTTTAAAACCACATTTTTTAGCAATTCCCCCGAAGCTACGTCCGCTAAATGCTGCAAATACACACTTTTTTTATACAAAAATACATTTTTTTCTAAAAATATTTGCGTATTTGCATTTTTTGTAGTACCTTTGCACCCGATTTTCGCCCATAGTGGAGAAAATGGTGCCATCGTCTATCGGTTAGGACAAGAGATTTTCATTCTCTAAAGCGGGGTTCGATTCCCCGTGGCACTACAAGATAACATAAGAATAGTAACATTTATTAAGATTTATTATTAAGATGGCAAACCATAAATCATCTTTGAAGCGTATTCGCCAAACTGCAACTCGTAAAGCTCACAACCACTACTACGCAAAGACAGCTCGTAACGCTGTTCGCGCTTTGCGTGCAACAACCGACAAAGCTGCTGCTGAGCAATTGTTGCCAAAAGTAAGCTCATTGTTGGACAAATTGGCTAAGCGTAACATCATTCACCGCAACAAAGCAGCTAACTTGAAGTCTAGCTTGGCTTTGCACACTAACGCTCTCTAAGCAATTATTGTAAACCACAATATAGTGGGGCTACCTTTCGGTAGCCCCTTTTGTGCGTTAGAGATATTCGCGAATGGCGGTATCGTTGAAGAGTTGGCGTTCTTTGTCGCGGAACCAACCCCATTTATTGAAGTAACGGCACATATTGACCATGTGTATCCATAACATTTTGAGCGACTTATAGGATGCTTTTTCGTGATTATGGATAATGGTGGCATGTGGGAAATAGACCGTTAGGTAGTGGCGATGAATACGTCGTGTGAGATCCATATCCTCGGGATACATAAAAAAACGTTCATCAAAAAGTCGCACCTGTTTGACCGCCTCTGTTCTAAGTAACATGAAACATCCGCTAAGGTAAGGGATATTCATAATCTTATCATAGCCCGAAGCGCGCATCTCGTATTGATGATTGCGTTGGGCAATCCAAGCAGAAGGCAAAAAACGTCTTCCAAAAACATCCAGAGGAGTAGGAAGAAGTTTGCACAGATATTGCAACTGACCATTGGGATAAGTCACTTTGGGCATAAGAGAGCCCACCAATGGGTTTTGAGAAACAAAATCCAACATACGGTCTAACTCTTTGGTATCTAAGATAATGTCTGGATTGATTACCAAGTGGAAAGGGATATTATCATAGATAGATTCTCGAATGGCGATATTGTGAGCAGCACCATAGCCAAGATTAGTAGAATTATGCTGATATTGAATGCGTTCTGACTGCAAAGGAAGTTGCTCCGCAGTCTGAGGCGAGTTATCAATCCAATACACTCGATTTACCCGCTGCGACCGCAAAAGTGCATGAGTCAGAGCACTAACTTGCTCCCAATCTGGACGATATAAAACAATGGATACGTTGAGCATGGATTATTCTAGCACTAAAATCTTCGCAAAGGTACGATGATTTTTTTGTTTGGCAAAATTTTTATTCATTTTTCTTGGTTTTATTCATTTTTTTGTACCTTTGCGACCCAATCATGTACACAAAAAAAGGAGTCCGTGGGGACTCCTTTTAGTTTAATCATTAAGAGGATGATTACTCAGCAGCCTCTGTCTCAACAGCAGCAGCCTCTTGAGCAGCTTCTACTGCAGCAGCAGCGAGAGCGTCAATAGCCTCTTGGCGTTTCTTAGCTACCTCAGCAGCTTTCGCCTTGTTAGTCTCTACCTCTTGAGCGAGCAATGCTTTAGCAGCAGCAGCTTTCTTGTCAGCTTCTGCTTGGCTGATCTTACCATTCTTAGCATCCTTTTGTGCTTTCCAAGCGTCAAAACGCTTTTGAGCCTCTTCAGCAGAGAATGCACCCTTAGCTACACCACCGTTCAAGTGCTTCATGAGCATAACGCCCTCACCAGAGAGGATGTTGCGAACAGTGTCAGTAGGTTGAGCACCAACGTTTACCCAGTACAAAGCGCGATCGAACTTGAGATCTACCTTAGCAGGGTTGTTGTTTGGGTTGTAAGAACCGATACGCTCAATAATTTTGCCATCACGTGGCGAGCGGCTGTCAGCTACTACGATGTGGTAGTAAGCGTAGTCTTTGTGACCATGACGAGCCAAACGAATTTTTGTTGCCATTTGTTTGTTTTGATTTGTGGACTACAACTACACGAGTTGCGTGTCCGGGTTAATATTAATGGTATGCTTTTTTCACGAAAAAGCGTGCAAAGGTACTGCTTTTTTTTAATACTACCAAATTTTTAGCAAAAAATCTTGCCTAAGTGGTGTTTTCGTGGTAGTTAAGTGGGTTGGTTATCATGGGAATTGGACAGCGAGAAGTCATAGTGATCTATCGGTTGTCTATCTGTAAAGTTCCGATGAGATTCCGATGAGATTCCGATGAGGTTCCGATGAAGTCCCTATGAAGACAGAGGGCAATAAGATGGGGAAAAGGTAGAAGAAAAAGAGGGGAAAAGATGACTAAGAAATGGCATGAGGATAGATTTCATCTATCATTTCTCAATAAAAAGCAGAAAATTCTTGCAAATGTGCTATTTTTTTTGTACCTTTGCAGGCTAAATTGTGTAAGTATGCTATTTCGTGAAATCATAGGACATGAAGAAGTGAAGCGTCAGCTTCGCCAGGGTGTTCGCGAGGGTCGTATTGCTCATGCTCAGTTATTGACAGGCGAGAGAGGTGTGGGCAAGATGGGATTGGCTTTGGCGTATGCTCAGTACGTGAACTGTCCCAACAGGACAGATGAGGATTCGTGCGGTGTTTGTCCTACCTGTTTGCAGTATCAGAAGTTGCAGCATCCTGATTTGCATTTTGCTTTTCCTATCGTGAAAAGTGATGCGGGTGATGTGTGTGATGATTTTCTGGACAAGTGGCGCGAGATGGTATTGGAGAGCAGTTATTTTGACAGCGATGATTGGGGTGTGAAGATGGGAGCAGAGACCAAGCAAGCGATGATTTACGAGAAGGAGAGTAGTGAGATTTTGCGCAAGTTATCGTTGAAGAGTTTTGGCGATGGATACAAAGTGATGATCATTTGGCAGCCCGAGAAGATGAATGGGAGTTGTGCCAACAAGTTATTGAAACTACTGGAGGAGCCTCCTCACAAGACCTTATTCTTATTAGTTAGCGAACACCCAGACCAGTTATTGAGTACTATTTTGTCGCGTACTCAGGAGGTGCGCGTACCTCGTTTGAGTGTAGAAGTGCTAGCAAATGCGTTGTTGGAGCAAGGCGAAGTGGAAGATAGGCAGATGGGCGAAGATTTGGCGCATATAGCGAATGGTAGTTATTTGGTAGCCAAGAAATTAGCGAGCGCGACCGAGGAGCAAGAGGGATTCTTTAATGACTTTGTGGCATTGATGCGCAATGCGTGGTTGGTGGGTCAAAAGAAAGACTACGGAGCATTGTTGGAATTGCGCAAATGGAGTTTGGCGATGGCGGATGCGAAGGAAGGACGTGAGAAACAAAAAGCATTCTTGCAATATGCACAGAAACAGATTCGCGAGAACTATATCTACAATTTCCAATGCGCAGAGATGAATTATCAAACCGCAGCGGAGAGGCAGTTCTCGAGTAAGTTTGCGCCATTTATCCACGAGGGCAATGTAGAGAAGATGATGGACGAACTAGGCAAAGCAGAGGTGCAAATAGGTCAAAACGGCAATGCTAAAATCATCTTCTTCGATCTGTGCTTGCAGATGATTGTGATGGTGAAGAGGTAGTTTTGGGTTTTGGGTTTAGGGTTTAGAATTTAGTGATATAGAATATATATGAAAGAAGATTTTATGATAAATAATGGTTCGTGCCATATATCCGAGAAGTCGTGTAAGCGCAATTCGCATCACATGCTTCCTGTGATGGACTGGATGAGTGACATTCCTAGCGCTGGCGAGGAAACGGACTTGGTAGAAGTACAATTTAAGAACACCCGCAAGGGCTACTACCATAATGTTGATCATCTTCCCTTGGAGAAGGGCGTGGTGGTGATTGTGGAAGCCAACCCAGGATACGATATGGGCGAGGTGACTCTGACGGGAAGATTGGTACCCGTACAAATCAAGAAGAGCAATATCAATCTTGAGCGCTACGAGATACGCAATATCACCCGTATCGCCACCGAAGAAGACAAACAACGTGCCGCCGAGGCACACGCCAAAGAGCAAGAGACGATGATTAAGTCTCGTCAGTTGGCGAAGTCACTAGGTCTGGAGATGAAGATTGGCGACGTGGAGTATCAAGGCGATGGCACCAAAGCGATATTCTACTATATTGCTGAAGGTCGTGTGGATTTTCGTCAGCTCATCAAGGTGTATGCGGAGACCTTCCGTATTCGTATTGAGATGAAGCAGATTGGTGCTCGCCAAGAGGCAGGACGTATCGGCGGAACTGGTCCGTGTGGTAGAGAATTGTGTTGTTCCACTTGGATGACCCAATTTACATCAGTAGGAACCAACGCAGCAAGGATACAGAACTTGTCTCTCAACCCTCAGAAATTGGCGGGACAATGTGCCAAACTGAAATGTTGTTTGAACTACGAGACTCCTGTTTATGAAGAGGCAGTCAAGAAGATGCCATCACGCAATATTCAGTTAGAGACGAAAGATGCAACCTGGTATTTGTTCTCAACCGATCCGTTGAAGGGCGAAGCGACCTACTCTACCGATGCCCATCATCCTGCTAACTTGGAATCTATACCTGCTAGTCGAGCAAGAGAAATCATCGACATGAACCGCCGAGGCGAGAAACCACTCACCTTGGGTGGCAAACAAGGAACTATGCCAGTCGTAGAGGTGGATTACCAAAATGTGGTAGGCCAAGATGATTTGACCCGTTTTGACAAGAAGAAAAACAAGAATAATCCAGGCAATCGCCAAGGACGAGGACATGATCGCAAACATCATCACAATAGAGGCAATGAAAAGAAACATTCTGATACTAATAGTTAGTCTGCTGTTTGTCGGTTGTCAAGGCGATATTGTCTATACAGTCTTCAAGTCCCTGCCCAATGTGGGTTGGGAAGCAGACTCAAGTCTGTGTTATCAGCCTGTTATCACAGATAGCGTAGCCGATTATCAGATGCTGATTACGATTCGCCACACAGATGTATATCCATATCAAAACCTTTGGCTGTTTGTGGATATTGAGCAAGATAGTCTTTTGCTCACTCGTGATACCATCGAATGTTATATGGCCAATGAGCGAGGCGAATGGTTGGGAGGAGGCTTGACAGTACACGAGTTGCCGCTACTCTATAGCGATAGTTATCAGTTTGCCAATAGCGGAGAATATCAAATATCTATCACACAAGGAATGCGTGAGGATACATTGGTTGGAATAAAAGAAGTAGGCGTAAAAATCATACGAAATGAGCAAAAATAAGTTAAAGAAATTTGCGGAAATGGAAACCTTCCACAACGTGTTTCAATGTGGAGCACAGGAGGTGGAGACAAGTGCTGTGCTAGCGATGGCAGGGCATTGGCGTGAGAATTATTTTAAGAACGACAACCCTATCGTTTTGGAGTTGGGTTGCGGTCGTGGCGAATATACTGTGGGATTGGCTAAACGTAATCCAAATAAAAACTATATCGGTATTGACATCAAGGGTGCTCGCATGTGGGCAGGTGCCAAGCAAGCCGAGACGGAAGGCATAAGCAATGTGGCATTCCTGAGAACCAACATAGAAATGCTATGTCGATTTTTTGCACAAGATGAAGTAGATGAGATATGGATTACCTTCCCTGACCCACAAATGAAGAAGGTAACTAAACGACTGACATCTACCTATTTTATGGAGCGCTATCGCCAAGTGTTACGCCCAGATGGTATGATTCATCTCAAAACCGATAGTCCGTTCCTATACACCTATACCGAAGCGATGGTCCTAGAGAATAACTATCCAATCGTGGTGAATACCAATAATCTCTACGAAGCAGATGCTAGCCCCAAAATAGAAGAAGCTAGATGCTTGCAAACCCATTATGAGAAACAATGGTTGGATCGTGGGTTGACCATCAAGTATATCACTTGGAAACTACCCCAAATCATCTCGCTCATAGAACCAGATATAGAAATAGAAAAAGACGATTATCGTTCATACGGAAGAAACTATGTATCCACAACAAATAATTGATGCACTAGAGCATGTCCGCTACCCTGGTACGGGCAAGAATCTCATAGAAAGCGGAATGCTGGAGGATGATATCCGCATTTCGGGTATGGAAGTGTCCTTCTCCATCATCTTTGAGAAAGACAATGATCCATTTCGCAAGTCGGTGGTCAAAGCCGCCGAAACTGCCATCCACACCTACGTAGATGAGAATGCTGCGGTACATATACATATGAAATTTGTAAAGCAGAACATGGCTCCGAAGTCGGACTCCGTGGAGAACCTACGTGCGAGTCAGGTGATTGCTATTCACTCGGGCAAAGGAGGCGTTGGCAAATCGACCATATCTGCCAATTTGGCTATTACCTTAGCAAAGATGGGGTATAAAGTGGGATTGTTAGATGCCGATATTCATGGTCCTTCTATTCCTAAGATGTTTCATACCGAAGGTTGTCGTCCTGTATCTACTCCTGTGAACGGTCGCAACTTGATTGAACCTATTGAGCAGTATGGTGTGAAGATGCTGTCAATCGGCTTCTTTGTGGACCCTCAGCAGGCGGTAGTGTGGCGCGGAGGTATGGCTAGCAATGCTATCAAACAGCTCATTCTGGATGCCAATTGGGGCGAGTTGGATTACTTCTTGATTGACTTGCCACCAGGCACAAGCGATATTCATTTGAGCCTCGTGCAACACCTTCAGCTCACGGGTGCCATAGTCGTGACTACTCCTCAGCCCGTAGCACTAGTAGATGCACGCAAGGGAGTGGATATGTTCCAAAACGAGAAAATCAATGTCCCTGTTCTAGGATTGGTGGAGAATATGGCATGGTTTACTCCTGCTGAATTGCCTAACAATCGCTACTATATCTTCGGAAAAGATGGTGGCAAAGAGTTGGCAGAAGAGTTGAATATCCCGTTGCTAGGTCAGGTGCCTCTCGTACAATCCATCCGCGAAGGTGGAGACGAAGGTATGCCTATCGCCATGCAAGATGGACACCCTGCTGCACAGATGTTCGCAGCGATCTGTAACACTTTATTAAAGTAATAATGAATCAAAAACAAATAACCGAACTCGGCACCGCCTCTATTCGTAGTCTGCTGTTCAAGTATGCTATGCCAGGCATCATCGCCATGACTGCCATGTCGCTCTATAACATGGTGGACTCTATTTTTATAGGACATGGTGTAGGCGCACTCGCATTATCGGGCTTAACCGTAGCCAAACCATTTATGGATATTTGTGCTGCATTTGGCACATTGGTGGGTGTAGGTGCAAGTTCGTTGGTAGCCATCAAACTAGGAGAGAAAGATTATCGCTCCGCCAATGATATTCTAGCCAATGTAATCATTCTCAATGTCATATTAGGCGCCATCATTATGGTGGTGGGATTGTTTTGGTTAGACCCTATCCTCTATGCTTTCGGAGCAAGTGATGCGACCATTGCGTATGCCCACGAGTATATGGAAATCATCCTTTGGGGTAACATCTTAACCCATATCTACTATGGTCTAAATAGTATGCTACGCTCGGTAGGTCATCCGCGTATTTCCATGTACGCCACCATATTAGCCGTTTCGCTCAATGTGGCATTGGATCCTATCTTTATCTTTGTGCTTGACATGGGTGTACGAGGAGCGGCATTAGCGACAATCATCTCCCAATTGGTATCGGTCATTGTAGAATTGATTATCTTCCTCAATCCCAAAGAGGTTATTCACTTCCATCGTGGCATTTGGCGACTCAAGCGTGATATAACCATGCGTGCTTTAGGCATAGGCACAGCTCCGTTCCTTATGCATATGGCTGCATGCTTTGTGGTAATTGTACTCAACAACCAGCTCTTGCGCTATGGTGGAGATATGGAGATTGCCACTTTTGGTATGACCAATCGGTTTATATTCTTCTTTGTGATGATTGTCATGGGTATCCAACAAGGTATGCAACCTATCGTGGGATATAACTATGGCGCACAACTCTATCATCGTATGCTTAGGGCATTTAAGTTGGCGGTCTATTGCGCTACTTGCGTGATGAGTTTTCTCTTCCTCTTTGGCGAGATATGGCCCGAAGGGTTTATTCGTCTCTTCACGCATGATGAGGTACTCATTGCCCAATCTATCACACCAGCCCGTATCATGCTTGCCGTTATGTTTGCTATTGGTTTTCCAATGATTACAGGTAACTTCTACACCTCTATCGGCATGGCTCCTAAAGCGATTTTCCTCAGTTTAACTAGACAAGTATTATTCCTCATACCTCTTATCATAGGTCTGCCTTTGTTGTTCGAATCGCTCGGCATAGCACCCATTTGGGGCGTGTGGTGGAGCTGGCCAATAAGCGATTCGCTTTCGGTCATCATAGCCATGATCGTGTTCAATCGAGATATGAGGAAATTCAAATTTCTAAACAACGAAACATTATGACCATACTTTGTATAGAGACATCTACCAACTGTTGTTCTGCAGCTATAACCATAAACGGAGAAGCACAAGCTATTAGAGCAAACCTTGCAGGTGCCAATCATGCTAGCGAACTGCCTTTGTTCGTAGAAGAACTGATGAATGAAGCTAGATCCAACAATTGGAAGATCGATGCAGTAGCGCTATCACAAGGACCTGGCAGTTATACCGGATTACGAATAGGAGCAAGCCTTGCCAAAGGATTATGCTATGGACTGAATATTCCCCTTATCCCTGTAGATACATTGCAGATACTCTGTGCAGCCGCGGTCACTCAGCATCTTCCACAAAATGCACTATTATGCCCTATGCTGGATGCTCGTCGTATGGAAGTGTACACTTCTATATATACACGCGAATGCGCGCGCACGAGGGACATTGAGGCTAAAATTATTGATGAACACGCCTTTGAAACCGAATTAAATGAACAAACAATCTGCTTTTTCGGTAATGGAGCTAGCAAATGCAAAGACTTCATTCAATCTGACAATGCTCATTTTATAGATGGTATTCTACCACAGGCTCAATATATGGGAGCGCTCGCTGAGCAGTTGCCTCAGTTGGACATCAAACAAGTAGCATACTACGAACCATTCTACTTGAAAGAATTTATAGCGGCGCCAAGCCATATCAAAGGATTAGAAACGAAATAATATATCGATATGAAGTTACACAACTATGCCATATTATTAGCACTTGCGAGTTGCTTGATAGCCTGTTCTACCAAGAAGAACACCGCTTTATCTCGTGGGTTTCATCAAATGCAAACCAAGTATAATATTTATCACAATGGCGCGATTTCATTTCTTGAAGGAGAACAAGCAATCATTGAGGCTAACAAAGATGATTTCTCCTCTATAATCAACCTCTACCCTGTTTCTAACCACGAAGCAGCACAAGCAGCTACTTCGCAAATGGATAAAACGATAGAGAAATGTCGCAAGTGCATCAAACTGCATAGCATAAAGGCTAGACCTAAAGTTAATTACGACAAAAAACGCAACAACCCTAAATACGCGGCATGGTTGGAGCAAGAGGAATTCAATAACCAAATGGACAACGCATGGATGATGCTAGCAAAAGCAGAATTCCACAAAGGAGAGTTCCTGGGTAGCATCAGCACCTTCAACTATATCATTCGCCATTACCCAAACGATGCGAATATAGTTGCACAATGCCAACTATGGACAGCTAGAGCATATGCTGAAATGGGCTGGCTATACGAGGCGGAAGATGTGCTCAACAAAGTGCAAGAGGATAACCTCAGTCGCAAACATGCACCTTTGTACGCAGCTGTGAGCGCGGATATCAAACTCAAAACCAAACAATACAAAGAGGCTATTCCATTTATCAAAATCGCTCTACCCGAAGAGAAAAGAAAAATGTATCGCCCTCGTTTTCAATTTGTTTTAGGACAGTTATACCAACTCCAAGGCGATCGCAAACAAGCGAAAAGCGCATATGAAAAAGTGATCAAGATGCAACCATCCAACGAGATGGATTTCAATGCTCGCTTGCATATAGCAGAACTTAACGACTCACCCAAAGAGGCCATCAAAATACTCAGCAAAATGGCTAAATTGGACAAAAACAAAGACCTACTTGACCAGATTTATGGCGCTATCGGTAGTGTCTATCTCACACAAAAAGACACCACCAAAGCACTCGAATATTACACCCAGGCTATTGAAAGTAGCACACAAAACGGACTAGACAAAGCCAACGTTCTCGTTATAGCAGGAGACATCTATTACGAACAACGAGACTATATCAAAGCTAGTCCTTACTACAAAGAGGCCACCCAAATCCTCTCTGCCGAGAGCGAGCAATATGCCCGCATTCAACGCCGTTCAGAGACTCTTGATGAATTGGTTGTCGAGTATTCCGTGGTACAATTGCAAGACTCTCTACAAGCACTATCCAAACTCACAGAAGCAGAACAACGAGTGGTCGTGGACTCTATCATCGCACGCCTTATTCGTGCTGAAGAGGAAACCAAAGAGAAAGAGGAGCAAGCCGCACGCGATGCCGCCAATGGCGTTGGACCACGTAGTGTCAATACTTCCAATATGCTTGGTGGCGGCGCACAAAGCAGAGACTGGTATTTCTATAACCCACAACTCCTACGCTCTGGCCAACAGACCTTCCGTACACAATGGGGCAACCGCCCACTTGAAGACAACTGGCGTCGTCTGAGCAAAGCTATGAGTAGTTCGGCATTTGACGACGATACGGAAGATGAGGAGTTACCAACCGATTCTCTAGCCACAGAAGATGGCGACCAAGCGGCTGTGGAGACCGATGACCACAAACCAGAATACTATCTCCAACAGATTCCTAAAACGGATGCGGATATCATTCAGTCCAACGAACTGATTGCTGCTGCATTATATAATATGGTATATATCTATCGCGACCGTGTAGGAGACCAAGAACTCAGCGACGAAACATTCAGAGAATTCTGCAAACGGTTCCCTAACCATAAACTCCTAGTTGATCTCTACTATATGCAATACCTTACCGCGCTCAAAACCAATGATATGATTGCTGCGGAACAGTATAGACAAGACATTATGCGACTATTCCCTGGTACCAACGAGGCTTATATCGTGAGTCAACCTGATTACTTTAATAAACTCCGTCGCATGTCCGTAGAACAAGACTCGCTCTACGAACAAACCTATACTGCATATAGCCAAAATCAATTTACTGTTGTCAAAGAGAATAAGACATACGCAGAAACCAATTATCCACTCTCTCCGCTCATGCCTCGATTCCTCTTCCTCAATGCGATTGCCGTGGCCAAGACCGATGGACAAGATGCCTTCGTTATTCAGTTGCAAGACATGGTTACTCGCTACCCTGATAGCGAACTAGCATCCATGGCCAAGGATATGCTTGCACTCATGGGACAAGGTGCAGAGAGCCAAGTGGGAGATATCTCTTCCCTACAAGCGAAACGAAACGCAGAACCTAGTCAAGAAAGCACAGATAGCGTAGAGGTAAGCTTTGATCCAACACGCAACACCCCTGCAATGTTGCTATTGGTTATCAACCAGGATGAGCAACAACTCAACCAACTCCTTTACGATATTGCGCTCTTCAACTTCTCGCAATTCATGATCAAAGACTTTGATCTCAAGCAAGAACTCAATTTCACAAGAGACCAAAGCGCTGTGATCGTATCTGGATTTGAAAAACTAGACGAGGCAGAATGGTATCACAACCTCCTAACCAAAAATCCTGAGATAAGTCAAAAGATTATTACTAATAACATTCAAGTCATTAGCATCACGCAAACCAACTTCGAAATCCTCAGCCAGCATTTTACTTTGACTGACTACCTCGAGTGGTTGAAGACAACCAAGTGATAGATATGAAAAAAGGATGACCGATGGTCATCCTTTTTTGTAGCGGGACCCAGGATTGAACTGGGGACCTCATGATTATGAATCACCACAAGTTTATTAGAAAGCATTCTGTTTTGTTATTATAACATAGTGATTACATAGTATATATAAAGTCTTCTTCGATTCTGTTCGAAAACTTTCAGGAAAAATGTTGGTGGTTTTGTTGGTGGTTAGGATTTTTCTTGTACTTTTGTTTGAATTATCTAATATGATATTTTAAGATAAAAAGATAAGACAACACATGTTAGTTATAAATAACGAATATCGTTAAATTTTAAAGTAGTACAAACTAAAAATAGCACAAAGAGTGGTATAATGGGTATTCCCCCCAATATGACACGATAATTTTTCACACCTTAATTATATGTAGTTGCAAACTTGCACTATCCGCATGAACAAACAGTCTGATATTATTTTCATAGGTTATTATGAAAAAAGCCGGTAGTATAACTACTGGCCTTTTTCTCTAAATGGAATCACCTATCTTAGTTCTATTACTCCTCTATAGCAACGATAGTGCGATAACCCACAGACTCATACCAGTCGTCGGAGTATTCAGGAAGTTGATAAATCTCTCCCCATTTGGTTTCTTTATACGCCTCTATGCTGCCAGCAGGAACATGGAGAATAAAATCTCCAACAAACTTACGATAATCCAAATCATCATAATCATTACCAACAGAAAGTGGTGGATTGACAGCATAGCAGTAAACATCTTTTAGATTATCACATCTTTCAAACAACTTACCTTTATTCGTTTTAATTAATGACTCTCCCAACACGACTGTTTCCATAGAACGACAATCCACAAATGCATCTCCAGAGGACCACCATATTTCATCTTCATCCTCTTCCACATCAATACCTAAATATTTAATACTTGGCAATTCAATCTTTTTAAGACTTGTGCAACTATTGAATGCGTTTTTTCCTAAGACTTCCAAGTTGTCTAGTTTTACCTCCTCCAATGATGTACATTTATGAAAAGTACCACTTATTATACCCTTTCTTAGTTCTACAAACTCTATCTTTCTGAGGTTGGCACAATCAACGAAGGCATATTCGTCTAAAAACTCTAATTTATTTGCAACAACACTTATCAATGATGTACAACTATCGAATGCTTCTCGCCCTAAGAATTCCAAGTTATCCAATGTAACAGTTTCTAATGAAGTACACTTATAGAAGGCACTGGCATTGATAGTGTCTACATTATTCATATTCAATTTTTTCAACGCAGTACACTCCATGAAAGCATTATCTCCAATAGTTTTGACATTTTCCAGATTGATATTTTCCAGTGATGTACATCCGAGAAATGCCTTGTTTCCTATTTCCGTCACTGTTTCTGGTAGATTAATGCTTTTCAGTGAAGTACAGCAAATGAAGGGACCATTAATAAAACCATCTAAAACTGCTAAGTTCTCTGGTAAAATAACCTCTTCCAATGACGAACAACATAAAAACGCTCTTTCTGGTAATTCTGTAACTGGACTTCCTTTTTCAAATTTAACTGATTGCAGGGCGGTGCAACCAGCAAAACAACCACTTGTTATTTTTTTTATGGTATTGGGAATAACTACGGACTGCAAAGTTGTATTTGGATGTGTGACATAATATTCACTCCTGTGATAGTTTTCATTTACATCTGAACCGCTGAGAGCAGAAGATTCAGAACTAAGGATAACCTCTGCCATATCATACAATTCAGTGACTAGGTATTCCTTTCCTTCCAATGTAATTTTTTCTGGGATAACCAAATGACCTTTGTATTCGTAAGGGGCATATGTCTCATATTCATCCTCACATCCATCATAGAAATAACTCCAACATCCCATTCTAACCTCTTTGTCATTTTTAATGCCGAAATACATTCGGTTGCCATCTTTCAAAATAACTTCGTAAATAGTTCCATAATAATTTATTTTTTTATTGACAGAAGCAATCTCTGTGCTTTCAACACTACCACCTCCTTCACTTGTTGGTTCGTTCTGACCTTCACAACCAACTAATAACCATGCTGCCAATAGCAACATCATCAAAGAAATTTTTGTTTTCATACGTTTGAAATTTTAAGATTGTTAATATAAATGCACAAAAAAAGTGTGAACTTTTGCAAATATTAGTTCTTTCGGGCATCCACTCCCATACTCTCCAATATATACAGAAAGTCCACACCAAAGGTGCGAACATTCGCGATATTATAGGAAGAGTACTTTACAATGTTGTGGATGATTGAAAGAATCCCTTAATAAAGCAAATGCTTTATATGTTTATGTAGTTGTTGTTTATTTTACCATAGGCAGTTGTCGTTTGATTTGTGGTGCAAAGATACTATAAAAATCTGACATGAGCAAATAAAAATCAAAGAAAGAGAGCATTTTCCCTCTTTCCCTGATTAAATGTAATATAGAAACTTATACTATTTCAAATTCTTTTTTATCGTTGAACCGTATTTATACTGATATGGGGTGGACTTCGCAGCGTGTAAATGGGGCAAAGTTGATGATGAAAGGAAGGAACTATCATCAAAGGCACAAATAATCTTAATACTCTGATAGATATTTGTAATTATATCAATGGCAAAGATTAACAATAAGGAAGACATAACCGCTTTCCTTATTGTTTGTTTATCAATTTATTAATGTATCGATGGATAGTACTTTTACTAATTTTAATCCCTTTTTCCTTCAGTATATTTACATTCTCACGCACAGACTTTGTAATGTCACAATGTTGTAACACTAATTGTTCCGTTAAAGACCCCTGTACCTTCTTACTTGCTGATTTCAAGTTAATTTCCCCCTTCTGTGAAGGGTCAATCTTAGTCTTTTGCTTGTTCTTGTACCCGCTAATATCTGCCTGTTGTACCCCTATAGCAATATCAACTATTTCCTGCCATAGCATTGGATTCTCCTTATCATCATGCTCCATAGTGAATTGATATTCACATACTAAGCAAAATAAAAGATGTTCATCCGTAATAATATATCCCTCGTTTAACCATATTTTCCTTATAAGACAACCATTCCTAAATAGTGTGTGTCTTCGATGTCCTATTTTTGTTTTTTTGATGATATGTTTACCACTTGCATCTCTTTCCCATTTACGTTGTATTGTAGCATAGTCTTCATCCAATAGAGCAAATCTTATTCCATTTACTTCTTGATTATAGTCTACGATGGATTCCGTAATATGTTGATAATTTTCTTTATATTTATCAATAAGTTTGTTATAATTTAGTGATTTTAAGTCATTTAAGAAGTCATTGCTAAGACTTAGAGTTACCTGTCCCATAGCATTAAAATGATTCTTCTCTTTTATATCTTTATTTGTCTTGGGACACAAGTTCGTCTCGTCTAATTTGATTGGTGTAAACACATTGTCTGATATATAATCCTCGTAATCATCTAATTGAATGTTGCTTCCATTAAGGTACTGTACACCTGACCTGCAAGAATTATCGAACTTTATAGTAGGAAATACTTGTTGGATTTGTCTACTTCTTCTGTCGTACTCTGCTTGGTATTGTTCAAGATTCTCAATTTTCTCATTATATAAATATACAATGTGGTACTTCATCTGCTCATTAGAATGTCTGTACGAGGTATATAAGTACGATGGTCTGTCTTTTTGTGGCATTTCGAAGAAGAAATTGGAAGGTGTAATAGATTTTTCTTCATCAATATCGAATACAAGGAGGTGTGAATAAGCGAAGTTCTCCTTCTTTTTCTCCTGAAATCCTAACTCATTATTCATTGATGTAAGATTACATGAACAGATACCGTAACCATTACGAATAAGTCTTCTGAGGTCTTTGACATCTGTTATTTCACTTTTAATTAATTTAATTGTGTTGTAAGTTTTTGGTTTACTTTCATAATTTGCTTTACTAATTGTTATGTGCATATATTAGTTTTTTAATGTTGCTCAACAATATCGCTGAGTACATCCAAATATAGCAACTTTTAAATTAAAAAAATAAAGTAAAAAAACACATTTAAAATAATTAAATAAAATATATTAAAAAAAATACACCTTCTTATATATAAATAAAAAATACAAATATTTTTCTTTATAATGTATTGATGAACAGAGGATTATATGTAATTATTCAACAATAATTAATTTAAAACAAACATCAAATATACACGAATAAGACTGTCAGATATGTTATTTTTTTATACCTTCCTACCTCATTTCTACCGCAAAGACCGTGTGAAACCCACCCCAAAACTTAGGGGGGGGCGGTAGTATAGATAGCATTCCCCTTGTTGGACAAAAAAATTTTTCAGAAAATTTTTATTTTTTTTAAAAGGTAAACTATTTATATTAAACAAACTAAATAAACTATGAGAGCATATAGAGAATTATCCGACTTAACGAAGCAAAAAATAAGCAATGGTATGAAGAAATATCACGCAAATAAGACCGTAGCGGAGCAACACAGAACAAGACAAAATCAATCAATGAAAATGAAGGAGTATTGGTCGAATATTCCCTCGAAGAGCGTTTAAAAAAAAGCACTATTTAAGTGCTTTCCTTTGATGACTATTTAACATCTCAGATATGAAGTCAGTTGTTTTCTCCATTAAATTATTCGTTATGGATTTCAAGTATACCTGAGTTGTTGTTATGTTTTTGTGTCCGAGTAACATCATTAATTGTTCGGCAGGAATATTATATTCAACCGAATATGCAGCGAAGGTATGTCGAATATTATATGTGGTAAATGGTTCAATATCCAATTCTCTACAAATTAATCTAATGCCCTTATTAATTTTTTTAAGTATATCGCTTCGTTTATATGATTTTTCTTGCTCTGTCATCTCCTGAGCATAGAATGGTAATATATACGCATTAGGTTTCTTGGGGTTAATTACACCATATTTTAATAAAAGCGTTCTAAGTTCTGTAGTAAAAGGTATACCAACATTAGTATCTACCCGTTCCGTTTTGGCTCGTACAAACGTAATTATGTCCCCTTTGATAGAACGGTTCGTTAGTGATAAAATATCTGCCATATTCGCTCCACACATCGCGAAGGACAACCTAATAAAATCATGTGCAAATTGCGTTAATTTCTCTGTTGGCGTATATTCCAAAACCTTGCACCATACTTCAATATCTAACGCTCGTTTGCTTCGTTCTACTTGCTTTATCCTAACTTTCATAAACGGATTTTCTTGGATTATGTTGTTCTCTACAGCATATTGAAATAACGCCTTCAACCCTCTCAAATACATACCTAAAGTATTTGGGGATATTTCTTGAAAGTGTGTTGTTCTATATTGCTTTTTAATATAATTTACCAAACTTCCTACTATTTCAGGCGTTATATCCTGAACTGTTAGCAAAGAGTTATACTTTTTAACCCAATTAACAGCAGTAGCGTAACTTTCTATCGTGTTCGCTTTACATTGTTTTTCTGCACGATACATATCCAATAAGGATTCTACTTGAACTCGCTCTGTCGTTACAATTTTTCCGTTAACTTTTTCATCGTAAATAACCTTAAATTTGGCGAAAGAAAAATCAAGTCCAAGTTCTTCACAGATAGAATTAGCAATAGCACAATCTATTTCTGCAATTTCTAATGCCTCTCTCGTCTTCTTAAGTCTTTTATTTTCAAATTCTTCTTTAGAAAAAATCTCTTTGCTACGGGTTGCATATATTTTGTTCTCGCGTTTGAAAGTTATTCTCAATTTGATAGAACTGTGTTGTCCTCTCTTATAAGGTTTCCATACTAAAGTTGCTTGTGCTTGAGTATACATAATATTATTTATACATTTAAATTTCATTCTATATTTATGCTACGAGTTGCAGACTTCCATTCTTCAATCCTTGATAAACCTTTTTGGCGAATTGAACCGAAATTAAATCGTCTATATATGCTCCTTCTGTAGAGAAATCTATCGGCAATTCAACAACTTCCAAGTTGTAATCATTTATTTCATTCTCGGCAATCGGATGATGAAAACTATAATCGTGTATCTTGTAGTACAAATAATATTCATTGAACACTTCCTCTAAGCGTTCGTTCCATCTTCTTACTTTGTGTATCTCACACGGTTTCAATAATGCTAAGAAATAATCTTTATAACCATAATACTCATCTCTTTTCTCGGATGCTGAATCTATCGATTGTTGAATGTATTCCTTCTCCCACCATGAAGCATATCGCCTACGCTGCACAAGGTCTCGGATATTATCTCGAAAATTCTTCGCGCGTTTGTTAAAGGAGTAGATACATGCTCCTAACATCTCATAATTGACACAACCATTTTTTAGGTTTTTACTAAAAACACTTGGAGTTTTCATAGTTTAATAGTTGATTTTTTTAGTGTTAATAAACTCTGTGCTGACCTTCGCCACAGCACTTTGGCACGCGCCATTGCAAGTACTATTATTTGTTGCAATGTGAATTATATTGGTTTTTATCATAGTCATAAATTTTTACTACTACTTTCGAAAAAGGCGAAAAAAAATACAGATAATGCCCAAAAGGCAAATCTGTACATCGTTAGACCGTAACAACACACTACGTCTTTTGCTGGTTTTATTCCGACAAAAAATATTTCCGCTTTTTCGAAAAGCAATGCAAAGGTACAAAAAAAATCGCACATACACAAGAGTTTTTTGAAAAAAGTAGTGTATATAATTGCTTTTTTTATTAAACACAAATCCATAAACATCTGTTTATCAGCAATATATTATTAATACATCTATAATTATGTCTACAATAAAAAATGAATAACTTAGAAGACTTTAATTAATAAATTTACATTTAATTTTTCGTAATGTCATAATTGATGTACCTGTTATAGAACTTACATTCCTTAAACTTATTCCCTTCTTCAACAGACTAATATCTTTGGCGTATTGCTCCTTATAAGTCTCATCAGATTTCTTATAAGTCTCAGGTCTTCCCATTTTCTTGCCTTCTGCACGGCACTTTGCAATGTACTGATTGCGCCCACTTGTCATTCTTTCTACGATTGTTAGACGTTCCATACTTGCAATTTCAAGCAGAATTGTACAAATCAAACTTGCAACAGGGTTGATTTTGCCATTCACGATGGTCTCCAAATTGTAATTCTTGACATATAGGCAAATCCCCTCATCATTCAACATCTGAATTACCTTCAACGCTTCAAGCGTATTGCGTCCCAAACGTGAAATTTCCAATACAACTACCTTATCTATGTCATGCGCGCGCACGTATGTAATCATATCTTGAATTTCTGTACGTTCTTCAAGTGTCTTTGCACCACTTACTTTATTCGCAAACACCTTACAGATATTCCATCCTTGCTTATTGCTATACTCGGTAAGTTCGTTAATTTGACGATTATAATCTTGGTGATTGGTGCTCACCCTACATAGTAAAACCACGTTCATAATCTTATAATCTATTTTTAAGAGTTTGCATCTATTACTCAACCCAATAAAGGGATTCCCAACGAAACGATTTCCATTTCATTCCATCTTCTACATCTATGAACGCACATGTAGCATAATCCTCACGACTGACTCCGTTTCCATTAGTCTTCGCTGCGGCAATATTTTCTTGGATTGTACCCCATGCCTCACGAATAGAACCATCTTTTTTCTTGAATGCGAAGTGTGCGATACCATTCGCCATTTTGGTTTTCAAGTTCTCAATCATCATTGCCTTGCCAACCGCCATAATAGCATCTTGGGTACGGTCAAGAATAGTTGCCATGCGAGTTGCAGTCATGTTGTTAATGGTCATCATGTTCATGCCTGTGGTGCTGATAGTTGCAAGAGTTGTCATAATTGTATGTTGTTTTTTGGTTAATATTCTTATTGTTGAGTCATCCATGTTGGAATGTATTTTGGTTGCCCCCAACCATTCAATTGGTATATTCTACGGTACGCCTGTTCTGCGGTGTCGCAATTCTCTACTTTTCGACTACTTGAAGAACGTCCATCCTCGCTTACATATTCAACCTGCCAAATCCCCCACTTGTTATACGAGCGTCCAAAATGATATGTTCCAACTGTTCTAATCATAATTTTTGTTTTTTGTGTAATGATAAATCACATGTTATTTTTAAATGTGATGCAAAGGTACACATTTTTTCTGACATGTGCAAATATTTTTACGAAAAAATGCAAAAATAAATCACTTTTTGTGATTTATGTTGTATATTTGAAAAAAAAGTAGTAATTTTGCCGTGATTTTTAACATCACATACAACATGAAGGAATATTATAAGAAAAATCTTACGCATGACGATTTGTGCGTAAAACAACTGTTAAAGGCAAAAGGGATGACGATAGCAGAACTTGCAGAGCGAATTGGAATGGCACGTGAAGCATTATCAAGAGTTCTATCGGGTGGAAATCCTCAATATTCAACATTGGCAGCGGTGGCAGAGGCACTCGATGTGTCAGTTCCTGAACTATTCAAGAAACCTGAGCAAGATAAGCAAAAAGATTTGTATGGTATTCTTGTTTATAAAGGAGAACCATTTGAAATAAACTGTCAGGTAGATTTACATAATCTACTACAGGAGATATATGATGATAATAGAAAAGTATTAGACAAAGAATAATATGCAAGAGTTTTTAAAGGAGTTAATTCGGATTGAAATTAACGATAAGGAGAAATGTTTTAATGGTTATTATTCTGCTGATGCATATACGAAATATATCAATGAATTATATTCTACAGCAGATATGACCGCACTAACTAATGAACTTTATTTGTTCGCAACAGAAAAGCAATTGGAAGATTATATGGTAATGCTAGATGCATATCTTCCTATGTATCTTGAGACGGTGCAAAATATGCAACATGACGCAATGATTAGTCCATATCTACAAGAAGAAGCAGATTGGTATCAAACTCTATACGAAATTCGCAATGCTAAAGAATTTTACTACAATAAATTTTTAGAAATTCTAAATTATGAAAAGCAAGAAAAAAGAGAGATAGTAACTCAAGAAGATAATAATTCTCTTGGAGAATATATCAGTTATGAAGAACTTATTGCAAAATACAACTTTAAAGGAGTAAAATCTGTTAAGGATAAAAAATGGAGAGAAAAACATAATTTTTACCCATGCAAACAAGAAGGAAAAGGTTGCGCACTTCGCATAAGTGTAAGTCTATTAGAAGAGTGGTTAGAAGGAAAATAAGAAAAATGTTGGTGGTTTTGTTGGTGGTTGAATAAAAAAATCAGACATTCAGGGATTTACCTAAGTGTCTGATTTCTTTTTTGTAGCGGGACCCAGGATTGAACTGGGGACCTCATGATTATGAATCATGCGCTCTAACCAGCTGAGCTATCCCGCCATTGCTCAAAAGCGGCTGCAAAGGTACAACAAATATTTGAAACCACCAAAAAATACGACATTTTTTTCGCTTTTTTTCGTATTTTGTACCTAATATTCCGTTTTTTTTACCTAAAAACCATTTCAAAACTACAATTTTACCCTCAACAATGCATGCACATCTGTGCGTGTATGCTTCTTGTCATGCGCCGCCGCCCATGCTCCTTGATACACCGTTTCACTTACACGCAGATATACCGCAAACGTATCATTAATCTTGTAACGTGCATTCAACCAAAACCGTCCTCCCAAACCATACACAAAGGGGATCGAGTACGCGTACAATACATCATTCTCGTACATATACACCCTATTATTCCATTCCCTAGCATCAAACGCCTGTGCCCTAAATTGCAGCACAATAGGCACTTTTACAAAGCGATACTCCACATCTTGAAAAACAGAAAAACCATAACTCCATTTCTCTTTGGCATACACCATATTCGCATCTACTTGCGTCTTCAGTTTCCACTCTCCTAACTCCCACGCACCATTCCAACGCGCCGAATAGGTATCTATCTCGTTCTTGCTTTTAGCCCTGAGACGCATATGCATTTTATAATCTTTTTGCGAAACAAAATCCGCTTGTGCCATGGTCTCGTATCCCTCTTTCCATACATCACCAAAGATGGACAACTGCCAGTTTCTCAGCCTATTATACTCCACTCCTAGATATCCACCATGCTCATTATAAACCCTTGTTTTTGAAGACAATGCATTAGCATATATATTCTCATATTCTGGCGAATAATACCGATAAATCGCTAGCAGATTGAGGTCACTAATTGGATTTACTCTCACTCCCATTATCGTTCCCCATCCCCATTGCTCTGTATGCGATGCTGCCACCTCGCCCCACACATCCACCTTGCCCCAATTATACCGCACATTCGCTCCCATCGCACCATTGCCTTTAACCTTTAACCTATCACCTTTAAACTCCTCTATTCCAGTCACACCTACTTTCAACTTCCTCCATCTTGCCGTCGCATTCACACCCACCACATGATTCCATGCATCTTCCTTACCTTGGCGCAACGAGTAAAAAGCACTCAAATCTGCCCATTTCACTCGAGCCGTTGCGCCTACACCATGAAAATAATTATAATTGTCGCCCACAGAGCTAAATTTCTTTAGACCCTCATCCGTAGTAGCTGTGGACTGAATATAGGCACTTTTCCCCCTTTTGAACGGACTTCCAACCACCAATCCATAACCAAAACTCGCCTGATAATTACCTACCACAACCGTTTTCATAGATCCAACATCCTTCAACTGAATATATCCACCATAGTCCCATCTCTCGCCCATTGCCAATTGCCCATCGCCAGTTGCCATCATGGCTGTCACCCCAGCCTGCACACGATTTTGGTAATTAAATCGATACCTCAACTTTCCATACATCGGATCACCATCAAAATCCTCCATATTTCGCGCATCCACCCTTAGCGTCATCTCATGCTTGGCATAGTGAAACACCTCCCGAAAATACATTTCCTTGCCTTTCGCCTCTTGCCTAATAGCCTCTTCGCCTCTTACTTTCACAAATGGCAACAAATTCCGTATCTCATAATCCTTCAGACAATCAATCAGTTGCAATTCGTACAACTCCTTAAAACCATGCTGATACTGATACATCAATATAGCATCTATCTGCTCGTCGCTTAGGAACATTAACCGACTTAATTCCTCGCCCGTAACCTTATTCAAATCCATCGGATTTTCGGCTATGCTCAATAGCTCTTCTTCTATGTCTTCATACGCCAAATCGCCATCCTCCGACAACTGGTTGAAGATATCCTCCAACACATCCTCTACACGAATATCTTGACCAAGTGTAGCCATTGCTACACACAGTCCAAAAAACATAAATATTCGTCTTATCGCATTCATTTCGCCTGCAAAAGTACGAAAAAATTACGACATACTAAAAAAAATTTGTTTAATACATATTTTTTTATTATCTTTGCACCCGAAAATGAAACCAAACAAACCATACCTCCGTATTTTCAATACGCTGCTCATCCTTGCGGCGTATGGTTATTTGGCATATCGTCTCGTCATTTTTGACGATTATTCATCTTTTCTCAGCGCCTTTCGCACCAGCAATATTGGTCTGTGGCTCACTCTTATTGCCACCCTTCTGCTCATGCCTCTCAATGTCGTAGCAGAAGCGGGCAAATGGCGTCTGCTGCTTCGCAAAACCGAACCCATGACCATCTGGGGGGCTCAACGCCAAGTCTATTACGGCTATGTGGGCGCATTCATCACGCCATACCACGCAGGTGATTATCCCGCTCGTGCTATGCTCCTCAAGGATAAGAGCAATTTCTCCGCAGCCGTTGGTCTCGGTCTTGTCGGCACGGTGGCGCTGCTCGTTGTCGAACTCATCTTCGGCATTCCTGCCACATGGCTCTTTGTCAGCTACCATCCTGCTATCCCGATGCAGTATTTCGCGGTAGCGTTCATCGTCTTGGTGCTCTTGCTCAGTTTCTTGCCTCACCTCGTGCGCTACCTTTCTCGCCACGAGTGGCACAACACCCAAATGCGTCAACTCTCCCTTGCGCTCTCGCATATGTCCTATCCGCTCTTCATGAAGACCATCGCATGGTCTATGCTCCGCTATATCATCTGGGCACTCCAACTCGCCCTCACGCTCCATTTCTGCGGCGTGGACATGACCCTCGTGCAATACATGATTGCCATCCCATTCTACTACATGGTGGTGGCTATCTTCCCATCCATACCTGCGGCTAATATCGCCATCCGTGGCACTTGGTCGCTCATCATCTTCGGTGTCTTCAGCCCGAACACAGCCGGCATTGCCCTTGCGGTCGCACTCATCTGGCTCATCAACACCGTTCTGCCTATGCTCATCGGCTCCATCCTTTATCGTGGTGGAAGATCGGGCAAGGCCCTGTAGATGGTAGATCGCCTTTAGGGCTGTAGATCGGCGCAAGCGCCTGTGGACTCCCAGAAGTCTTCAAGCGAAGCGATCTACAGTGAGCAACGCGAACGATCTACAACAAAGTGATCTACAGCGAAGCGATCTAATAAAACAGCAGCTAGCTGCTGCGTGAAACTTTTGAAACTTTTAAAACTTATACAACATATGACACTTCATTTCACAATCAACTACCAAGCGCAATGGGGACAACAGCTTGCTGTTCTCTATGCTGCGGATGCGGACATAACTACCGCATCGCCTGTGACGCTCCCTATGGACTGCCACGGCAACTCTGAGTGGTCAGCACAAGTCACCCTCAGCGACATCCATAAGTACATCTCTTACTGCTATGTAGTCCTCGACGAACAAGGCAATATCCTCCGCCGTGAGTCTATGCCTCACCTCCTCGAGTGCCAACCTGGCAATATCGTGCTCCGCGACCTTTGGCAAGACAAATCTCAATCGCTCTTCGCTTCTAAGGTCTTCAGCCAAGTGCTCTTCGCACACCGTGCGCCTGTAGCCGCTAAGAAAGCTACTGGCAACATCACCCTCAAGGTCTCTGTACCTCGCCTCGAGCGTCATCAGGGTGTGGCTATCATGGGTAATATCGCCGCCCTCGGCGAGTGGGATCGCACCAAAAAACTCCCTCTCACCAATAGCCAATTGCCTATCGCCAATAGCCACAACTACAACCCTGAATGGACCGTCACTTTCCACGCCAAACTCGGCTCTGTAGTGGAGTACAAGTATGTCATCTACGACCTCAAGTCTGGCGACATCGTGGACATGGAGTGGGGCGAGAACCGCAAGATCTGGGATGTACAACGCGCTAAGCACTATGTCATCTCCGACTCTCCTTTCCGCTACACCCAAGCCAACTGGAAGGGCGCTGGCGTAGCTGTGCCTGTCTTCTCTCTCCGCTCAGAGAATGGCTTCGGTATTGGTGAGTTCCAAGACCTCAAGCTCCTCGCTGATTGGGCTGTACTCACAGGTCAAAAGATGATCCAAACCCTCCCAATCAACGACACTACCCTCCGTCACAACAACCTCGACTCATATCCTTACAACGCAGTTAGCGTCTTTGCGCTCCACCCAATCTACCTCAATATCGAGAAGATGGGCACCCTCACTCCTACCCAACTCAAGAAGTATCGCAAGACACAAGAGGAGTTCAACGCCAAGACCATTGCGGACTACCAATGCGTTTACGACGAGAAGATGAAGTACTTCAAGTCCCTCTACAAGGCCGACAAAGCTACTCTCTTCGCTTCTGATGAGTACAAGACTTTCCTCGCTGCCAACGAGGGCTGGCTCTTGCCTTACGCAGAGTTCCTCTCTAAGCGCGACAAACAACCTAAGGACTTCTACTGCTACCTCCAGTTCCATGCGGACAAACAGCTCCGCGAGGCAGTGGACTACGCACACTCTGTAGGCGTGGCATTCAAGGGCGATATTCCTATCGGTATCTCTCCTGACTCTGTGGACGCTTCCACCGACCCACACCTCTTCAACCTCTCTGCTTCCGCAGGTGCGCCACCCGATGACTTCGACGCACGCGGTCAGAACTGGGGCTTCCCTACCTACAACTGGGATGTCATGGCTCAAGACGACTACCAATGGTGGAAGTTCCGTTTCACCAAGATGGCGGACTACTTCGACGCATATCGTGTGGACCACATCCTGGGCTTCTTCCGTATCTGGCAAATGCGCAAATCGGATGTTTGGGGCCTCTGCGGTCACTTCTCTCCTGCTATGCCTTATTCGCTCCAAGACCTCTGGAACATGGGCGTGAAGCTCGATGAGGATCGCCTCACCAAGCCATATATCCGTGCTAACTTCTTGGGCGACACCTTCGGCTACGATACCGAGTATGTGAAGAACAACTTCCTCCTTACCAACGACGGATACATCTACTTCTTCCCTGAGCATCTCGACACCCAACGCAAGGTGCAACAGTTCTTCCTCAACCCTGAGAACCGTGCTGCTCACGAGAACAACTGCAATATCGACAATGTCCTCAACGGACTCTTGTATCTCCATTGCGAGGTGCTCTTCGTGCGTGACCAGAAGAACCCATCGATGCTCCACCCACGCATCGCGCTCTACCAGTCACACAACTACCAAGAGCTCTATGCGGACCAACGCCAACTCTTGGCTGACATCCACAACGACTACTTCTACCACCGCCACACTTCTTTCTGGCGCGAGTCTGCACTCAAGAAGTTGCCTACACTCATCGCTTCTACCGATATGCTCTGCTGCGGCGAGGACCTCGGTATGGTGCCTACCTGTGTGCCTGATGTCATGAACCAATTGCAGATCCTCTCGCTCGAGATCCAACGCATGCCTAAGGACCCAACCGTAGCTTTCGCTCACCCAGCGGACGCTCCTTACCATAGCGTTTGTACCATCGGTACCCACGACATGAACCCTGTTCGTGCTTGGTGGGAGGAGGACCGCCAAGTCACTCAGAAGTTCTACAACGAACAGATGGGCTGGTGGGGTGAAGCTCCACAGGAGATGACGCCAGAAATTGCCGAATTCATCGTTAATCAGCACATGTATAGTCCAGCTATGTGGGTGATTCTCCCATTGCAAGACTGGTTTGCTATTGATGGTGATATTCGTTTGGCTGACCAACACGCTGAGCGTATCAACTTGCCAAGTAACCCAGAGCATTTCTGGAACTACCGCATGCACCTCACCCTCGAGGACTTGCTCAAGAAGGACGCTTTCAACGCCCACGTGAAATCCCTCACCCAAGTGCGTTAATCACGCCTCTTGCCTATAGCCTAAAAAGAGCATTTCGGGTGGAAATGCTCTTTTTTCTTGCCTCTAATCAGGCACTTCGTGCTCTCCAATTTGCGCAATCTTAAAGTGCAACTTTAAATTTGCGCAGTTATAAAGTGGTACTTTCCAAAATGGAAATACCCACTTCAGTATCCGAGTAATCCTCGGCAACTCAGAAAAATCGGAAATCCCGATTTTTCTCCTAAATGGCATTTACTTCATACTATTTCCTTCTTTTATATCGCTACTGCGCAGCCTTCCCTTCGCCTTTAAACATTAAACTGTAGATCTTGGGTCAGTCCACTAAAACTAAAAAAGAGTATTTCACTCTTTTTTATGTGAAAGTGTGATAAGGTGAGGTTTCTTACGGTTTGTATATTGTTTTCTTGAGTGCTAGGGAGAATTATTGTCCTCTATACCAATTCTATAGATATGCACAGGCACGCGCAAGGTGTGCCTGTTTGTGTTTTATCTCTAGCTTCTACACTCCATAATATAGCGTCCCTTAAAAGAATCTTTCATACATAGTTTTTGGCGTATATTTATGTATTAGAGTACTGAAAGTGCACTAAAGTGCTTATTAAATAACATATTGGCATATTGATAATCAATACGTTAAACATATTGTGTACTATAGTTCCTTGTAGATGTTTTGAATTTATACTACCTTTGCAACAAATTTTTAGAATACTTATATATGAAAACAAAAGTAAGATTGAAAAAAGATGTCGGAATTGTTCTTCGTGGACTAAGGCATCAAAAATCAGTTGAAGCTGATGTAAAACTTACTCAAAACGACATTGCTAACGAATCAGGATTGAGTTTAAGGTATTACAACAAGCTTGAAAATGGGATGTCTATGCCTACAATAGATGCATTGTTAAAAATTGCATGCATATACGATATGACACTAAGTGAATTATGCAAATTAATAGAAGAATGTTAAACTTATAAATATACATAACTATGACACAAGATGAAAAATTGTTTTTGAATGAATTCATGGAAATCGTTCAAATGTCAGCGGAAGAAAATCAAACTTCTTGCGAAACTGAACTTACAAAATCAATTATTGAATATATCGTAGCTAATGGCGAAGCTTTAGCACCTGAAATATGCGAATGTGCTAGTGATCCCGCAATTGAGAAATACTCAGGAAGATATAAGATAAACGCATTTGACTTTAGTGAGTCATCTGGCATACTTGATTTGTTCGGTACCGTACACTACGAGGGACAAAATCCTACACTAGCCAAAAGTACAGCCCAAAGAACCGTTAATGATCTTTTAAAATTCTTGTATGCTGCAGTAGAGGGAAACGAAGCGAAAAGAATCCGAACCACAAATCCAGATGCTGCAGACGTTATGGATATGATTAAAGAGGAATACACTAAAAAGAAATTTGATCTTGTTCGTATCTTTGTTCTCTCTAATGGTTTTTCTAATCCAAATGAAGTACTAGATATCTCCGATGGCGAAATCACACCTAAAGGACACCCTTTGACTGTAGAATACCATTTCTGGGATATGAATGAAGTTCTAAAGGCAGAGAAAGCCAAACAAAATAATCAAGAAATGCTCATAGAGCTTGATTCTGAGTATCAGACCAAGTTAGATTGTATTGAGGTGTTAGATGAGGTTAATAATATAAAGTCATATCTAACAATTATGCCAGCTTTGACTTTAGCTAAAATATACCATAAATACAAAGTAAAACTTATTGACAAAAACGTACGTAACTTCTTAGGAGGCAAAATCAAAGTCAACAAAAAGATGGCAGATACAATTAGTGAGGAACCAGAATTATTTTTCTCCTACAACAATGGTATTTCTAGTACAGCAGCCTCAGTAGAGGTGAAGGTCGATGAAGATAGCGGAAAAAGATATATTACAAAAATTCGCAATTGGCATATTGTAAACGGAGGACAAACTACATCAACGATTTATAACGCGTACAGAAAATCAAAAGATAGTATCGAGAATTTATCGAAAGCATTTGTATCTGTTAAGATTTCTGAACTTCCACCTAAATTAGAAAGTAAGCAACCTGTACTAATCGGTAATATTGCTAAATACGCTAACTCCCAAAATTCCATCAAGGAATCTGATCTTTCTGCTAATGCACCATTTATGTTACAATTAGAAACGATGTCTCGAAAAGAATGGACTCCTGTCAAACATACTTTGTGGTATTTCGAGCGCTTGCGTGGACAATTCCTTACAGAGAAAGGCGAAGTAGGTGGTGCTGGTACTAATAAAGCAAAGAAATTTGAAGAAGAGCGCCCACAAAATCAAAGATTCAACAAGATGGATGTGGCAAAACTTGAGATGGCATGGATGGATAAGCCTTTTGAAGCTTGTAAAGGTGGTGAGGTTTGTTTTGATAAATTCTGGAAAATAATAAAAGACCAAACATTCGTTGTTGATGAAAATTATTTCCACGAAATAATTGCTAAATCTATTATATATAAAAAGGTTGACGCATTACTTAAAATGGAAGGTAATAAAGGACATGCCTCTATTATTGCAAACTACACATTAGCATTATTAGCTCTACGTTCTCAAAGACGTTTAGATCTTAAATACATTTGGGAAAATCAACATGTACAGAGTGATCTTGTTGAAGTTATTAAAGAATGTATAAAGGCTGTATCAGACCACATTCGTTTGATTGGTAGTGATAGTGGCAAGAACCCACAGACAGAATCTAAAAAGCCAGAATTCTGGAATAATATTCAAAACAAGACTCTTGCAATCACAATTCCTGATAGCGTACTTGTTGATGATAATGCTAATTTGCAAGTAACAGAAGAACAAAAAGAGGTTATAAATAAGAGTATTGATAGAGGTGCAGAATTCTGGAAGAAACTATCAGAATGGAATAAGACAGAAGGAAAAGGTGTTTTCTCAATTATGGAGAAAAAGAAGATAGACCATATTGCTGTAGCTATCGAACGAGGTTCTGAAATTAAATTGAAATTAGCAGAAGATTGTGAACGCATTCTTCGTTCTGCACAAGACTTAGGGTTTGGTGATAATTGATCGATATTAAAATGGGTAAAAAATCAAAAAAAATAACAGTATTTGAAGCTTTTGCAGGATATGGAGGAGCATCATTTGGACTTAAGCGGTCTGGTATAAAACATAAAGTAGTTGGTTTCTCGGAAATAGATTCAAGCGCAATTCAGATTCTGGAAACGAATTTTCCAAAAATCAAAAATTATGGTGATATAAAAACCATTGCGGATGAATTAGAGAATGATAGTGCGTACTTGCCTGATTTTGATATGTTCACAGGCGGTTTTCCTTGCCAACCATTCTCCTCTGCTGGGTTACAATTAGGAGAAGAAGACAAATTAGGAAGAGGTACTTTGATATACGAAATCATACGCATTTGTAGAATAAAAAAGCCTCAATATATTTTACTAGAGAATGTCAAAGGATTCAAATCTGCTAAATTCAAGAAAACTCGTGATGCATTAACCGCAGGATTGGGAAATGAGTATGACATAAGAATGGAAGTCTTAAATACTATGAATTATGGTATACCCCAAAATAGAGAGCGATTGTGGATTTTTGCATATAAGGGAAAACTACCTGCAGAATTCAGTTTAATACCACCTATGGAAGAAGAGTATACCCCTCCTAGATTGCATGAATTTTTAGATCAAGAACCTCCAGCATCTGTTTATTTAACAGACGCACAAGTAAGGCGTTTTAGAGATTCGCATGCAAAACATGGATGTCATAATTTTAGTGTTAATGAACCATTGTGTTTTGATGTATATAATCATAAAATTAAAACTAATGGTTTGTGTAATACCATAACAGAACCTAGTCATAACATCACACGTATCATTGAACCAAGAAGGAATGGAGTATTAAGAATCCGTAAGCTATCAATAGATGAACAATTTAGGTTGATGGGATTTAAAATGACCCCTAATAAAAAAGAGATAAAATTTCCAGAAACCTTGAACTATACTCAAATTTCTGCTCGTGCAGGAAATGGATGGGATGTTAACCTTGTTGGTATATTAATTAAACATATATTTAAACAACTATGAAATTAGATTTAGCATCTTTTGCTTTTGGTTTTGAACTAATCGAAGGCACTGGTACGCCTCCATGGGGTACTTCATTTGGACAAAATAGTCCAGAATATAAATTTGTGCGCGAAGGTTTTGAAGAAATCATCGTAGGTATGTTGTATAATGCTGTAGATTTAAGGCAAGTATTTCTTCCTTTGGGTAAAGGTGGAAATATTGTTAAAGGATCAGAAACGTCCATCGTACAATTAGCTTCTGTATTTAATAACGTTTATGTAAACGGAGAAAAAATCGACTACCCTTTTACTATGGTTATCTTGAAGGAAGATTCTGATTCTCACTATGGAAGAAGGCATTTAAAGTACAGCCCTAAAATTTCATATCGAGCGTATAGTGGTAGGGTATTCTCTAATAATGAATTTGTTTCTATGGTACGCCAGCACTTTGGGTTAGCAGAAAAAGCATGTTGGTTTATTGATGAAATAAAAATAGAAAATCAAGATACTTTGCATATGAAAGCTATTTTTGTAAATAAAGATACTTTCGAAGTTTACCAAAATAGTAAAGAGAGGAAACAGAAGTGGTCAAATAGATAACTTAAATTCTGTAATAAGAGTATGGATAAAATATATGCATATATTGATGAATATGGAGCATATGGATTTGATTACGATAAAGATAATGTATCAACCCATTTCATTATTACTGCGGCAATAGTAAATGAAAGAGAAAAAGAATATGTAATAACATCCATTGATGAAATAAGAAAAAGATATTTTCAAAAGGGTGAAATTAAATCGTCTAGTATCGGGAAAAACCATAGTCGTCGGAAAATTATTTTATCAAAAATTTTAGAACTACCGATAAGATACATTATTTTGGTAGTGGATAAAGAAATGATTTTTGAAAATGGAGGATTAAAGAAATCTAAATCTGTTTTTTACAAATTTCTTAATGAACATCTGTATTCTACTTTGCGAAATAGTTATAGCAAAATAGAAATCTGTGCAGATGAACTTGGAAAAAATGATTTTATTGATTCTTTTATATCATATGTAAAAAGAAAAGCCAAAGCAACACAATTGTCTCTATTTGACGAAAGCCATTTCCATCTTGCAAATAGTAAACAAGATGTTTTGATCCAAGTCGCAGATTTAATATCTGGTTCAGTTGCATATGATTTTGATCGTAAGAAAATGTTACTTGCAGAAGGGAATAATTATGTGGATTTTATAAATCATAAAGTAAATATGATTAAACATTTTCCAAGAAATTTTGAGGATATGTTAGAAGATACTAAAACATTAAAATCAGGTGTATACGATCCTCAAATAATGGAAATATGTTATCGTAAAGCGATGTCTGTTTTAAATGAATTAGAAAATAAATCGGATGATAATTGTAAAATGCAATATCTTGTTCTTAATTATTTATTATTTAGATTTAAGAGTAACTCAACAAGGTCTTATATTTCAACAAAAGAACTGAAAAATTTTTTACTAGATAATGGTTTTGTAATAAAGACGGATCAAACTTTTAGAAACAAAATTATAGGACATTTGCGTGATAAGGGAGTTATATTAGCGAGTTCATCAAAAGGTTATCGAATACCTAAAGGCCGTGGTGATATCGAAAATTATATCAACCATGATAAAAGTGTCATATTACCAATGATTTTTCGGTTAAAAATATGTTATGATGAAGTGCTGAGTGGTTCAAATGGTGAGATTGATTTATTGAATGAAGAAAAAAATAAACATTTTAGAAATATATTACAAGCTCCGAGCAAATAAATCTTAAAAACTTGCAGTAATCAAATAAAAATTGTACCTTTGCAATGAGAAAGAAAACAGCACTCGTGATTAACTACAAAAAACCATAAAAACCAATTTATTTGCATTTTTCTTTCCTTCCTGACAAGAAATAGCAGTTTAATATACTACCTTTGCCGCGAAAAGATCGTTCAACCGAAGTGAGATAAGAAAATTGAAAATATATAATCGCTAAACAAAAGATCTTGAGTTGTATTCAAAACGTATACAACTGAAATAAAACTGAAATAAAACTAGTAAAATCAACATATTATGGAATATATAGATCTGTTTTATCAACTAATTAATAACCCTTTGTCATGAGTGAATATATAATACCAACGCTGCCCTTATCCTACGATTTGGAAACTAAGGAGATTCTGCGCCAAGTAAATCGTGCTAACCGTAAGTTGGCAGAACTTAAGGGTGTTGCATTGACTATACCTAACGAGCAGATTTTAATAAGCTCGCTAACGCTTCAAGAAGCCAAAGATAGTTCCGAAGTTGAAAATATCGTCACCACACAAGATGACTTATATCGTGCTGGTATGGAAATACCATATGATATCATCAGTGCAGCGACTAAAGAAGTTCTTCTATACAGAGAAGCTATTTCTGAAGGATTCCATCTTGTGCGAAACAAAAATATCCTTACTCTAAATGATATTAAACGCATTCAGCAGATATTAGAAGCAAATTCTGCGGGATTTAGAAGCACTCCTGGTACTCAACTAAAACGCAGTTCTGATGGAGTTGTAGTATACACTCCACCTCAAGACAAAGTAGTCATCGAAAAGTATATGGCCAACTTAGAGCAATTCATCAATGATGAGCAATTGTCTTCGTTAGATCCACTTATCAAGATGGCTATCATTCATCATCAATTTGAGAGTATCCATCCATTCTATGATGGCAATGGCAGAACAGGACGTATTATCAATATTCTATATCTAGTTATTGCAGATTTGTTGGAGCTTCCAATATTATATCTTAGTCGATACATCACGCATAATAAACAAGAATATTATCAACTAATTCAAGCTATCAGAGATAAGAATACCGATAATGCAAAACAGTGGGAAGAATGGATATTATTCATGTTAAAAGGTGTTGAGCAAACGGCACAAGATACAATCAATCTGATCAAGCATATAGGCACATTGATGGATAGGTTCAAACGAACTCTAAGACCTGTCTTTGGAACTAAATATAACCATGAATTATTGAATGGTTTATTTTATCATCCGTACACCAAAATTGAACACATTGAGAAAAACCTACAAGTAACTCGACAGACTGCATCACGCTATTTGAATACGATAGTTGAGCTCGGATTACTGCAAAAACAAAAGAAAGGCAAGGAGAATTACTATGTAAATGTGCTATTAGTTGACCTATTTTTATCATATAGTGAAAGTCCCAAGCATACTGAAGCAGATAGCATAGAATCTGTTCATGGTAAAAATAACGAAAAAATGTAACATATTTATGGGGTCATGTTAAAAAAACGCGAAAAATTTAACACGTTCTACCTGTCATGTTATAAAATGTAAGATTTTAATGCACATACTCTTCAATGAAGCATTATGCAAAGTCCAGAGGACAGATACGGGACATTTATAGGACAGATATGGGACATATTCGGGACATTTATAGGACATTTATGGAACAAATGTGGGACGTTTTTAGAGTTTCCAATTCTCCTATTACTCTCTAAAACCCAACTCCCCCATACCCCATAAAAACCAATTCATATCCACTTTTCTCTCCAATATGACAAGAAAAATCACCCCATCATCCAACAAAGATACAAGCCAACAACTCCGACAACTGCTGATTGATATGATATAATCCCTCCATCTCCACACCGAGAAGCAAATTTATAATTACCTATCCCCTCCTCACATACCCACACATATCCTCACACACCTACACATACTCACACATACCTAATATACTTACACATAGCTTGCTCCTTTTTTCTCACAAAATGAAGTGAACCCCAAAAGTTAGACAAAAAACTTTTAGGTTTTTATTTATGTATAAGAAACATTCATTAGAAGAACGGCTGCTTGCTGTTAAAAAATGTCTAGAAGGTCTTAGTCCTAGATGTGTAGGTCGTCAATTAGGAATTAATTCTAGTTACATATCAGAATGGTTGTATAAATACCAACGTGAAGGAAGTAAAGGTTTAGAAAAACGTCCTAATATACGTGCGAATTTTGAAGAAAAATGCAAAATTGTTTGCGCATATGCTGAAAAAGGTATACCTTTGCATCGTGTTAGTTCAGACTACCATGTATCTCAGTCTTCGATATGCTTATGGACACGCATCTATCGTCAGGGAGGTTATGGTGCTCTGCGCACGATGACTAAACCAGATCTAAGTATCAAAAGTATGGGACGTCCAAAGAAACAAGAGCCACAAACTGAGTTAGAACGTTTACGTTACGAAAATGAGTGGTTACGTGCAGAGGTTGCACTATTAAAAAAAGTGAGGGCTTTAATGGACGAAAAGGAGCGCCAACTACGAGAGATTGGGCGCAAGCCATCCAAACATTAAAGCCAGAACATAACCTTGATATATTGCTACAAGTCAAGGGGATGGCTCGTGCTACATACTATTATAGCATAAAGAATCGTAAAGATAAATATGCCCTATTGCGTAAATCAATAGCACGTATTTTTGCAGAGCATAATGGCCGTTATGGTTATCGACGTGTATATGAGCAGTTGCGCGCTGAAGGATATACTATTAATCATAAAACTATTGCCAAACTAATGGCAGAAATGGACTTATATGCTAGGCGACGAAAGGTACATTATCGCTCATATAAGGGGGATGTCGGACGAATAGCTCCCAATCTATTGCAACGTAATTTTATGACGGATGGCCCCAATCAAAAATGGGCTACCGATATTACACAAATAGACATACAAGGTAGGAAGTGTTACTTGTCACCAATATTAGATATGTGGAATGGTGAGATTATTAGTTATACTATATCTGACAGTCCTAACATGAAGATGGTTACTGATATGCTACAGAAAGCTTTCCGCAAACAGGTTCCTACCAAAGGTATGTTGATGCATTCTGATCAAGGGTGGCATTATCAACATATTAAATATCGAGAATTACTCCAACACTACGGCATCATACAAAGTATGTCACGCAAAGGTAATTGTTTGGATAATGCCATGATGGAAAACTTTTTTGGCATAATGAAGAATGAGTTACTATATCCTAACAAATGGGAAGATATAGACGAATTTAAACAAGCACTTAAGAAATATATCAAATATTACAATCATAAACGTATCAAACTAAAATTAAAAATGAGTCCAGTACTTTACCGAACTCACTTTCAAAATATAGTTAACTAAATTTATTAATCTGTCCAACTTTTTGGGGTCATCTCAAAAAAAGCAGCAAACTCAACAAAAAGGAGCAAGTCAAAAAGCAGTTGTTCGGAAATTCCGAACAACTGCATTGGATGGCAAAACATACCAAGTAGATTCAGGTGCCTATGTACATAAACATGGCATTTCATGTACATACCTCGCAAAAAATATATATAGTAGATAATATTGAGCAACCATCCGGAATTTCCGGATAGTTCAAACTGAAGGTTCTCGCCAAGTGTCACGCGAGGGGAAGCACTATAGTCTGCGAAATAGTAATCCTGTCTCAACCTCCACGCATCAGATGACAAAAGAGGTGTAGATCGTAGGGGATAGATGCAGGTCAACCGGTGACAATTTGTCACCAGTTACTATTCGGGAAAATGGACAAACAAAATTGGTTATAGGTTATAGGCGAAGGGTACTCGAATAATATTCGAGATAATAAACAAACAAAACAGGGAATCAGTACACACAGATGTGTGAATGTGTGAATGTGTGAATGAGACGAGAGGCGTTTTAGGCGATGAGGCGGGGAATAGAAGAGACGAGCAAGGGCTCGTCTCTTCTGGTGTAGAGTGTAAGGTGTAAAGGCGGGCGCTTGCAGCGCAGTTTAGAGGACGCGCTGAAAGCGCTACAGTTTAGGGTTTAGAGGCGAGAAATGCTCGGCGAATTAACGCCGAGCACTTGACAGACGGAGGAATACAGGATACTCGGCGGACCACCGCCGAGGGCAGGACAGACGGAGGGAGCACAGGATACTCGGCGGAACACCACCGAGGGCAGGACAGACTAGTGGGAATGAAAAAGATACACCAGAGTGGGGCGCTGGAGGCGCAGTGTAGAGTGTAGAGTGTAGAGTGTAGGGTGTAGAGTGTAGAGTGTAAGGGTGTAGGGTGTAGAAGCGAGGGCAAACTGTCAACCTATTTTAGGAAAAGACAACTCCCTACACCTCTAATCCTTACAAACTTTATCAACAATTGTTGAAAACTTTTTTGTTTTTTTTATTTGGTAATCTCACTTTTTTATTTTACCTTTGCAGAAAATTTGAACCAAACACTATGAACTCTCTTAGCAACATATTCCCTATTGGTTATCCCAATATCCCAACAGAGGAGGACCTCGATTTTGAGGTTCAGGATTTGTTGCGCCACTCTGATTCTCCATTTGATATCATCCACTATATCAACGATATAGAATGTCCTTACTACCGCAAAGCATTCGCTATACTCGTGCCACCTAAATGGCACACCATGGAACGCGATGGCAAAAACCCTGCTGTGTTCGAAGATATGGATGGGTATTACATCAGTACATGGCTTAATATCGATTCCGATATCGGACGGATCATCAAAAAAGCCAACGCTGAACAAGTTGAACTAGAACAAACCCCTAAAACTTCTGAAACCCCTAAAACCTCTAAAACATTCCCCACTATGCCACTTATCATCAAAGGAGATCCACAAGTTATCAATCACTACGAAGGCGCACACTACGAAAACTGCACCTTCATCAATGGTACACCCATCACTAATAACCAACACATCGAGGATGTTGTACCCGTCAATGAAGACCAACCTACAGAACCAACTACCCTGCCAGATACTTCTGCACTTATATTTAAACCCAACGAACAAAATCGCGATGCGATAGAAACGCTTATCAAAGAAGCACTCGCTACCTCTAATAAGAAGTCTGTTATTTGCCGCAAACTCTATCAGCAACGCGAAATATTCAACCTGCACACACAAGACGATACCACCAAAGCATCCATCATCAATGCATGGATTAAGAAACTAGGAATAGAGCGAAATTTCAAAGCACTTTTTAACCGCAAAGACTTTGGAAATTACTATTGCAAGTCATAAAACCATATAAGTTTATACCACTTTTTTCCACTTTTATAGATAGGCGTGTCACGAATTGGCACGCCTATTTTTTTATCGTACCTTTGCACCGGATTTCAAAACCCGGCCGGTTAATAGAAATCGAAAATATTAACTATTAACTAATAAAAAAAAATGAGCAAGAAAGACAAAGAGCTTCGGCAGCAGGTAGCCTGCGAATGGCTGGAGCAAAACTACCTTAACTGGGGACACCTACGACATGACATCGTGACGGATCGGTTGCAAATCCGCTGCGCGGACAGCACAGGCGAGGAGGCTATTAGGCGAGGAGGCGAGAGGCAGGAGCGATGGCGCAATCTCACTGATAAAGACATCAATACGATGGTCTGTAATTGTGTGGCAGAATCGCAGGTTAATATCAACGTTAGTGAGATGTGGACTGCGCTCAAATCAGATATGGTGCCATCAGTACACCCTATACGGGCATGGCTAGATGGACTCCCTCCCTACACCCCAGATCAACCCGATTGGATAGATTGGCTTGCGCAGCAAGTCCAGGTGCGCAGTGGCGCACCAGATCGCCCTTCAGGCTGTAGATCGGCACAAGTGCCTGTAGATGGAAGATCGGCTGCGCCTGTAGATAATGCTATGTTATTCTCTACAGCGAGTACAACGAGCGATCTTCAGCAATGCGATCCACAGTGTAGCGCAAGCGAAACGATCTACAGCGAGCAACGCGAGCGATCTGAAGCTAACGCATACTGGCGTCAGTGCTTCAAGAAGTGGTTTGTAGCGATGGTGGCGAGTTGGATGAAAAATGAGGTGGTAAATCACACAGTACTCGTTTTTGTGGGCCGCCAGGGTATCTTCAAGACCACATGGTTGGATCACCTTATTCCGCCTGCATTGCGTGAATACAGCAGCAAACTGCCACTCTCTGGTCAAATCAGCAAAGATGACCGTTTGCGTCTATGTGAGAACGCTATGCTTAACATCGATGAGTTAGATGCTATTTGCGGTCGTGAGATGAATATCGTCAAGTCCCTGCTCACCTCTACCGATGTCAATGAGCGTGCTGCCTACGGGCGTCTCAAAGAGCGCCGTGTGCGTTTGGCGAGTTTCTGTGCGAGCACCAATAACCGTGAGTTTCTGACCGATGTGACGGGTAACCGCCGATGGCTGCCATTTGAGGTGGAGAGCATCCAAAACCCCTTTCATATCACGCTCCCCTACGAGCTGATTTATGCCCAAGCCAAAGCCTTGATCGAGAGTGGTAGGTTTATCTACTGGTTTGATTTGGAGGATATAGAGCAACTGGAGAAGCACAACGAGGAGTTTAGAGCTATGGAGAATGAGGAGCAACTCTTGCCTATTCTCTTTGATATACCTGCTGAAGGTAAGGGAGAATTTATGACTACAGCAGAGATTAGTGACAAACTAGTAACCTACGGTGGTATCAAGAAACCGATGAGTACCAGACAATTAGGTATGTTGTTAAGTAAGAAAGGATATATTAAGAAAATGATGTATATATCAGGAACTATGGTAAGAGGTTGGATGGTTTATCAACGTGAATCAGACGAAATAAAATTAGTTAAGAGGATAGAGCGAGACCTAACAACCTAACAACCTTACAACCTTTTCTAAAAATACACACACGTGCGTACACAAGTTTTATAAAATAGATGTATGGTTGTTAGGATGTATGGTCAAGGATCAAATAAAACAACAACATAGACAACTCTAACCAACAACTTTCGCCCCGATCAACATCCCGGGGCGACAAGGGGATTTTTAGAAGACAATTAAAATCAATGAGGAATCAATTAAAATCAATTTTATCTGCGGAAATATTAACTATTAACTATTAATTATTAACTAATTAACTATGACTACTCAAGATCGTTTTACTTTGGCATTGCACGCCACATGGTCTGTACTTCACGACCCAGTATTAACCAAGATTTACATGCGTCCATGGAAACGCTACCTTAACAAAACATCCAAGATCCTCACCCCTGGCGAGAAACAACTCTCCCTCTATGGATTTGTTTTTAACTTAATGTATAGTGAAGCTCGCGTTCGGTAATCGGATCGCATTGACTGTTGACTCTGTCAACATTGAGGCGACCGATGCCTCCGCTCTCCCCACTCACTCACGAAGTTCGTGGGGACCCCATAATGTACATGTGATGTATAAACTCATTTACACATCTAGTGCATCTGCCTGCGGCATATGCGTCAAAAACATATCCTATGAATATACGCTTTGCGTAGTTTCAGTGGTATTAGCCAAAGGCTAGGTTCAGAGAACAGTTCGGAGAACATTTAAAAATATTGTTTGAGGAGATGATGAGTGATAGTAGCTGCTGCA
>JAZQTO010000002.1:0-5842 GCA_045630805.1 Paludibacteraceae bacterium
ATAGAGAAGATCCACTGCGACAACCTCTTCTACCGCAAAGACATCGCTCACTGGGCACTATAAACTACTAAACTTCTAAACAAATTTATGATAATAGATGGTAAAGTGATTTCGCAATCCCTCAAGGATGCGATGAAAATCGAAGTAGATGCATTGGCGGAGCAATATGGTCGCCGTCCATGCCTCATGGTCATCATTGTAGGTGACAACCCTGCCAGCCGCTCGTATGTGCGCGGCAAGATCAAAGCAACCGAATACTGTGGCTTCGACGGCCACCTCGTGGAGTTGCCTGAAGATGTGAGCGAAGCAACACTCCTCGCTGAGATCGACAAACTCAACAACGATCCACTCGTGGACGGTATCCTCGTGCAATTGCCTTTGCCAAAACATATCTCTGAGGACAAAGTCATTGCCGCTATCTCTGCCGAGAAAGATGTGGACGGCTTCCACCCTGAGAACGTGGCACGCCTTTGGCTCAACCAACACTGCATCCTCCCATGTACACCAAAAGGTATCATCGAGCTCCTTGACCAAGCAGGCGTAGAGATGGCGGGCAAGAAAGCTGTAGTTATCGGTCGTAGCAATATCGTGGGCAAACCAGTTGCTAAACTTCTGCTTGACCGCAATGCTACTGTGACTATCGCGCACAGCCGCACCAAGGACTTGGCTGCCGTTTGCCGCGAAGCGGATATCCTCGTAGCAGCCGTAGGTCGTGCAAAGATGGTGACTGCCGAATATGTGAAACCAGGTGCAGCCGTGATTGATGTGGGTATCAATCGCACCGAGGATGGCAAACTCGTAGGTGATGTGGATTACGAAGCAGTATTGCCAGTGGCTGGAGCCATCACTCCTGTACCGGGTGGAGTAGGCCCAATGACCATCACTATGCTCATGCGCAACACGATTGAGTGCTTCCTTAATCGTATGAATAACAAGTAATTACAACATTATGGAATCAGAAGGGTCCGTACCTTTATTATTAGTATATCTATTTCTCGCTTTAGGCGTATCGTTTCTCTGTAGTCTGCTGGAGTCCGTGTTGATGTCCACCACCTTGTCTTATATCAATCTCCGTGAAGAAGAGGGATATAAACTTGCCAAGGTGATGAAGAAGTTCAAGACCGACACCGAGCGTCCGTTGGCTGCTATCCTGTCGCTCAACACTATTGCCAACACCGTAGGTGCTTCTGGCGTGGGTCTGCAAGCGACCTTAGTTTTTGGTAGTGCATGGTTTGGCGTTGCGAGTGGCGTTATGACTGTACTGATATTGGTCTTCTCAGAGATTATCCCAAAAACCATTGGTACAACCTACTGGAAACATCTCATGGGCTTTGCAGCTTCCGTGATTCGTGTGTTGGTATGGGTGCTTTATCCTGTAGTAAAGGTCATTGAGTATATCACCCGCCTTTTCCCCGAACCCGACGAAGCGGCTGTCAGTCGTGAGGAGGTGATTGCCATGGCGAATGTCGGCGAAGAAGAGGGCGTGATCGAGGAAGATGAGAACAAGATCATCCGCAATGTTATGCGTCTCAACGAGGTCAAAGCGTACGAGATCATGACCCCACGTGTAGTAGCGGCTATCGCTTCGGAGAAGATGACCCTGCGCGAATATTACGACAGCGACGCCTACGACCATTTCTCTCGTATCCCTGTCTATGCCGACTCACCAGAGTTCATCACAGGCTATGTACTACGTGGTGATGCCTTGGAGGAACTCACTGAGGATCAGTTCCAAAAGACCCTTGGCGAGATCAAACGCTCGCTTCTGTATTTCAACGAGGAGATGAATGTCAGCGATATCTTCGACGCTATGCTCAAGGAGAAATCGCAGATTGGCGTCGTGATTGACGAATATGGTTGTTTGCAAGGTATCATCACCTTCGAGGATGTGATTGAGACCATCTTCGGTCTAGAGATTATCGACGAGATGGATGTGGTTACCGACATGCAGCAATACGCTCGCGAGCGTTGGCAACTCCGCCAAAAACGCTTCAAACCTGTGGTCATGCGCAGCACACCAGAAGGCGAAAGCGAGGAAACTAATCCACAACTATGATTGTACACGTAGCATCATTTTTAGAGAGTATCGGTGGTTCAATTGACAAAGACCACTATCTTCGCCCTATTCCAGGCAGAGTAGGGTATGCTGCCTATTGCCGCAAACCTGAGTATTCTAAAACAAAGAAGAAAGAGATGGCAGCTCATGCTGTCGTACAAAATTTCCGTAGTATCAATGAGGAGGCATGTGCCATTTTGCGCGATCCAGAACAAAAAGCGCTTTGGCAGGAGAAACATTTGCAAGCATTGCGTGAGGCTAGCAAACACCAACGCATGCCTAATGCCAATGGCAAACCACCTGTACCAGCCCGATTATATGATTTCATCAAGCACGAAATCTCTCTTTCCCGCAAGCAAAAAAACACATAGGATATTTGTCTATATGGCTGAAAGAATCTTAATCCTTTTCAGTTTTCACTTTTCCCCTTTCAGTTTTCAGTTCCCCTATTTATTGCCCCTTACTTGCCACCTATCTCCATCGTGACCTCATCGTGACCTCATCGTGACCTGATCGTGATCTCGCCGAATGATTACCCTAATATTACCGATACATCCCCAGGGTATCACCTAGGAACTTTAGCGACATTTACCTACCAAATACAAACAAAAAAATACGGTGCGTTTCAGCGCACCGTATCTTATATACACAAATGATAATACCTATTCTTTGTAATAAGACAAAAAGATCTGTATTTCAGCTTCTACCGAAGCAGCATTCTTGAGTTGTTTCTCAATTTGAGGAAATGCCGTACCTTGGCTATTTAAATGCGAAATAACAACATACTGAATTTTTTGCAAGTTGTCTATATTCTCTTGCATGGGGATTATAGATTTATATATGTTATTGTACTTTTTGAATACATGATCTACATAATAATGCTCCGTTAATCGTAGTATTTGTCTATGTACTTGTTCGCACTTTTGAATTTCTTCTGCACTTGCCATAGGTTGAGTAGATTGAGTATTTGTATTAACTACTTGTATCCTTTGCGCACTATTAGCATAAAGTGTTTCATATGCAAAAGATTGCTTTTGTTTTCCCAAATTATAACTCTGAGCAACGATATCTTGTTGGCATATCAGTAATATGCACAACACAATTAAATTATATACTCTTTTCATTTTACGGACGAATTAATAGATTGATTAACAGACTGAATAGAAGTTTTGTTGTGAACAGATGTTTTGTTAATAGTAACATTTTCAGGATATAATTTGGTTGGTGCCCAAATAGAATCATTTAAATTGCGGAAGTTTTTGTATTTTGCAGGATAGCCAGACACAGTTATTTCGTGAATAGAACTGCAAGTATGTCCCCAACCTCCTGACTTTTTAGATACAGTGATATATTCTAAATTCACTAATATATCTCCATCACCGTTTACGCGCAATGCTTCACGAATAGCAGTTTTTATTACATTTAGGTCTCCACCAAGTCTTACTTCCATACTTGGTTGAAATGTAAATGAAATGCGTTCATCGGAAACCTCTAAATCTGCTACGGTTGCTGTGTTGATGTAAGTAGATGGTTGTTGGCAAGTTGCACTAACATCTGTAATTGTAAATGTTTTGCAAGATGTTGCAACCAAAGCAATAAACATTAATGACAGAAAAAGAATCTTTTTCATAACTTTCTTGCTCGCTTATATCCCATTGAGCATCGGTTTTGAATAATGTTTTGGGAAAATCGGCTCCAAACCTCCCATTGGTATAGATATAGAAAAAGCGTGGAACCTTACCTTTGCTTATTCTTCAAACAGAGGTTCTGGAAAACCTTACCAATAAGAATAAGCAAGCAACGCCCACGCCGAATATGAAAAGCCACCAAACAGAGCAATCCGATAAAGGATGCTCTGCGGGCGGGATAGTCATATCCCAAAGGGCGTTTACTGCCTTCTTGTATTGGATTGGTTAGAAAGTTTCCAGATTTCTGTTTGCCAAAACAAGCGCTAATAAACGCTTTTATAATATGTCTGCAAAACCGATTGCTCGGATTTGCGACTGCAAAGGTAATACATTTTTTGCATATAAGCAAATAGAAAAATATTTTTTATTGGAAATTTTAATATATACTTGTATATATTAGAAAAAAATTGTAACTTTGCACCCTAAAATGTGTATTAACTCTAAAAACAATATATTGTGAAAACTAACTACTTGAAAAGCAGACATATTGGTCTGACAGAGCAAGACCAACAGCAGATGTTGGAAGTAATCGGAGTGAAAAGTGTGGATGAACTCATCGCACAAACCATGCCAGCGGATATCCTCCTAGAGGAGCCATTGGACCTCGATGAGCCACTCACCGAGCAAGAACATCTCTCCACCATGCACCAAATGGCAGCGAAGAACCAACTCTATCGCTCCTATATCGGTCGCGGATGGTATGGTAGTATCACCCCTGCAGTTATTCAACGCAATATATTGGAAAACCCTGTTTGGTACACATCATACACCCCTTACCAAGCCGAGATCAGTCAAGGTCGCCTCGAGGCGTTGTTTGTATATCAAACCATGATCAGCGATCTCACTGGTCTTCCACTCGCCAACTGCTCGCTTCTTGACGAAGCTACCGCTGCTGCTGAAGCAGTGACCATGATGCGCAACCTCCGCAGCCGTGACATGGTCAAAGCAGGGGTGAAGAAAGTCCTAGTAGATAAAAAGATTTTTGAGAACACCTTATATGTTATGCGCACGCGCGCGAAGGGACAAGACATCGACCTCGTGATGGTGGATTATGCACAAGTCACTCCTGACTGGCTCGCAGCCAATGGTCCTTTCTTCGGCGCTATCGTGCAATGGCCTAATGCCGAAGGTGCCATCGAAGACTATACCGCTTTCATCGACAACTGCCACGCAGCAGGCATGAAAGTGACTGTCATTGCCGACCTCATGGCTTTGGCGCTCCTCAAACCACTCAACGCAGACATCATGTGCGGTACCGCTCAACGCATGGGCTTGCCTCTCGGTTATGGTGGTCCAACCGCTGGTTATATGGCAACTCGCGAGGAATACAAACGTGACATGCCAGGTCGTATCATCGGTCTGAGCAAAGACACCCACGACAAACCTGCTTTCCGCTTGGCGCTCCAAACGCGCGAGCAACACATCAAACGCGAGAAAGCCACTTCCAATATCTGTACCGCCGAAGCTCTATCTGCCATCATGGTAGGTATGTACGGCGTCTATCACGGAGCGGAAGGTATTCGTGAGATAGCCGAAGGTATCCACGGCAAAGCAGCATACCTCAGCGAGATGCTTCAAGCATACGGCTACGAGCAAGAGAATACCGAATTCTTTGATACACTGAAGATTATCCCTGTTGAAACTACCATCGAGCGCATTCGCCAAGAGGCAGAAGAGCGTGGCATCAACCTCTACTATGATGTTGAGGGTTGGGTAGGGCTCTCACTAGATGAGACCGTCACTGTAGATGATATGAACGACATCATCGACCTCTTTGCTGCAGCCAGCGACAACCTCGCTCAATATGAAGATAGCGACGAGGCATTCAATGGCCTATGGGCTATTTCTGAGGAGAATGTACGCGAAGTGGACTACTTGCAAGAGGAGGTCTTTGTTCGCTATCATACCGAGACCGAAATGATGCGTTACCTCAAACGCTTAGAGCGCAAGGATATCTCTCTCACCCACAGCATGATTCCTCTTGGTTCATGTACCATGAAGCTCAATCCTGCTGCAGCTATGATTCCTGTTACTTATCCTGGATTCATGGGCGTTCACCCATTGGCACCAGTAGAGCAAGTGGCTGGTTATCAAGAGG
>JAZQTO010000003.1:0-14830 GCA_045630805.1 Paludibacteraceae bacterium
AGCTCGCGCATGCGGTTGGCCAACACGTCGTAGCTATACTCGTGTGCAGTGAAGATGCTGCGGTCGGGCCAGAACTGCTGGCGTGTACCTCTGCGGTCGGCTTCGCCCACGGTCTTTACCGCATAGAGGGGCTTACCGCATGAGTACTCCTGCTGGTAGATCTTTCCATCGCGGAATACCTGTGTCTTCATGTGTGTAGAGAGTGCGTTTACGCACGATACGCCCACACCATGCAGACCTCCAGACACCTTATAAGAACCCTTATCGAACTTACCACCAGCGTGAAGTACTGTCATAACTACCTCGAGGGCAGAGCGTTGTTCTTTTTCGTGCCAGTCTACGGGAATACCACGACCGTTATCTTGTACGGTGATCGAGTTATCCTCGTTGATGATCACTTCGATGTTGCTACAGAAACCTGCCAATGCCTCGTCAATAGAGTTATCCACCACCTCATATACCAAGTGGTGAAGACCCTTTTGCGAAATATCGCCAATATACATCGCAGGGCGTTTACGCACTGCCTCTAGACCCTCAAGCACCTGAATGCTCGAGCCATCATACTTCTCTTGTTGTTCTACTTGTTGATTCAATTCTTCCATATGTTTGATAATTTATTTATTTTCTGTTTCTCGTACTAGCCTTACCAGACTAGTGATACTAGTTATGCTAGCCCAACTAGTAAAACTAGTTATAGTAGCACAAAAAAGCACGCAAAGATACAACTTTTTCTTCACATACACAATAGATTTTACGAAAAATTCGAGAAATACGCTCTAATCGAAAGAAAATAGCCTTATAAACAATTTTATGATTTCACTTTTATTAGCAAAAATCACTCAAGGCCTTAAAACAAATATTATTTCCGCACCCTTACCCCTATTTTACCGTAGGATTCGTATACCTTTAGTATACCTTTGGTATACCCTCATTACCAATATACATTCACTAAAGACTAAACAAATACTCCAATGCTTCATCCAATTCCGCCCTACTCACAGTCTGATCCCACACTCCATCACCTATCCCACGCAACAACGTAAAATGAATCTCATCACTCACCCTATTCTTCTTATCCTTACGCATCCAATCTATCAATTTATCTCGCTGACGACAATCACATTTTGGACGACCATAATACGCTATCATCAAATGACTTAACTGAGTCAAAACATACCTATCCAACCCTAACTTCACCACACTCAAATACACCTCTGCCACCATACCCCACAATACACAATACCCATGCTTCACCTCACGCCCTTCAGAGACATATACCTCTTCTATAGCATGACCTATCGTATGACCAAAATTCAATAATTTTCTCTCTCCTTTCTCCTTTGGATCAGTCGCCACAATACGCTCCTTAACAGCCATATTCGCTGCTAATAATTCCGATGAAATCGAGCATTTTGGATCATTTACATCTAATTCCAACAACTTAGACCAATGACTTACACTATTCAACAATCCATGCTTCAACATCTCTGCATAACCACTCAACCATTCATCTACTGGTAGGGTATCCAAAAAAGGGCGATACACCAACGTAGCTTCAGGCTGAGCAAAACATCCCACCAGATTCTTCACACCCCTGTAATCAAACCCAGTCTTCCCACCAGATGATGCATCCACCATTGCTAACAAAGTGGTAGGTATATTCACATAACGTATGCCACGCATATAGGTAGCCGCAGCAAATCCTCCCAAATCCGTCACCATACCGCCACCCAAATTGATTAATAAGGCATTACGAGTAGCTCCTCCCTTCAGCAGCGCATCCCATATCTGCTGCACTACTGCTATATTCTTATTCGCCTCACCAGCCGCTATCACGATTATTTGATGAGGAACACATCCGATGGATTCGGACAAAATTGGCATACACTTTGTAGCTGTATTGCTGTCCACCAATACAAACACCTGCCCCTTTGGGGTCACCTCTATAAAAGACTTTAACGCACTATGTAAATCCGAAATTATCATCCTTATATCAAAAAAGTTTGCAAAGTTACGATTTTTTTTGTAACTTTGCACCCAAATTGACTAAAATTATGCAAAAAAGAGTATTTTTTACTATTTTAATGGCGATTTTTGCGCTATTCACCTACGCCGAGGGGCTCACATACCTTTCTACAGCAGACTTTAAGAAAAAAGTTTGCTTCTATGATTTGACATCGGGTCAGCAACCTCAATGGAAATACATCGGCGACAAACCTTGCTTGATAGATTTCTCCACCACATGGTGTGGTTGGTGCAAGAAATTGCACCCCATTCTGGAGCAAGTAGCCAAACAATATGAGGGCAAGGTATATGTCTATACCCTTGATGCAGAAAAAGAGCCTGAAGTAGCAGCATTATTCGGTGTACGCAGTTATCCTACTGTGGTATTTTGTCCTATGGAAGGTGGTCCTCGCATTGCACAGGGCTACCATGAATTCGACTACTGGCAAGAAGCCATCAAGCAAATACTCCATGTAGAATAACGCTTAAAACTTTTAAAACCTTTAGAACCCTTTGAACGTCGAACTCATGCAAGTCGAACTCATTCTCCTCGTACTCTCAATGCTCTTCTTTGCGAGCATTTTTACCGATAAAATCGGCTATAAATTTGGTGTACCTGCTTTGCTGCTATTCTTGGCAGTAGGTATGCTCTTTGGTCCTGATGGATTAGGCAAACTAGTTAACGAAGATGGTGTGGGTTATATGCTCAATGTCGGCTCTGCTCAGGCTATCGGCACTATAGCGCTCTGTATCATCCTTTTCTCGGGTGGTTTGGACACCAAACTTTCGGATATTCGTCCTGTCATCAATCCAGGACTCACTCTAGCTACTATCGGTGTACTGCTCACTATGCTTATCACGGGCGTGATTATTTATTATGTCTTTGGTTGGTTTAGTGCTATTGCGAGTGTGACTTTGCCTGTAGCCATGCTTATGGCATCCACCATGTCATCTACCGACTCTGCATCCGTCTTCTCTATTCTCCGCACCAATGGTATTGGGCTGAAGCACAATCTCCGTCCGTTATTAGAGCTTGAGTCAGGTGCCAACGACCCTATGGCATATGTACTTACCACCACGCTTATCGGTGTAGTCACAGCCACCCAAGGCGATGTCACAGCACTCACCGTAGTACAAGATATTGTGGTACAATTGGTTATGGGTGCAGTTATGGGTTTCCTCTTTGGTAAGGGCGTAGTTAGTCTCATGCGCAAAGCTCAACTATCCAACGAGTCGCTCTACCCTATCATGGTGCTCACTGCGTGTATCTTCATCTTCTCTGCTACCTATTATCTCAAAGGTAATACATACCTCGCTGTATATATCGGAGGTCTGGTGATTGGTAATAGCAAGTTCACCCGCAAACGACAAACACGTAGTTTCTTTGACGGACTCACATGGCTCAGCCAGTTGGTTATCTTCCTTGTCTTGGGTCTTATGGTTCGTCCACACGAACTCTTCCAACTAGAGGTTCTCCTTGCTGGTATGATTATCAGTATCATCATGATTTTTATCTCACGTCCATTGTCGGTATTCCTCTGCATGATACCTTTTAAGCAATACCGCAGCAACGACAAGCTCATGCTCAGCTGGGTAGGACTCAAAGGTGCTGTACCTATCATTTTTGCCATCATGTGTAAGGCACACGAAGTACCACATGCTGACTTGATCTTTAATGTAGTATTCCTATGTACTATTATCTCTCTACTTGCTCAGGGTACATCACTCTCGGCAATGGCAAGAAAACTACATCTGACAACCCCTCCTCAAGAGCAAAAGAAACTCCAACATTTCGATATTGACCTCCCTGAAGAAGTGGAGTCCGTAGCTACCGAGATGGAAGTTACCGAAGCGATGCTCGTTAATGGTAACACATTGAAAGATATTAAGTTCGATACGCAATTGCTGGTGATTATGGTGCGCCGTGGAGAAGATTTCTTTGTACCAACGGGCATTAGCGAACTAGAGGTCGGCGATCAACTGCTCATCATTTCGGATAGCGCAGCTGAAGCCACCGAGCAGTACTTGGAAGACTCAGCAGCTGAAGAGAATGAACACTGGGGTATGTTCCTCATCAACAACACATTGCAGTTCGCCAAACATAAGTGGAACCAACTTGTCCATCCTAAAAAATAAATTGAAATATTCATCCAACTAGTACTGCTAGTGCTACTAGTACTACTAGCCCAACTAGATAACTAGAACAATGAAAACAATCTTCCTTACTGGTGCCACAGGCACTATGGGATTCGCCGGAGTACAAGAGATTCTCCGCTACCCAGACCAATACACACTCCGCGTTCTAGCACGTCCTAGCGCCAAAAACAAAGAACTCCTTGCTCCTTACGCTGATAAACTAGAAGTCATTTGGGGCGATCTCACCAACTACGATGATATTCTCCGTGGTGTTACAGGTGCCGACATCGTACTTCACGTAGGTGGTATGGTATCTCCACAAGCGGATTACCGTCCTAAGGCAACTCTCCGCACCAATATCTCTGCGGCGACTAATATCCGCGATGCTGTTCTTGCTCAACCAGAGGACAAGCAACCTAAAGTGGTGTATATCGGTAGTGTGGCTCAGATGGGTGACCGCCGCGAGCCATTGCATTGGGGACGTGCTGGCGACCCAATCTGCGTATCGGCTTATGACCACTATGGTTTGACCAAAGCGCAGGCAGAGCGTATCATCACCAACTCGCCTATCAAGCAATGGGTTGCACTTCGCCAATCGGGTATTCTTTACCCTGCCATCCTTAAAAACTATGACCCAATCATGTTCCATGTGCCTATCCGTGGCGTTTTGGAATGGGCTACTGTAGAGGATAGCGGACGACTCTTGGAGCGTGTATGCCGCGATGAGGTACCTGAGGAGTTCTGGAAGAACTACTACAATATCGGCTCTGGTCAAGAGTACCGCATCTCTAACTACGAGTTTGAGTGCTTGCTCCTAGATGCCATCGGCTGCCCACGCCCAGAGAAGATCTTTAATGCCAACTGGTTCACCACACGCAATTTCCACGGTATGTGGTATATCGATGGCGACCGCTTGGAAAACTACTTGCACTTCCGCGAGAACATGCCTGTGAAGGAGTATTTCAAGAAGATGGCTCAGTCTCCTACCGTACCTGCGGGTATCCGTTTTGCAGCAAAGACTAAGATTGCTAAGTTGTTCCCTCGCTGCGTGAAGCTCGCTATGTACGCTATGGCAATGTCCAAGGAACATGGTACACAATGGTGGATCAAGCACAACAAGACCGAGCGCATCAGCGCATATTATGGTACTTTGGAGGCATATAAGGCTATTCCAGACTGGAAGCATACTGACCTCTCACACAATAGCGAGGAATATACTCTCCTCGACCATGGTTACGACGAGCAAAAGCCTAAAGCTTTGTTCACAATTGAGGACATGCAAAAAGCCGCAGCCTTCCGTGGTGGCAAATGTCTGTCAACCAAGATGGTGCAAGGCGATTGGGACACTACTTTGGAGTGGCAATGCGCCGAGGGACACACCTTCACCGCTACCCCACGCCTTGTGTTGCTAGGTGGTCACTGGTGTGAGGAGTGTATGCCATATCCATATAAAGATGAACCAAACGCTCGTCCATGGCAATGGGATAAGGTGGCTAAGAAGAACCCATTCTTCGCTCAGTTGTGGGCTCCATTGCACGACGAGAACGAGGATAATGTCTATGGTCCAGAGGTCTTTGACGGCTGGGAGAAGTAAGAACCTTCAGATTGAATCGTTTTGAGAATTAAACATTCCATACTGCTATTTATGCTGCTATTGGCTGCGCCAATAGTGGCTCAGCAGTGGCACTTTACCATTGACGAATATCGGGATGCAGCGCGCAAAGAGTTGCGCGGAGTGCGGAGCGTGCTGGTGGTCAACAATGCTCTAGTACAGCCCAATGATTTTGGTCATTCGACGGTGTTGGATGGGGACCACAAGAGTGGTATATCTATTCCTTTGAATAAAGCGTTGCTCTATAGTTTGTTTTCCCTCACACAAACTTTGGATGAGAGTGGCGACTTTGATGCGGTTGAGTTGTTGGATGTGTCGCAAAACACTTCGACTAATTATTATGCCCGTCAATCCTTGTCTGCTAGTCAAGTTCAAAACTTGATCCAGACCTACGAGGTAGATGCACTGTTGGTATTGAACCAACTTGTATTGTATGATGTACTAGAGGCATTCCAGACGGATGAAGGTGGACAATATGCTTATATGCAAGCTTTTGCTCAATCTCATTGGAGTATGTATTTTGCAGATGCTACTCGCAGAAGTCAAACATTGTCGTACGCTGATACATTGCTATGGGAGAGTAAGATAGAATATACACGTACTCAAGCTCTTAACCAGTTACCTAATCGAGAAGATGCGTTATTGTATTTGGCTAGCACATTGGGAGAGGGTTTGGGTAAAAGTTTTGTACATTCTTGGGTTGCTGTCTCTCGTTATCTATACGATATAGATGACACACACATAAAAGCAGGCTTGCAATCTTTCCGCTATCAACGTTGGGAGGAGGCTATTTATCATTGGCAACAAGTTGCCAATGAAGAGGCGAAAGGCGAAAGGTTAAAGGTTAAAGGTAAGGATAATAAAGCCGCAGCGGTGGCTGCGGCGAATATAGCTATTGCTTACGAGCTTTTGGGCGATTATTCTTTGGCTTGCGATTATACCAATGAGGCTTGCCGCCTTTTCGGTGCTTTGAAGACCGCTTGGGCTCGTCAGCAGCAAGCGAACATACGCTACTATCTGGAGCAGCTCCGAGCGAAGCAGGCAAAGGAAGGCGCTCGATAGATTTTTGTAAGAATCTCTCTATTTTGTTAAAGAAGTGTTTATCCTCTGGTGAAACTAGGGTGATAGCTTCTCCTTTGTTCTCCGCACGTGCTGTGCGGCCGATGCGGTGTACATAGTCTTCGGCATCGCGTGGTACGTCGTAGTTGATGACCAATGGTATATCGTCCACATCAATGCCACGAGACACGATATCGGTGGCTACGAGGACATCCACCTTGTTGTTACGGAAGTCTAGCATCACCTCGTCGCGCTCTTTCTGCTCTAGGTCTGAGTGCATCGCGCGCGCATCTATATGGTTTGCGCGTAGCGCGCGCGTAAGCTCCTTCACTCGTTGCTTCTTACCCACGAAGACAATCACCTTCTTCAACTCCTGATCCCCTGAACTACTGAACTTCTGAACGATAAACGCAGTTTTTTGTGCTTCGTAGATATCAACAGCTTGTTGATTGATGCTCTCAGGTGGTCGTGATACGGCTATCTGCACTTCGGCGGGGTTGTTCATGATGGCTTTCGCCATCTTGCGGATATTAGCAGGCATAGTGGCAGAGAACATGATGGTTTGGCGATCTTTGGGCAGTCGATTGACTACTGCCATAATATCGTCATAGAAACCCATGTCTAGCATGCGGTCTGCTTCGTCAAGGATAAAGTATTTGACACCTGAGAAATCGATGTTATAGATATTCATCAGGGATAGCAATCGTCCTGGGGTGGCGATGACGATGTCGGCGCCTTTTTGTAGTCCAGTGGACTGGGTTCCCCAAGCTCCGCCGTCGTTGCCGCCGTATATGGCTACTGATGAGAAGGGCACATAGAAGCCAAAACCCTCCATCTGTTGATCGATCTGCTGGGCAAGCTCACGAGTAGGCGCCATGATGATGGCGTTGAGTTTGTTAGGATCGTGGTTGTCGTAGAGCAGGTTAGTGAGTAGCGGAAGAATGAAAGCGGCAGTTTTGCCAGTGCCAGTTTGGGCACAGGATATCACGTCGCGACCTTCTAGGATAACGGGTATGGTATGTTCTTGTACGGGAGTGCACTCATCAAAGTGCATGTCCCAGAGGGCGTCAAGCACCTCATCTGCTAAGGGTAGTTCGTCGAAATACATGGTTTTATCGCCCGCAGGGCTGTTCTAATCGCACCTGTTGGTGCTGTTCTAATTAATCGGAGTACAAAGGTACAACATTTTTTTGGATTATGCAAATAGAATTGGGTAGTAGAATAATTTTGAAAGAAATAGCAACCTATACATACATCAAAACCGCCCTGAGTGAGCGGTTTTGATGTAAGATAAGTTGTAGCTAGTGAAAATTACATTACGCTACCAGGACCTGTACCAGTGCCAAAACCATTAGTTGGGTTGAGATAGCGACTTCCTGCCATGATAGCGTTTGCTCCGAGGAGCTCAATTGCCTCAGTTTGAGGCGCGATATAATTCTTTTTCATAAGTTCTATTTTTTTAGTGTAAAGTGTAGAGTGTAAAGGCGGGGAGAATGCGGCTTGCGCCGCAATTCTTGCCTCTAACCTTTAACCTCTAGCCTTTCGCCTTATAGTTTTTGTCCTTGTGCGTTAAATTTCTCGCCGTTGCGGATGATGATGAGTTGACCGTTCTCTATCACTTTGATAGTGGTGTTTTCTCCGTTAGTGATATTATCTAGACCAGTTGCAGCGTTCTCGCCTAATGCTACGCGAGCACGTGGAGGCATACCGCTCTTGGTTGATACATTAAATAATGCGCGCAAAGCTGGGAGAGTATTCTCGCTGTTATACAGGTATTTATCAGCTGCCAACCAATATCTACCATCTGTTTTTGCATTTGCTTCAACAGACAAGATTGCTTCCATGGTAATTGTAGTCTTGCCAACTGTGAAGGTAATGTTATTAGGTGTATTGGTCAAAATAACATTTTGAATAGAGAAACCATTGACATCTTTAGTTGGAGCAATCAAGTATGGTTTACCAGCTACAAGTGAGTTAACGATATTAAAGTTAAGAACCACTTCTCCTCCTGCTTGTACAAGACTTGCATACTCATAAACGATAGTACCAGTTCCGAATACTGTCTCTACATCGTTGAGTGCAAATGGCAATGCGATAGTGTAGAGATTGCCTGCTATAAACTGGCGTTGAACTTCTACGTTAACATTAAGACCATTATTTGTTGTAAGTACTGAACTATTGTTGCCTTCAGTTATTTCAACAGTTGCTGTTTCGAAATTAGCAACGAGTTCAACGTCCTCTGTAGCAGTAAAGATGTATGGGTTTGCTGTTGAACCATCGCTCCAACCAGTAAACTCGTAGCCAGGATTTGCAGTTGCAGTAAGGGAGACTGTTTCGCCTTCTACGTACTCGCCTGCACCTTTTACTTTACCGTTTTCAGCTGTAACAGTGATAGTGTATATGTTAGGATATTTAACGGTTAGTTTCTTTTGGTTTATGTTCCATGTAAATACATAATCGCCTGCGACGTCTGCAACGAGAGTACAGTTATTTCCTGTCTTTGTAAACTCCCAACCTCCTTCTTCTACACTAATTCCACCACGTTCCATCTTTCCATCATTTCCTAGCCATTCGCCATCGCTTGTGATCTTAAATCCGTAATTTCCTTCGTCTAGTTTCAGAGTGAGTGATGCAGTAGTTGTCCCTTCTAATTTACCAGCAAATACATTCCAATCATTCATGTCGCCTACTAGGTGTAAACCAGGAGCTACAGCCCATTTTACGACATTATCATTTGTTGTGTATGTGCGATTATTAATAGCGTTACCATCTGTCTTTACCTCCACGTATTTCCAATCGTTTCCGCATGTGTACTTATAGCCTTGTGTTGCAGTTGCCTTATCAAGAGTAATAGTGAAGACATTGTTGCCTTTATTCGTCATTTTGGTAAAACCCCAACCATTCATCTCTCCTGCAATGTAACATTCCTCTGTTCCTACTGGAACTGTAACTGTGTATGTGAGAGGTTTTTTATAGTATGCATAGTATTCTGCATCAGCAGTTGGATAGATTGTTAGAGTAGCGTTTTCTGTTTGTAAATTGCCATCTTTGTTATACCAACCCATAAAAACATATCCGCTTACATTTGTCTGAGCAGTAAGTTTAGTAGTTGCAGTATATCCACAAGTAATCTTGTTAGAACTCAATGAGGTTGCTGTTCCACATGTTTTATAGTCTGAAAACTTGAAAGAACTTGCGGATAGTGTACCAGGAGATGAGGCTACAGTATAAGTTTTACCATCATTAGACGTTTTTGCTTTGACTGTGATGGTTTTATTCATAGAACTAGCATTACTACCAATATACACAGGTGATATGGTCCAATTTTTTGTTGAACCAGTCGCAGAAACAACACTATAGTTCCCGGCATTAAAACCAAAATTATCATTATAACTATTTGTATAGTCTATTGCCCAATCTGTTATATTGCTCCATGTATCACTATTAGAGTTTCCCCAATTTCCACACATAAAACCAATATGGGTGATATTATCCCAACCAGTACCTCCATACCATAAAGATAGTTTAGTATTATCTATTTGAGACATGAGAGCTCGATAAGCACTATTATCGTATCTCCATACAAGATACACATTGTTAGTATTCCATTCGTTAGACATATTATATCTATCTAGATAGATATACCCAGTTCCTGTCTTATTAATTGAGACGGCCCATGCACTTGTAGCACACAGGATGGCTGCGAGAAATAAGAAGATTGATTTTTTCATAAATATTTTATTTTTAAAGTTAATATTTTAGTTGTTCACTTCGTTCACGTTAGTGTAGGGTGTAAGATGTAAAGTGTAATATTCCTTAATCTATCCCTTTGTGATCCTTCGGTGTTCCTTCGGCGAGGTCACGATGAGGTCACGATGAGGTCACGATGAAGTCACGATGAGGTCACGATGGAGACAGAGGGCAAGCAGGTAGCATACCATAGGCAAAACATAAGCCCCATCACTAACACACAATACAATCAAGAACACACAAAAGCAGAAGTCATGGCAAATAGCCACGACTACACACAATATATTCTGTCTAATGGATTATCTATAACCACATGGCAGCAATACCCCCCCCTATTTTGAAGGGCAGAAATCGAAGATTTCAAGGTAAGTTCAGTGGTCATTGTTTGCTGCGTTTAAATGTCAATTGCTATAAAAGGAGCAATAAAGTGGAGCTACGCTCCAAAATAACGCGCAAAATTAGTGATTTTTTTTAAATCTTGCAAATAATACAAAAAAATCTAGATGAAATATGTTGCAGAACATGTTTCATCTAGGAAGTTCTAAGGGTTCTAAGGGCTCTACAGTTTGCGGATTCGCCACTCCTTAGGATAGAGGTTATTGCAGTGATTACCCACATTTTTGACAAAGCCCAAAGGAACATTGTCATACGTGATCAACACTATACCTTGTTGCACCCCCTCTAGCACCAATGCCTCATTGCGCAAGTATGCCAGCGCCTGCTCTAAAGTCAAGTCGGCACACACAAAAGCTTGCTTGTTGAGGTCCTTGAGCATAGCCAAGGAGTGCTGTGGCGCTACGCCCTTACCTCTCAACTCACCAATACCAAAACCCGTACTGATACAGATAAACTGCGTAGAGATATACTCAATCAACTCCTTGTATTTAGCAGGATAAGCGGACATAAACCGATCTTGCTGACGAATAACCCATCTGTCTGGGTGCTTGAGCCAAGTGCGCATTTCTGCTTCGCCATCAATCTTGGTCTTAGGAGCTTGCACCTTGGATTTAGGCATACGGAAAGCAGCAGGTGCACCCAACTTGCGCAAAGCACACATATACAATCCCTCGCCCTTCACCTTATGAGGATAGAAGTGGTAACCAGGATTACCCTCTACAATTCCCCAAGTAGGGTCATAGGCTATAGGCAGTAGTTCAGCCCCTAACTCCTCGATGATCCATTTGACATTCTGCTCGTTCTCCTCTTGGTTGAACGTGCAAGTGGAATAAATCAATACACCGCCTGGTTTGAGTGCATCCCACACATCGTCCAAAATCTCACACTGACGAGCGACACATTCTTGGACATTCTTTGGGCTCCATTCCTCAACAGCTCCCGCATCTTTGCGGAACATGCCCTCACCCGAACATGGGGCATCCACTAAGATACAGTCGAAAAGGTTCTGCAATTTGTTACCAAAATCTGCTGCATAATTGTGTGTCACCACCGTATTGCCATTGCCCCATTTTTGGATATTCTCAGAGAGGACAAACACACGCTGGCGCACGACTTCGTTGCTCACTAACAAACCCTCCTCGCCAAGATATTGGCTAATGAGAGTGGACTTGCCTCCCGGCGCTGCGCACATATCTAGCACGATGCTATCACGCTTGACATATTGATTCAACACCTCGCCAAGGAACATACTACTCGCTTCCTGCACATAGTAACAACCCGCGTGGAAGAGCGGATCAAGCGTAAACTGTGGACGACGGCTGAGGTAGTATCCGTCCACGTGCCAAGGCACCTCCTCGGTGTCCGCATCAAAAGTCAAGTAGTCTATCTTATCATTCAATCGGATAGACACCACTGGCTCTGTCTCCAGCGCTTGACACAACTGCTGCACCTGTTCAGGCGACATTTGGGTGTGTAATGATTCTATGAAGTCTATTGGTAACATCTAAGGGAAAGTTGAAAGAGTTTTAAGAGTTTTAAAAGCAGAAGGTTATCGTTTCAAAGCTCTTTGCATTTCTCGTTTGTCGTCGGCGGCACGTAGGGCTTGGCGTTTGTCGTAGGTGTGTTTACCTTGGCAAAGGGCAATCTCCATCTTGGCTAAACCATGCTCGTTGATAAAGAGGCGGAGCGGAATGATGGTCTTACCTGTGTCCTTGACTTGTTTTTCCAGTTTGCGAAGTTCCTTCTTGGTCATCAATAATTTGCGGTCACGCTTCGCCTCGTGGTTGGTATAACTACCAAAGCGATACTCAGCAATATGCATCTGCTTGACCCATAACTCACACCCCACAAACTGGCAATAGGTATCTACCAGCGACGCCTTACTCTCACGGATAGACTTAATCTCCGTACCATATAGCTGAATACCAGCCACATAGCGATCAAGTATCTCGTAGTCAAACGAGGCACGACGATTCTTAATATTGATATCACTTTTCAGACGCATTACTGCATTTTATCAAATAGTGTGCAAAAGTACAACTTTTTTTTGACATATGCAAATTTTGCTGTTTTATAGATGATTTATCGATGAAAATCAAACACAAACAGCCCGACCAGATGGTCAGGCTGTTTGTTATCTAGAAATCGAAGTCGATATCTACTTAGTACGATGTGCGTTGTGTAGCAGCGTAGCTGATCTTCAGTGCGTATGCACGGCGAAGTTCTTGCTTAATTTCTGCTATGATACCCATCTTAGTCTCCTTGTCAGCTTTGATAGACACGGTCATCAAACCTTGGTCAGACTCTTTCATAGAAGAACGCTCGTTGATGATATAATCACCGATCTCGTTCGCCTCAGCGAAAGCATCGTCCAATTGGATACGCGTCTCTGCACCGTATTGTTTACGGAACTCAGCAGTAGGAGTACCTACATAGATATAACGAATCAAGGATTTTTTCTCCAACTTGGTCAGCTCAGTAGCTTGTGGGTTTTTGATCTGAACCTTGTAGGTAACCTCCTTCATAGATGTTACAGACATAAAGAAGAAGAGCAACATAAAGATGATATCTGGCAATGAACTAGTGTTCAGCGCAGGCATCTCGCGTTTATCATTTCTACGAATCTTTGCCATAATTACTTACCATAATTTTTAGGTTCAGCCTCAGAAATCTTTTGTGGATAGATCTTAGCAATTACTTTTTGTTGATCTTCCTCAAGCTCTGTATAAGCCTTGTTGAAATACTTTTGCGCACATTCTTCGCGCAACTCATTGTAGGCGGCCACGAGTTCGTTTTGCACCTCCAAGTATGCTTGATACTGTGTATCTGCGTCGTTTTGCACAGAGATTACGTGTTCTTTTGCATATTTGACCATGCCAAATGGAGCACCGAAATCCTCCTCAACCAATTTAGGCATATTGACATCGTCGTTTGGATTAGCAATAAACTCCTTCGCCTTAGCGCGCAGTTGCTTAACATCGAGTTCTTGACCTTGCACGAGGAGTTTGTTCTCCCAGTTGATCTTCACAACAAACAAGTTACGTTTGTTGATATCGGTGTCCTCGATCTTTTGATCAGGTGGAATAGGTGCAGGCAAACGACGTGCGAGACCTTGATTCACATCCATAGAGGTGGTCACCAAGAAGAAGATGAGCAGCAAGAACGAGATGTCAGCCATGGAACTGGCGTTAATCTCTGGAATCTTCTTTGCCATAACTACAATTACTTTTTAACTTTAGTATATACTACACCCCAAACCAAAGCAGCTACAGTAGAAGCGGTAAGGATGTAAACAAGATACATAATAGCATCACTCAAACGAGCCATATTACCCACATTGTCGGTACCCTCATAACCGAGGATATCCACTTTCTCAGGACTACCCAAGAACCAGCAGAGAACGCAAAGAGCCACAGCAGCAAGCACTACACCCACTGAGGTGAGACCACGCTTAGGATCTACTTTGAAAGTCTCAACAAGCTTAGCAATCACGAAGCCGAAAGTAACAAGGATAACAAGTGCTACGAGCACGTAAATCCAATAGAGGAGAGTGTCGGTGAACTTAGGGATATTCAAGAAGTCACCAGCTACCTCCAATGAACCCTCTGAACCACCCACGAAGAACATCACTGCAGCGAGGATGCCAACGAGCATGAGAACGAGCAAGGTTACCTTTGGTATCAATTTATAATTCTTCATAATAATCTAAAATTTTGCAAGTTTAACAATAGGAGTTCTGCACAATGCAAAATAGATTATTTCTTTTGTGCTGCGTCGTATTCAACCACGAGGTCGAGGAGGCTGATAGAGCTATCCTCCATCTCATTAACGAGACCCTCGATCAAGCTGAGGATGTAGTTGTAGAATACTTGA
>JAZQTO010000004.1:0-4712 GCA_045630805.1 Paludibacteraceae bacterium
GGGTGGAGACCTTCGATGACTTCGTAGTACTGCGGATTTTGGCGACTGAGGCGAATATCTCGGCGGGTAGCCCCTTTACCATCCGCATCCATCACATAGATCCATCGTCCGCCTGTGGTCTGGAAGAATGCGCCACGAGGGATAAGCAAGGCTTGTTTTGACTCACCCAATTGCAGATTGAGGTAATATGTCTGACCGCTGCGGATATTGTCGGGCTGTGCACCCACGAACTTCAAGTCGGCACGGAACTTACCATTGCGCACCTCTGGATAGACCTTGCGCACTACCGCACGGAACTGTTCATCTCGGCGCTCGAAAGTCGCCTCTAATCCTGCCGCTACACGGTCGATATAATGCTCGTCGAGTTGCGCCTCAATCTTGTAGTTGCCGAGGTCGTTGATTTGTCCAATCTTGGTGCCTTGGGCAATGGATTGTCCGAGTGTAGCTTCCAGCAGTCCAAGTTCGCCATCAATAGGCGCTTTGATAGTGAGGTTGTCTTTGCGGCGGCGAATCATCTGCATATTGAGGCGCATATTGGCAAGGCTCTCTTGCATCTGGCTTACTTGCACGCTACGGTAGAGACTATCTTGCTCAGCACGGTGATTGACCAGTAGCAGGCGTTGTTGTGCCAAACGGTGGTCCTCCTCCGCACGGAGGTATTCCTCACGAGCAATGAGTTGGTCGGCATACAGCGCACGCTGCGCTTCGGCGGTACGGCGGGTGCGTTCCACCTCCATTGCCAGTTGCAAACGCTCTTGCTCCAGACTGAGTTTCTGCTGCTCCATAGAGATGAGAGTGTTGCGCAGAAGGTTCTCTTTCTCAGCGAGTTCGGCTTCGGAGTTGAGGATTTGCAGGTCAAGGTTGTCGTTGCTGAGCACCAGTATGCGGTCGCCTGCTTTGACATGCGCACCCTCTTCCACGATGATCTCTTGCACAACACCGCCTTCGAGTGGCGAGAGTTGGATTGTGGTCATAGGTTGCACTTGTCCGTTGAGACGGATGTAGTCGTTGAACTCGCCTTCGGTAACAGTGGCAATGGTGAGCGTGTCGGGGTCGATACGCATAGCACCATTGCTGCTACGCGCAAGGAGAACAATGAGCAGTACAGCCACTGCTGAGCCCAACCAATAGGGCAGTGCTTTGAGGGTAAAGGCACGGGCAATGCCTTTTTTCTTTTCGATGATTTTATCCATGATGTTTATTTAGATGTTAGACCGTTTTACTGTTAGACCGCCATGCTGTTGGATGTTAAACTTCGCCTTTCATCGCGCAGCGCGTTCTTACATTCTTATTGGCAAACTGCGTGCCAAAATGTGTAAGTTATTCATAATGAGAGGAATGCTATTTTTGGCGCTTCGCGCACATGTAAAGAAACTTTACAGTTAGGTGTAAAGGGATTTGACAGTATTCTGTATGTTTTCCTATATAATAATCCTTGTATGTTTCCTAATAAATAGGGCAACGGCACGACAACTACACGGCAATGAGAGTAATCTTCTCCGAGAGAAACAGTAGATTTCGCCATACCTTACTTTATATAAAATCATTAAAAACGCACTTTCTTTTGCACATATCAGAAAAATTCACTACCTTTGCGCTGATATTATATATATATTGCCCAACTGAATAAATTATCTATACTATGACTATCAATGATATCTGCTATGAATTGAATGACCATAACCTAACTGCTTCTGTAATTGCTAAAACAAGAGGTAATTATGCGGGGGATATTGCTATTCCATCTCAAATACATTGCGCAGGGAAACTATACTCTGTAACAACGATTGGGGACTATGCTTTTGATAAATGCTCCTATCTTACTTCTGTTACTATTCCTAATAGCGTAACGACCATTGGAAAAGGAGTTTTTCGCGGTTGCTCTTCGCTAACCTCTGTTACCCTCCCAAATAATGTAACACGAATTGGAGAAGATGCCTTCTATGATACAGGTATTTACAACGACAAATCTAATTGGGAAAACGGTGTATTGTATATAAGCAATTATTTGATTAATACAGAATCATCTTTATTAGGAGATTATACGATTAAAGAAGGTACTCAATTAATTGCAGATTATGCTTTTTATAAGTGTTCTTCTCTAACTTCCATCAAAATCCCGAATAGCGTAATGAGCATTGGGAATGGAGCTTTTTGTGATTGCTATTACCTAGTTTCTATCAATATCTCTGATAATATAACAAGTATAAGAGACTCTGTCTTTGCCAACTGTTTTTCTTTGAAATATATCAATATTTCGAATAGTGTAACAAGTATTGGACATTCTGCTTTCTACAACTGCTCTTCTCTAGTTTCTGTCAATATCCCTGATAGTGTAACAAGCATTGGAAATGAAGCGTTCCGTTATTGCCATTCTATGGCTTCCATCAATATCCCGAATAATGTAACGAATATTGGATATTCTGCTTTTCGAAGTACGAATATTTATTGTAACAAATCCAATTGGAAGAGTGGTGTGTTATACATAGATAATTGTCTTATTGATGCAGAACCATCTTTATTAGGAGATTATACGATCAAAGAAGATACTCAATTAATTGCAGATTATGCTTTTTATAAATGTTCTTCTCTCACCTCTATTGCACTACCTGATAGTATAAAAAGCATTGGTAATCAATCATTTCGTTACTGTACCTCTCTAATATCTATCAATATACCCAATAGCGTAACAAGTATTGGGGACTACGCTTTCGGAAGATGTTCTTCTTTGGTTTCTATCAATATTCCTGATGGTGTAACCTGTATAAAAAAAGAAACTTTCTACCATTGTTCTTCTCTTACTTCTATTACACTACCTGATAGCTTAACAAGCATTGGGAATCAAGCTTTTCTTGATTGTTCTTCTCTTGTTTCTATCAACATTCCTGAAGGTGTGATGAGCATTGGAGAAAGAGCTTTCCATAATACTGGTATTTTTAACAACAGATCTAATTGGAAAAATGGTATATTATACATAGACTGTTGCCTTATTTCAGCAAGATTACTTCCAATACCTTCAAATTGTACGATTGAAAAAAATACTCGACTAATTGCAGATTCTGCTTTTGACAAAGGCGTTTTTCTTTTTTCTATTACTATACCTGATAGTATAACAAGAATTGGAGAATATGCTTTTGTAAATTGCTCTTCTCTTAGATCAATTAATATTCCTAAAGGACAAAAAGAGCATTTCTTATCAATTGTATGGCAAGGGTATAAACATTTATTAGTGGAAAATAATAATGAGGGATAGTTATTTTTTTGAACAGAATTAATCTTGCACTTATTCTTTAGTGCGGGGGGCTTCTCTTAATCTCAGTTGGCTTAGTTTTCCCAACCACCTTCTCTTCTCGAAGTCAAAAGTCAATTGATTTCTCCACTCTCGGAGTGCGTTCCGTCGCACTCCTCAGGTCCCGAAACGCGCAGGGAGTTACACTCCCAATACAATAGAAGGGGAGATGTTAAGTTTTTGGCTTATTGTTCGAGCGAGCGAGAGGCTAGGCTCTGCTTTACCGTGCATAATTTCACTCAAACGAGGAGCACTGATACCAAGCATTGCTGCCACTTTGGTTTGGGTCAATTCCATCTCAAACATACGCAGTTTGATAGTAGCAACTAATGTAGGTTTACCTATCGGATAGTGTATATCCTCGTAATCCGCCACAAGGTTAGAGATAAGTGCCAATTCGATATTTTCTGGGCTATCCTCTGGAATATTATCTCCCCATGTCAACGGAAGCAATTCTTCTATACGAGCAAGCATTGCTTCGTATTCTTTTTGTGTCTTGATAGCTGTCATATCGTTATAAATTTGAAATATCTGTTATTTTGTCGTATTCGGCATGCGTGCCAACAAAGCGAATATATACTAATTGAGGGGTAAATTTGATGACTACCACCAGTCGAAAATCATTGCCTTTGATATTAAATACATAATGTTGATTTCCTACATAGTCCACGGAATTAAAAGTTTGGCGGATGTCTGTCAAGTTATTCCATTGTGCATCTTCTGTCTTGGCGTACCAATCCTCTAAAGCGTCTTTAGCTTGCGGATGCGTTGTATAGTATTCAACCAATGCCTGTTTTTTAATGACCCTCATAGTCTTATTCATTAAAATTCAGTGCAAAGATAATGCCATTTTTCCAAATAACAAAATATTTTTACGAAAAAGTGTAATTTTTTGTCACTTTTTGTGTCTTTTTAGGAGAAAATACAATATTTTTGACTCATTTTTCCCTTTTAGAGTTGTTCGAGGTAGCTGGTGCCGTTGTAGTAGCGGACTACGCAGGATTTGATGAAGTACTTCAGCTGAGCGTTAAGGTGCTCGGCTTGGGCATTGAGGTGGTTGTCGGATGAGGTCTTTAGTTCGAGGGGAGAGATAAGCCCTTGTTCGAACTTCTTGCTATTGATGGCGTATGCCTCCTGTTGCGCTTTGGCTCGGCGGTCGGCTTGCTTGAGGGCTGCCATTGCACCATCACGGTCTTGCACAGCACGCGCTACCTCTGCCTCTACCTCGAGCAGCGTTTGGCGATACTCGGCTTCGGCACGGCGGTAGGCGTTTTTCTTGCGCACGATATTCGACTGGCGCGATAAGCCATCGTAGATAGGGATAGACAAAGACAACTGCACATACTCGCCGCTGTTGTTGATGAACTGACTGGCAAAAGGCATGGCTACATAGTCTTGGGTACGGGGATAGGTGTAGTAGCCC
>JAZQTO010000005.1:0-4359 GCA_045630805.1 Paludibacteraceae bacterium
TTGCCTCGTTGCCACTCAACCTCTGGCGCACGCGCTATCTGCGACATCCATATATCTCGCTGGAAATCTTCAAGATACCTATCGTTCCGATATGCGTATCTATTATCCTTATCATGGATTTGCTACTTGCGCCCTCGCATATCTTTGAGCATGCACTCATGGAAAGCGTACTCGGATATGACCACCTCAATACCCTCACACTCAATTGGGTAGCTATCCTTGGTGTAGTGATTGGTGTGATGTTCACATGGCAGACTTTTGCTCGCCGTAAATGGACTTATCAACGCATGCTGGTGATTGCTTTCTCCTGCTTTGCGTTCTACTTGGCGTACTTCTATTTCCGCATTGATTACAATCTCCCAAAAGAGGCATTATACCTCCCTGTCATCGTGCGCTCAATCGGTTATGTGATAGTGGCTATCCTCATGCTGACAGCCAATGCAAGACTACCTTTCCCATTTATCTTCTTGCACGGTTTGTCCTTCCAAAACATGTTCAGTGCCGCCTTGGCTGCGCCTATCGGCACGGCTATTATCGGTCGACTGCTGAAGGTAGTCATGACACGCAACGCCATGCTACTGAGCCAAGAGATGGATCACCTGTCGCTATCCACTTCGCATATGCCGATAGGTGAACTCTACGGCATGGTGCAGGTGCAAGCCTTGCTAGAGTCCATGAAAGAGATCTATGGTTGGTTATTGTTCCTGGCTATCTTGTGCCTCATTGGCTTGATGTTGCGCTATAGCGGTATTCGCCCCGTAAAAGTGATAGAACCTACCTATCGCTTTATCCACAACTTCCTACGCAACAATACAGGCCTCCTCCGCCTGCGTAAAAGAAAAGTGCAGGGAGATACATTATAAACATTCATCCTAAATAATATGAAATCAGCTAATTATAGTTTTATAAGCCAGTTCAAAGCACATGTCAATTCCAGCGTTGTATTGATTTTCTTCACGCTATTCGCATTGGTATGTGCCAATATCCCAAGTATCAAAGATTGGTATTTCTCCCTCTGGCAATATCCCATCACTCTGTCTATTGGTGAGTTTAATTTCTTCAGCCATCACGGGCATGCCATCACGCTTGGACAGATGATCAACGATTTCCTTATGGCAATCTTCTTCCTGTCGGTTGGATTGGAGATTAAGCGTGAGATTAAGGTGGGCGAACTATCCACCAAGGACAAAGCGCTACTGCCTATCATTGGCGCTTGTGGTGGAATGTTAGTGCCTGTACTAATCTTCTACCTCGTTTGCCCTGGCGAGGCAGCTATGCAACGCGGCTTGGCTATACCTATGGCTACAGATATTGCCTTCTCATTGGGAGTACTGGCTATCTTCAAATCGCGCGTACCTATCGGACTGAAGGTTTTTCTTGCAGCGCTGGCGGTAGCAGATGACTTGGGCGGTATCATTGTCATTGCACTCTTCTATTCATCTAATATCAACTATCTATTCCTGGGCTTATCGGCTTTGTGTGTAGTGCTTATGATTATCGGCAATGTGCTAAATATGCGCTCCAAAGGATTCTACCTCACCTTAGGACTTGTACTATGGTATATGATGCTCAATTCAGGCATTCATGCCACCATAGCAGGCGTGATTGTTGCGTTCTGCGTACCTGCCACCCTGAAGAAAGGAACAGGTTACTATTTAGAGCGTATTCGTCAGCATATCAATCAGTTCCCAGTTATTGATATTGACAAGCAACATAACACCATCGTACTGACCAACGACCAGATTCACACGCTCAAGAGTATCGAATCGGCTGCTGACAAGATGATTAGTCCCTTGCAAGATTTAGAAGATAATCTCCACTCTTTTATCAACTATCTGGTCATTCCGCTTTTTGCTTTCGCCAATGCGGGTATTGATCTCTCGCACATGAGTGTAGGTACGCTCTTCTCAGGTGTCAGTTTGGCAGTAATGTTGGGTTTGGTTGTTGGTAAGTTCTTGGGGGTATTCTCTTTCTCATGGTTAGCTATACGCCTTAAATGGGTATCCTTGCCTGCTGGCGCAAGTTGGCAATCTTTTGCCAGTGTGTGCATGGTATGTGGTATTGGTTTTACGGTGTCTATGTTTATCGCAGACTTGTCGTATGCCGCCTTAGGAGAGAGTGGTGCATTACTGCTTGATCAAGCTAAACTGGGTGTACTCTGCGGCTCCGTCATCTCTGCCATTATTGGATGTATCTTACTTCATAAGACACTACCACAGTCGAAGTAAAGAACAAGACCTTCCCACAGTCAAGGTAGAGTATGTGACTTATCCACAACGAACACCTGTCTAAACCAACAGAGCGGCACCAACGTGTCGCTCTGTTTTCCTCTCGCCTCGTAGCCTAATAGACTCTTTGGGCAGTCCTAATAGGGGAAAAGCGCCCTATTTTTGGTCAGAATTCCATATTTCACATCTCGTGCCTATATTGCGAAACTCTTTTGGCGACATGCCTGTATGTGTTTTGAAATACTTGCGGAAGGTAAACTGCTCTGGGAAACCCAATTGTTCCGCTACAGATTTAACCTGTACTCCTTTCTCGTGCAAAAGGCGCTTAGCATTATTTATTGTCACAAGGGTGATAATCTCAATAGGCGTCATGCCTAGCCGTTCAGACACAATTGAGGAGAAATATCGTTGCGACAACCCCGCTTGGTCTGCATAGAAAGCCACCTGCCGTTCTGTGGTATGGTTCTTTACTATTGACTGAATAAACTGCATAACAATCTGCTCCTTATGCGTGAATGGCTTGGGGATGCTAGCAGTCGGCTGTGATAGTACGTGTGTTAATAACTCTAGAACCAATGTCTGTTTACGCAGAAGAATCAGTTTTTCTTTAGCTTGGCGCAAGATTCCATGTGGCATTACACTTACTTCAACTTGCTGAGAAAGGATATCACAGATATTGCTCTCATAGTAGCAGCAGCGTTCTTCTGGCAATTCAATCACGGGAAAGAGGGGAATATTCCGCTCAGCTAGATGTGATAGATAAGGATACATCACATCTATCAATTGATCTGGCGTATCCATGAGCGACAAAGAAGCATAATCCTCCGATTGACTGAGTTCCACGCAAGGGACTAGCGGACTAATGATGTGCAGCGTACCACGCTGTATAGTGTAGCGACGACCGTTCAATATCTTTTCGGCAGTACCGCAGATGCATATAGTAATTCCTACTTTCATGGCACAAAAGTACTCATTTTCCCTAATATCCACAAGAAAAATATAATATTTCTACATAAATTCATACATATTGCTCAATTATTCGCTATTTTTGCTCTTTTATGAGGCAAAAAAAAGCAGTACCTTTGCAGCCGTAAACAAAAAAACATATACAGTATGAAAAAGTTTGGATTATTTCTTTTGAAAAACAATGTTCAATGGATGACATTCTGTTTTCTTGGCTGGCTGATATGGGCAGCATGTAATTGGAACAACTTAGAGTTGGCGCAGAAGATAACTTTAGGTATTTATGCCTTCCTTATTGCGCACGAGTACGAGGAAGGGTACAAAGATCGTTTCTTGGAGCTAATGGCAGGACGATTGATGAAAATCAACTACAAAGCGCTCACGCCAGGCTTAACGCACTTGTCGCAGGCAATTTATATCACAACCATTTTTTCGTTGGCACTGCTATTCCCTGCGCAATTATGGCTCACATTTGGTGTGATTATCTTGGCTATTTTTGAGGGATATGTACACAATATGGGTATCTTTCTTTTCCGTCTGCGAGGACTAAGTCCAGGTTGGTGGACAGCTATGGGTATGGCTGCTTTTGCTATATGGGGATTAGTGGAAATCAACCAAGCGTATGATTATACAGGTATACAATGGTTATGGGCAACACTATATTATATTGCTACTTTCATAGCAATGGAGATTGGTTTCCAAAAACTGATAAAGAACAGTTTCTCAAACACAATCCACTCTGCCCGTAGTTTTCTATCAGAGCGCTTTGGTACAAAGCAGTAGGACATTTTCATCCTCACCAAACCAACAGAGCGGCACCAACGTGTCGCTTTGTTGGTATCCTACCTTATTATAACCTCATCACCTCCCGCCTTTACACTCTACACAAAAAAATCGCACAAAAATGCGATTTTTCTTCGTTTTGTTTTAAATTTAAAAGTTTTATAAAACTATTTTCGTTTTAATTCCGTGCTTTTGCGGTCCGGACTTTTTTTACATTCCCTATTTTTTATTTAAGGTTTATCATACAACCAATATGCATAATTACCTACATTGTTATATGTAAAAATCGTATAACATTGTAATTTTTTTATAAAACCATAATATTTTTATGAATAAATAATACGATTATACAGTATTTTATGCATTAAAATTCATAAAAAAAGGG
>JAZQTO010000006.1:0-9852 GCA_045630805.1 Paludibacteraceae bacterium
AAGTTTCTCATTTTCTGCACGGAGTTTCTCCAGCATTTCGTCTTTTGCATCCATACCAATTAATTTGGACTGCAAAGGTACACTTTTTTCGGCATTCTTGCAAGAAGAAAGCCAAAGAGATAGGGTGGAACGGTCTATTCCGTGCTGCAGAGCAAATTGACGACAAGATAAGCCTGACTTAAAATACAAATCTAGAATCGAGTGCTTTTCTGTTAAGGAATAGCTTGTTCGATTGATTCTTTTGAGTTTTTTTTCTTGGTTACACATAATACTAAATCTTAATAATTGATACTTTTTTATCTGTTTATGTGTAAACCTTTTTCAGGATGGGACAGCTCACGACATCGGTTTAGTGCTTGCCGATGGTTCGGCAAGTTTCTTTCCTTCGTCTCGCGGTCGGCGTATTTGCCGACATTCTCCCAAAATATTTGATATTGTCGCTCGCGGATGTTGATGCGAGCGAAATGTTGTTGGATTTTGTTGTTTAAGTAGTTGTTGAAAAAAGTGGGAACTTCGGGAATTTAGGGAATTTGAAGAATTTGTAAAGTTCCCGAAATTCCCTATATTCCTTAATTTTATTTATGCAATTTTAGGAGTCGTTTTTTGATACAATCCATGCGCAACATGCAGTATTTCATTAGATTGTGTGAATTTTGTCAACCAATTGTTGATGGTCTTTAGTGGGATCCCAAGGACCTTCGCTTGCTCAATAGCATCCTGTTTGCTAAAGTCCGTAGGAAGCATTTGGAAGAACTGTTTTTGGATCAAACTTTGTCCTATTTCACCAGGCGCTGCGTCCTTGTTCTGAGGCAACATCTGGTACATCATGGCGGAGTGGAGTAGTAATTTGTGACCAATGAGCAGTATTGCTTCAAAATCATCCTCCGAGCACACCACTCGCTCGGGCAACGGCTCATTCATATCCAAGCGGAAACCTGTGAGAATCATACCAATACGCTTCATGATCACAGGCATACGCTTGAGGATAGAGTCAAACTCATTACCAAAAGCAGGACGGAGCGTCTCGTACATTCCGCGGAACATACGGGTGATGGATTTGCGTTGAGCGTCCGTGAGGTAGAAATAGCAAGCGTGTTTGGCATTCTTCATCCAAGCATAACGTTGGCTAATCTCTTTGGCTAGTTGTGCGTACAAAACCACTTCTTGAGGAACAGCGTCCTCTTCGGCATCCAACCATACACGGTCATCAAAGTCCTGTGTCTGCTTGACTACATAACAAGCGAAACGACTCATCAAACCATTTTCGCGACTCTTAATCAATGGTTTAAGCTGGTTGTAAGTACCCGATATCAACACGTTGAAGTGTGGATCGGGTATCTCAATAAGTTCTTCTTGACCCTTGCGAAGTTTGCTGATGGTCTCGTGCTCAAACATACAACGCAGTGTGTCGGAGAAACCGCCAGTAGTGCTGCTGAGTGCTTTGCTCAAGGTGTCAATCTCGGTGGCCATCATGATGCCTCGTCCTTTGAGCATTTTCAGGTAACTCATGAGTGCGGCAGAGGAGGTGTTGGCAGGTAGGTAAATAAACTCACCATGCTCATCCTCAATGTTTTGCAGCAATCGCTTGCCATAGTTCATGATACCTTTGCCTGATGCTGCGGGAGCGAGAACCATGGTCATGAGTTCGGGGCCGTACACGTGATGTGGGAAGCCATGATACATACGCATGGCGGGTAGTGCGTAGGCACAGTTGGTCAGTACGGAGAGCAGCAACATGTCGCGCATCTCGCCTTCAGGAGCGATGCTGATAGCTTGTTCGACTTGCCAAGGCAATTGACCTTGACGAAAGTGGGTGGTGATAAGGGTGTTTGCACCCTCGGAAAGGTTTGTGTTTAACATAAAACAAAAATTTAATAGTTAATAAATAAGGATTTATATATTAGTTGACACTAATTGTAACGAAGCGTATTCTTGTTACACTGCAAAGTTACTACTAAAATAAAGCCTTCACCAAGAATCGCCATCATTATCGGATATTTTTCTTTGTAATTGGCTGATATACAGCTCGTTTTTTTTTGATATAGAACCATCCTATTGCAGGATGTTTTCTATTAAACGCAGGATGTCGTTTTTTGCTCGACATGTTCACCGACTTTTTATGCTTGCTGTAGTCGGTCTAGCCTCGCGGTTCCGCCCGCGAGTAACACTATTTTTTTTGTTATATATATGTTCTTTCGTTTTTATGTGGATAGTAGTGATAATGAATCACATTTGGGTAAATCTTTGACTATAAACTTTAAACCATAAACTTTCAACTGAAAAATTTGCACGATTGCAAATTTTTCACTACCTTTGCACCCGTAATGAGTCCACGCCTTGGGATTATGTCGTTAGGGTGGGCGATTACAGACATAATAAAGGCGTCATAAGCGCTTTGTTCTTGGCATTTCGGAACCTGGAAAATTCTACAAACTCCAAGACAATGCAGCAATTGATGTCCTCGGGATATGTAATCCATATCAATGCACACCATAGAATAGGTGTGTGTGATTGTACATATCGGCGTGGGCTCGGTGTTGCTTGTTCAGAGTTGAAGGCAATCCAGGGCCTCGAAATGCGGAACAGCAATAGTGCAGTCCCGCTTTTTTTATACAAATGCCGTGCGTTTGTATGGAAGCGGAGCACTATTAGCAAGTGACCGCTTTTTTGTGTACTATTATTATCCATGAGTAACTTCTCTTTGGATGTACAGGGTATTCTCAGGACCTCAAGGTATGAGGAGAAGTTATTAGTGGATTTAGTGACCGATAGCAAAAGAACCAACAAGAACCAACGCATTTCTTGCCCACATAACGAAAAAGCAGTACCTTTGCTAGCAAAGAAAATGATATAACAAAACACTACAATTAAACTACTATGTACAACGAACAAATTGAAGCCCTCATCAGTGCAGCACTGGTTGACGGCATGTTAACAGAAAAAGAAAAACAAATTCTCTTCAAGAAAGCTCAAGCACAAGGTATTGACCTTGACGAGTTTGAAATGGTTTTGGATGCTCGCCTCGTGGAATTAGAAAAAGCGGAGAAAGCCAAAGCAGCAGCCGCTGCACCAAAGAGCAATAAACTTGGAGATGTAAAGAAATGTCCTAACTGCGGCGCCATCGTACAATCATATATTGGCGCTTGCCCTGAATGTGGATATGGCTTTGAGGATATAAGTGCTAATTTAACCTCACGAAAATTGGCTGAGAAACTAGACAAAGTAGCGAAAGAATGGGATGATAAGATAAATGCGGAAAAGGACGATGACAAAAAATGGGAACTTAGCAAAGGAAAGGAGCAAGCATTGGCACAAACAATTACGACAATTCCTCTTCCTAATACAAAAGCTGACTTGTTTGAGTTTATGACAATGGCTCAAGCTGCATTTTTGTCATCATCCACCCCTTTCTATTCTGCTGGAGCATACAATACAAAGTACCTAGAAGCGCTAATCAAAGCAAAAAGTCTGTTTGCGAGGGATGATATATTTAGTAGCATAATTAATGATGACCAAAATGTGCAAGAGAAATATAGGAAAATCCATAAGAAGCAGCCTAAAGTAGGTTTGAAACCAGAATACAAATATATGATAATTCTATTCAGTATACTTTTTGGTATACCTGCTCTTGTATTGACAATTTTGGGAATTTGTGGTGTGTTATAATGATGTACTTATGAAATCAGAGTTGAAAGTTTCTGAGTCAATCGAATTTGCTATTAGAAAATATTGCGAGGAACGAGGTTTTGGTTCTATGAATAAAAACGACTTTGAGGTGAGTATTTTTGGACTACTACTAAAAATGCAGCCGTACAAAGGTAAAAGTAATTATGAGCTAAGTTTATTACTACGCATCCCAGAATCAAAGATAAAAAGACTACGCTACGAATCTGCTTTGCAGAATGTGAATCCTAATACAGATTATAAGAAAGAAGTGTATAATTTACTCGAAACAGTTCAGTTGCGAGTAGATAACAACAAACTTGTGTTTCAAGTAGAAGATGTAATGATAAAATCATACATTTCTTCGATACTGAAACACAACGGTAGAATGTTAGACTCATCCTTTAATCCCGAATTAGTTGTGCTTCATTTAGATGATTTTCAATATCTTGCTAATGAAGTTTACCCCGAAGGAGAAACGAGTAGAGTTTTAAAAGAAGCGAAGAAACTATCAAAAGAATCTAACTCAAAAGAAATAACTTGGAAAGATGTAATGGGATGGGTTGTCCAAGGAGCTATCAGCGGAGTTACAAGCGGAATTACAACATCAATAATTACAGATTTGACTCCATTAGGAATAATCAACACTTTACAAAAAGTATTTAATCAAACTAAATAACTATTATGGGACTATTTGGATTTGGAAAAAAGAACGAAGGCGGATTAATGGATGTTATCCGCTGTGACGAGGAAAATTACCTCGTATGGAAATGGCGACCTGCTGGACAGACCGTTAACTCTACAAACAAAGAGAATGCTATCCGCTACGGTAGTTCGCTTCGTGTAAAAGACGGCGAAATGGCTGTTTTTGTGTACAAGCAGGATAGTGGGCAAGTAATGGATTTTATTCAAGGTCCATACGATGGCACTATCAAAACGGATAACTTCCCTGTATTAGCCAGCATTGTAGGATTGGCATTTGGGGGCGCTTCGCCATTTCAAGCGGAGATTTATTTCTTCAACCTCCAAGGCAACAACCAAATCAAGTTTGCTGTGCCCTACTTTGATGTGGCGGATCCACGTTTCCTTGATTTTACTGTACCAGTGGCTGTGCGAGGTACACTTACATTCAATCTAACAGATGTAAAACAATTTATCAAATTGAACCGACTTGTTGATTTTGATTTGGATAAGTTCCGTGATCAAATCAGCGGAATGGTAAAAAAGTTTGCTAAGAACTTCGTCACTAATTGTCCATTAGAGCAGGGTATTTCTGTTCTACAAATAGAGCGTCAAATAGTAGAGATTAGCGATTTGATGCAGGCTCGCCTTGCTCCTCAGTTACAAGATGACTTTGGTGTCAATCTCAAGCGCTTGGATATTTCTGCTATTGAAATAGATAAAGAAAGCTCTGATTATGCCGAATTTGTGCATGTAACAAAAGAACAACAAAAGATTCAAGCAGAGCAAATTGGTCGCCGTGCACAAATAGACACAGATATTTACGAAGAAGGTGGACATCTGAATGTACAAACCCAACATCTGCAAGCACATGCTATCAACAAACAAGCAGAAGTGCTTACTGCTGCAGCCAATAATCTTGGTCAAATGGGTAATATGAATATCGGTAGTGGCGGAGGTATGAACCCTGTTGGCATGATGATAGGTATGGGAGTTGGTGCTGGTATGGGGCAACAAATGGCAGGCATGATGTCTGGTGGTATGAACGCCATGCAACAACCTATGCAACAGCCACAAGCACCACAAATGGCGCCACCTCCAATGCCAGGAGCTGCAAGCTATATGCTTGCTGTTAACGGGCAGCAATATGGTCCATACAATATGCAACAGTTGCAACAAATGGTTACTTCAGGACAATTGACTGCTCAGACACTCGTTTGGTGTCAAGGTATGGCTACATGGGAGCCTGCTGCTAATCGTGCAGATTTAGCATCGCTATTTGCTCCTGCTGCACCACCAATGCCACCAACTCCACCAGTTGTATAACTAAAATACTTTTGATATGAAATGCAATGCTATACCTACCATCATAGCGGTGGCGTTATCGGCTTTGATGGCATATGCACTTTATAGTTGGTGCAAAATGACAGACGCAAATCTTTTGGTTTCTATTGTTGGAGGAGTTACATTGTGTTGTACTCTTGTAACCACCTTGGGTATTTCCATCGAAAGAAGTCGCACTTCAGCAAACATTAAAGTTATTTCTGGAGTGTTTTCCGTGCTCTTTATAGTCAGCAATATCATCTTTTGTTGTGTAACGAGTTTCGCATATCCGTTATACATTATTCTTAATGGATTTTTGCTACTAATATGGATATTAATTGTTTATTCCATCCATAAAGCCATGTCGAATAATTAGAATAAATGGTTTGACAATGAGGCAGAGGATTTTGAACTCAAAGTCCTCTGCTTTCAATAAATAGTTGTTATGAAAAAACTCTTACATAATATCTTCCTGAATGATAAGTTTATCTTGTGCATCATTCTGCTAAACTCCTGCATTATTTATATGCAGGTAGCAGGCTATCAAGGAACTGCCATCAGTGTTATAGATGTGACTTGTACGCTCGTCTTCTTGATAGAAATGCTGGTCAAGCATATTCATTTGGGTGTACGTGGTTATTGGCGCGAAGGCTGGAACAGACTAGACGGTACATTGGCATTGCTATCTATTCCATCCATCGTTGAGTTATTTATCCCCAATGGTTATGCCAGTCTGTCAATACTAATGATCTTCCGACTCTTGCGTGTGTTACGCTTCTTCCGTGTGCTGCATTTCTTCCCTAATTTCAGCAAACTGATTAAGGCATTCACACAAGCCATGCGACAGTCATATGCTATATTGTTGAGTTTCGCAGTTATTATTGTTATCTTTGGACTACTCAACTGCAGTCTGTTTGGCGAAGCAGATCCTGAGCACTTTCAAACGCCCCTGCGTTCTATTTATGCAGTTTTCCAAATATGCACAGTAGAAGGCTGGTATGAAATACCTAATGCAGTAGCGGAATATTATGGCGCTTCATCTGTTACAGCAGAGTTTGTGCGCGTGTATTTTTGCGCATTGCTTATTTTAGGCGGCATTATTGGCATGTCATTCATCAACTCTATTTTTGTAGATGCTATGGTGGCTGATAACAACGATGATGTGATGAACAAACTAACTGAATTGCAAAAAACATTAGATGAATTAAAAAAGCCAACAGAATATAATGGAGAAAGTTAAATCATATCAGCAACTTCTCGCAGAGCAATGCACAGGTATTGTGCAGCAAGTGTTGGAAGAAATGGAGAAAAATCGCTTCCATGTTGGCACAAAGCCTATCCCTGTTCCAAAGTTGCCTATCCTCTATCGTTGGTGGTTCCCTGAGGGAGCTGCGGTAATGGATGTACTGACCCAATATAGCCATAGCGATGCTGAAATGGCAACATTGCTTCAGCAAGTCGAAACACGCGAGATTGAAAATAAAGCCTATTACGCGTTATACTTTGGTAAGAGTAACAATGGATATCATCGCTATAGTCAACACTCCACGGGGAATGTTCATACTTCCACATTGCGTCGCACATTGTATGGTTTATGTCTAACTGAAAATGGAGAGAAGCAATACATCAAAGAACGAGAGGAAGAAATAACACGCATGCTGCAAGAGTGTTATTATGAATGGATACCTTTCGACAATGAAGGCAAATTGGTTGAGTGTGTAGAAAGTATTTGTATTGCACTTGGCAAATACCCATTGAATGTGGATGGCAACCCTGCTATTAGCAATCAATGGCGTGATTATTTGTTAGAAAAACGCAAGTTCAAGGAGTAATTTTCCATTGTTCTTAGAACATCAATACAGCAGGTGGGCTTGATCACCCACCTGCTTTCTAAAGAGCAATGGTCCAAAAATGTTCTTTGACGTAGTATTGTAGAGAAAATCTCAAATCGCAATCCTTACATGAATGGCGTGATAAACACTCGCCACTTCTGCCATATTGCGTAGTTAAGAATCGTGTGCTGATTTTCAAAGAGGAGGGGGTAACTAGTTATGAACTATAAGTGATGAGTGATAAGTTCCTGCGGACTTTTTGAGGAGGGCTGAGAATGTATTCGCAGAAAGTCCGCAGGATAAATGCACTTTGAGTCAACTTGTTGATTTTCAATATTACACTCTTTATTTGTTTAATTAGATTTCTTAGATTTTTTAGAATTTCCAGTATGTCCCTTTTCTAAATTTTCTAAAGATTCTAACTTATTAATTCTAACTCATACTTCATACTTGTTTTCCCGATACCACCCCGTTACCACTCCGAAGGGTTACCGAATCTATACCAAAGGTATAAGCAAGGGATAATGAGCAAATCAGCTTTTATGAGTACTAGTTGCCAAATAAAATAGATAAAATCTATTAAATTAGAAGAAAATATCCACTTTTCTTGTGTATCTCCCAAATTTTTTGTACCTTTGAACATCTGCCTTGGCTTTTATCTTCCCAAATGCCTCTCGAAGCCAATTCCCTCGTAGCTACTTTCGCGCAATGCAGCCCATACTACAGACACTCACACTTTTTATAAGAAAATAGGCTTCGCCTTATTATACCACTTTAATCCTCACTATTAGAAATAAACTCCCATAGTGAGGTAAAAATGGTATTAATAGATAAAAATCTATTATTTTCTTATAAAATGTGTTCGTTTTCTTGCGTATGTGCATTTTTTGTTGTACCTTTGCAGCGACATTTATGGTCTATAACTAACTTGGGTGCAAAAGGTACCCGTAAAACTAATTTTAATAAGATGAATATTGTAAAAAAGGAGATTATTCTTCCTGATGGGCGTGTGATCACGCTCGAGACTGGCAAGCTGGCTAAGCAAGCAGACGGCGCTGTGATGGCGACCCTCGGCAATACCATGGTTCTTGCTACAGTTTGCTCCGCAAAGACTGCGGTTCCAGGTACGGACTTCATGCCGCTTACCGTTGAGTACAAAGAGAAATTTTCTGCAGCTGGTCGTTTCCCAGGCGGTTTCACTCGCCGCGAGGGTAAAGCATCTGACTACGAGATCCTTATCGCTCGTTTGATCGACCGTGCGTTGCGTCCTCTCTTCCCAAGCGATTATCACGCTGACACTTTCGTAAACGTAACTCTCTATTCTGCTGACGGCATCGATATGCCAGAGTCTATCGTAGGTTTGGCAGCTAGTGCTGCTCTTGCTTGCTCAGATATCCCATTTGAGGGTCCTATCTCTGAGGTTCGCGTAGCGCGCGTGAATGGCGAGTTCGTAATCAACCCAACCTTCGAGCAATGCGAGAAAGCAGACATCGAGCTCGTTGTAGCAGCAACTCTCGACAACATCATGATGGTGGAGGGTGAGATGAAAGAGGTGAGCGAGGCAGATATGCTCGAGGCTATCAAGGTGGCTCACGAGGCTATCAAACCACAATGCCAAGCTCAAATCGAGATGATGGAGGCTTACGGCAAGACCGTTAAACGTGAGTACTGCCACGAGATCAACGACGATGAACTCAAGCAAGCAGTTCACGACTTCAGCTACGCTCGCGCTTATGCACAAGCTACTGCTGCTGACACCAACAAGCATCACCGCGAGGAGATGTTCACCCAAATCCGCGAGGACTTCAAGGTAGAGAAAGCTGAGTATATGGCTGCTCGTGCTGAGGCTCTTGGCGTAGAGTTGGATGACATCGATGCACTCGTAAACAAATACTACCACGATGTAGAGAAAGAGGCTATGCGTCGCTCTATCCTCGATGAGGGCAGGCGTCTCGATGGCCGTGAGACTACAGATATCCGTCCTATTTGGTGCGAGGTTTCTCCATTGCCAGGACCTCACGGTTCTTCTATCTTTACCCGTGGTGAGACCCAATCACTCTCTACTGTTACACTCGGTAATAGCCGCGATGAGAAGATGATTGATGAGGCACTTATCCAAGGTTCTGAGAAGTTCCTCCTCCACTACAACTTCCCTCCATTCTCTACTGGCGAGGCTCGTCCACAACGCGGCGTAGGTCGTCGTGAGATTGGTCACGGTAACTTGGCTTGCCGTGCGCTCAAGACTGTTGTTCCTGCTGATTTCCCATACACTATCCGTGTAGTGAGCGATATTCTCGAGTCTAACGGTTCTTCTTCTATGGCTACCGTTTGCGCGGGTACTCTCGCATTGATG
>JAZQTO010000007.1:0-7183 GCA_045630805.1 Paludibacteraceae bacterium
CCCCTCGCTACTCTTGCCACTACGGCTAAGTTCAAACACCTGCCAACCCTTTTCAACAAAGAGTTGAACAGTTGCCAAACCTATACCCGATGAACCTCCTGTTATCAGCAGCGTTTTCATATCCTACACAACCCCAGGTTAGAATTCAGGAACCTCTTTCAGCACACGTGCAATGATTTCTACCGCCTCATCGATAACTGGTTCTGTATGAGTAGCCATCAGAGTGGTACGCAAGAGGCACTCACCCTCCACACATGCAGGAGCAATCACAGGATTCACATACACACCCGCATCAAACAACACCTTGCCGTAGTACAATGTATCAAGCGTCTTGTATGTAAAGATAGGCACAATCGGTGTTGGAGCCTCAATAATATTCACACCAGCATCAATCAATTTGGTTCTAAAATATTGTGCAATATTCATCAAACGAGTTGGACGCTCAGGGTCCTTCTCCAACTGCTGCAATGCCGCCAATGCCGTAGCTGCACTACATGGTGTAATAGAAGCAGAGAAGATAAATGGACGAGAAGAGTGCGCCACATAGTCGTATATTTTTTTGCTGCACAACATACAGCCACCAATACTAGCCAATGATTTAGAAAAGGTCAACATGGTAATATCCACTTTGTCTTGCAATCCAAAATGAGCAGCAGTACCACGTCCACCAGGACCCAACACACCAAAACCATGTGCATCATCCACCATCACGCGAGCGCCATACTTCTCCGCCAAGGCAACAATCTCTGGCAAACGACAGATATCTCCACGCATAGAGAACACACCATCCGTCACAATCAACTTACCAGCAGAAGCAGGAATTTGTTGCAGTTTCTTCTCCAAATCATTCATATCCGAATGCTTGTAGCGCAACACTTGGGCATACGACAATCTACATGCATCATAGATACTAGCGTGATTTTCACGATCATTCAAAATGTAATCGTTCTTACCACAAATGGTAGAAATAATCGCGAGATTAGTTTGAAAACCTGTACTACATGTCATTGCAGCCTCATATCCTGTAAAACGCGCCAAAGCCTCCTCCAACTCAAGATGCAAATCCAATGTTCCATTCAAAAAACGACTACCCGAAACACCTGTACCATACTTATCCAACGCTCTATGTCCAGCCTCAATCACTACAGGATCCTCCGTAAAGCCCAAATAGTTATTACTACCGAGCATTATTCGACGTTTACCCTCCATATTCACAACAGGCGCCTGACGAGACTCTAAAGTATGAAAGTAGGGATAAATACCACGACGCTTCACTTCTTCAAGAAGATCGTGGTGACATTTCTGAAAAATATCAGCCATTTGTTCTGTTTATTAATAATTAATAGTTTTTCTTACGCAATTTTATATTTTTTTGCAAAGGTACACTTTTTTTTTTACATGCGCAAACAACACAATGAAAAAAGTAAAAAAAGTAACAAAAATTAAAGATACAATACAATTTTACGACACACTATTGGCAGTTTTCGTTTTTTTTTGTACCTTTGCATTGATTTTATCAATAAACTGGATTTTTTATGAAAATTGCATTGATTGGATACGGAAAAATGGGACACATGATCGAGTCTATTGCCAGAGAGCGAGGACACGAGATTGTCTGCATCATAGACCAAAATAACCTCGAAGAATTTGAGTCAAAAGCATTTGCATCCGCCGATGTAGCCATTGAATTCACCACTCCTCAAACCGCAGACCAGAACATCCTGCGCGCTTGGAGAGCAAGAGTACCTGTAGTATGTGGTACAACAGGTTGGGATGTGAATGAATTTAGAATTAAGCATTTTGAATTAAATAGCGATAAAATCGGGCTTATGTGGTCATCCAACTACAGCATTGGCGTCAATATTTTGTTTGCCTTAAACAAGCAACTTGCCAAGCTCATGGAGGCATACCCAGAGTATACCCCTCATATGACCGAGGTACACCATACCCATAAGTTAGACGCACCTAGCGGAACCGCCAAAACTTTGCAAGAATCAATCGGAGACGACCGACTGAAAATCAAGGATATAAAATCAATTAGAGAGGGCGAAGTAGCAGGTATACACACGGTAGTTTGGGATAGCGAAATTGACACCATCAGTATCAGTCATTCCGCCAAATCACGCAAAGGTTTTGCCCTCGGCGCCGTAATCGCCGCGGAATGGATGAATGGCAAGACAGGTTGGCACGATTTCACCGAAGTAATTCTTAATTAAACACATACAAATATAGATGATGAAAAGTTTTCAAGATAGAATCAAAGATGTGACCACCAAAGGGTGGATTTCTTGCGGTGTATGGTGTGCCATTTACATCGCTTTTGTCGTTTGGGTAGCATGGGGCGATTGGGCTAGTCTCGGGTGGCTCGTACTTCTGCCTATCATTGCCGACATGTTTACCACCAAGTATATCCCTTGGAACTGGTGGAAGAAGTACAAACCCCTCACCAAAGAGGAAGAGGTTGCAGGCAAGAAGAATCCGCATGCCAATGCTACGCTCTACACGATTTGCTCGTGGATTGATGCCATCGTCTTTGCGTTAGTGGCGGTGTATTTTATCAATGTCTATATCTTCCAAAACTACCAAATACCTACCTCTTCGCTGGAGAAAACTTTGCGTGTAGGCGACTTTTTGTGCGTAAATAAGATGGCATATGGCGCTCGCGTGCCCAACACCCCACTCTCTATGCCACTCGTGCAACACACTTTCCCTTGGGGCGGAAAAAGTTATATTGAGAAACCACAATGGGAGTACAAACGCCTGAAGGGTTGGGACAAAGTAGAAAAGGGCGACATCGTGGTCTTCAACTTCCCCACAGGTGACACCGTCTGCACCAAGATGCAAAATCCCGATTACTATACCCTTTGTCACTACTATGGTAAACGCACCGTAGAGAATCGAAAGGATGTGTTTGGTGAGATCGTGGTACGTCCTGTGGATAGAAGAGAAAATTATGTCAAGCGTTGCGTAGGCACCCCTGGCGACTCGTTACAAATCATTGATAATGTGATTTATATTGACGGCACAAAAGAACCCGTACATCCATATTTACAATACAATTACATCGTCCAGACTGACGGTCATGTGTTGGGCAATAGTTATCTCACCAAACTCGGCATCTCCAAAGAGGACCGCGAGAGCAATGGCAACGGGCTTTATCGCCTACCTTTGACCACAGCTATGAAAGCCGAACTCGAGAAGAACCCTCATGTGCTGAGTATCACAGTTGAACCAGAAGGCCAAGGCGGTGAGGTGTATCCATTGGGGCATAACTCTTGGACACGCGACAACTACGGACCCATCTATATCCCAGCTAAAGGCGATACACTTATGATCACCGAGGAGAATTTCCACCTCTACAAACGCATTGCGGATGCCTATGAATTCAAACCTATGAAAGTAGGCGAACCCTATGTCTTCGAGATGGATTACTATTGGATGATGGGCGACAACCGCCACAAGTCTGCCGATAGTCGCTATTGGGGATTTGTGCCAGAAGATCATATCGTAGGCCGCCCAATGTTCGTTTGGCTCAGTATCGAGAAAGACAACCCTTGGGGCAAAGGACATATCCGTTGGAACCGTATCGGATTGAGCAATTTTGAGTAGTGCAGCAGTAGTGTAGAATGGTATTACCAACAACATATATGGGTTCTGTGGAATGGTATCGCCAGTTTTTGGCGAATCCATCGGCAGTGCAGATTGAAGTCATGGAGAGTTTTCCGAAACAAACCTACCGCAATCGCTGCACTATCACCACGCCCGATGGTCCGCTAACTTTAAGCACCCCTGTGAAGCGTGCTGATAGCAAGCAACTCACCCGCGATGTGGAGATCAGCTATCAACAGCGCTGGCAACACCAACATTGGATTGCCCTCGTGAGCGCCTACAAACGCACACCCTATTTCGATTACTATGCCGATTTCTTCCGTCCGTTCTACGAACAAGAAACACGCTTTTTAGTCGATTTCAACGAGAAAATCCACGAAGTAATCCATCAACTTATCCGTAATTCTGAATTCAAAATTCAAAATTCAAAATTCACAACCGACTGGAGTGGTTTAGACTTAGAATCTTGCTTCGGCAATGGACAGAGTATATTGGACTTGTTATTTGAATATGGTCCTGAGACCATTATGAAGATATGAATATAGATTGGAGTAAACTCACATTTCACTATACCGAGACGGACTATATCGTTCGTGCGGCGTGCAAGAATGGCGTATGGGAACAGCCCTATGCCACACGTGACAAGATGATTCCTATCCATGCCGCAGCCACGGGGCTGCATTATGGACAAGAGTGCTTCGAAGGACTCAAGGCCTTTCGTGGCGTCGACGGCAAAGTGCGTATCTTCCGCATGGAAGAAAACGCCAAACGCATGCACCAATCCGCCGAAGGACTACTCATGACACCCGTACCTACGGCACTCTTCTGCAAAGCAGTACTCTTGGCTCTAAAGATGAATATGGATTTCCTCCCTCCTTACGAGACAGGTGCCACTCTCTATTTCCGTCCGTTATTGGTAGCCACCACGCCCGATATTAGCGTTGGACCTGGCAAAGATTGCGAGTTTGTAGTCATCCCTACCCCTATCGGTCCTTATTTCCCCAACGGCTTCAAAGGTATGCCTGCCATGGTCAATCGCTCTGTTGATCGTGCAGCATCGCAAGGCACAGGTTGCTGGAAAGTCGGTGGCAACTACGCGGCATCCTTCCGTGCCAGCGAAGCCGCGCACGCTATGGGCTATGAGTGTATGTTCACCGATGCCAAAACGCATAAGTATATTGACGAGTGTACGGCTTCCAATTTCATTGGCATAAAGGAGGTTAAAGGCGAAAGATTAGAGGTTAAAGGATGGGAATATATCACCCCACGATCAAGCGCCATCTTGCCCAGTATCACCAACGATTCACTAATGACATTAGCAAAGGAGATGGGCATGAAGGTCACTCGCCGTCGTATTCGTATCGAAGAATTAGCAGATATGCAGGAAGCCGCTGCATGCGGAACTGCATGCGTGATATCGCCTTTGACCAAAGTCTTCGATCCCGACAATAATATTACCTACTCTTTCGGCGACAAACCCGGTCCTATACTAACAAAGCTCTACCACGCCCTGCAAGACATCCAATATGGCCGCACCATAGACAAACATCATTGGTGCACACTAATCGAAGATACGAAATAACATATTGACACCTTTTTGCATGTGGTAGTGTGATGTGGTGGACAAACACCTGCCTTTACACTCTACACTCTACACCCTACACTCTACACCCTACACCCTACACTCTACACCCTACTCACCCTCGCAGCACATGTTGCGCTGATGTTGCGCAGATGTTGCGCTAATCATCTTTCTATACGATTTTCAAAAATAATCGTCGAATTGCTTGTGTATATCACTTATTTTTTGTAACTTTGCAGCGATTTATGAACGAATAAAACAAATTACAGAATATGAAGAGCAAAATTTTATTAGCTTTGCTAATCGTATGTGTGGGCTGTTGCCCAAAGGCGAAACAAGCCATTGAACCCAGTCAAGTGGTTGTTACCTCCTATCCCTCCAGCATCGGAGAGGCTGGTGTAGCAGTCTATCTACCAGCTGGATATGCCGTTTCCAAGACGGACTACCCTGTGCTTTATCTATTGCATGGCAGCGGCGATGATGAGACTGGATGGCTTACCAAAGGCAAAGCCAAAGCTATCCTCGACTCGCTGATAACCAACCAACTATGCCAACCTATGATTGTCGTAATGCCTAACGGTTATCTAGAACAAACTGGCAAGCACTACCCAGCGGAGACACGTCTCTGGATGGAAAGCACCTTCGAGGAGAACTTCAGCCAACTCATTGCGTGGACAGAAGCACATTTCCGTACCTTCACAGACAAACAGCATAGAGCCATTGCAGGTCTATCCATGGGCGGTTTCCATACTATGCACACTGCCGCATTGCTCAACCAATCGTTTGATTATGTGGGTATCTTCTCCGCACTATATGTTCCATATATGAGCGAGTATCGCGCAGAGCGCACATTGGCAATCAGCGATTTGGCGCTATCTGATAAGCCTGCATATCAACAAACAGAGGCATTACTCGCACAGCAGTTTGCTACTCCACCCCAACTCTATTGGATTGCCTGTGGCGCTGAGGACTTCCTCTATCAAGACAATGTGGTATATCGCCAATACTTAGATGAGAAGCAATATCCATACGAATACCACGAATCCGCTGGAGGACACTCGTGGGAAAATTGGATGGACTATCTCACAATCTTTGCACAACGCATATTCTAACAGCAAAAATTAATATTAACCATAAAAAAACGAACTTATTTATGTTTGAAAATCAACCTAAAGGTCTGTTTGCATTGGCGCTTGCCAACACAGGCGAACGATTTGGCTACTACACCATGTTAGCCGTATTTGCACTCTTCCTCCGTGCGAACTTTGGATTGGAAGCTGCAACAGCAGGACAAATCTATTCTACCTTCCTTGCGTTGGTATATTTCTTGCCACTCGTAGGCGGTATCTTGGCAGACAAGATTGGCTATGGCAAGTGCGTAACCATCGGTATTATGGTTATGTTTGCAGGTTATGTTTTACTCGCAGTACCATTGGGCGCAGATAAACTTGCTATGGGTGCGATGATTGCTGCATTGGTACTCATCAGTTTCGGTACTGGTTTGTTCAAAGGTAACTTGCAAGTAATGGTAGGTAACCTCTATGACGATCCTAAATATGCTGATAAACGTGACGCAGCGTTCTCATTGTTCTATATGGCTATTAACATTGGCGCCATGTTCGCTCCTACCGCAGCTGTAAAAATCATGGATTGGGCACAAACCAGTCTTGGTGTAAGTGTAAACGACAGTTATCACTTCGCCTTCATGGTAGCATGCGCATCACTCGTACTCAGTATCGCTATCTACTATGCATGCCGTCCTTGGTTCAAGCACGTAGAGAACTCTGCTAAGCAAGTGGCTGCAACTGGTGGCGCAAAGGTAGAGGAGTTGACTCCAGAGCAAACCAAGAAGCGTATCGTGGCATTGTGCCTCGTGTTCGCCGTAGTTATCTTCTTCTGGATGGCGTACCACCAAAAGGGTTTGACCTTGACTTACTTCCCTGATGAGTTCGTACAACCACTCTGTACAGGCGTTCAAACTATGGCATTTGA
>JAZQTO010000008.1:0-20354 GCA_045630805.1 Paludibacteraceae bacterium
TTTTCGTCAATTCAGACATCAATTATTGTCAATTCAAGGAAGATTTTGTTTTTGCTCTAATGAAATGCAGCTATGCCGCATTTGGAGAGCAAAACAAAACTGATAATGACAGCAAGTGTCAACAGGTATATAAATCCCTATTTTTATCTATCTTAGTGGTTCTTAATGTGCCTCTAACCAATTCTCTCCCACACCACAATCAGCGATCAAAGGCACGGTCAAATGCACTACATTTTGCATTTCGCTCACAACGATCTCTTTGACCCTATCTACCTCATTCACAGGCACATTAAAGTTCAACTCATCATGCACTTGCATGATCATTTTTGCTTGTAAGCCTTCGGCTTTTAGGCGATTGCTAATTCCCACCATCGCCATCTTGATGATGTCTGCGGCTGTGCCTTGAATAGGCGAATTGACCGCATTGCGTTCTGCAAACGAACGGACGGTTGCATTGTGTGAAACAATGTCAGGCAAGTAGCGTTTTCTTCCAAACAAGGTTACAGCATAGCCTTGCTGACGGGCTAACTCTTTTTGTCTTTCGATATAGTCTATCACTCCTGGGAACGCCGCAAAATAGCCATCAATCAGCGCCTTTGCTTCTGAACGAGAGCAATCTAATTGTTGTGCCAAACCAAAAGCCGAAATGCCATAGATGATACCGAAATTGGCAGTTTTGGCTTGACGGCGTTGGTCTTTGGTCACATCTTCAATTGAGACGCCAAAGATTTTAGCCGCTGTAGCTGCGTGCACATCTTGCCCCGAACGGAAGGCCTCCACCATGTGTGGATCTTGGGAGAAATGTGCCATCAAGCGGAGTTCTATCTGCGAATAGTCGGCAGACAAGAACAGACAACCCTCATCTGGAATAACCGCCTGACGAATCAACTGTCCGCGCTCACTACGAATAGGCAGATTCTGTAAGTTTGGATTAGAGGAAGACAATCGTCCTGTGGCCGTAACCGTCTGATTATATGTCGTATGTATTTTCCCTGTCTCAGGATTTATATAGGTTGGCAATGCCGCAATATAGGTAGAAATCAGTTTCTTCAACTCACGATATTCTAGTATCATTCCTACCACTTCGTGTTTACCCTTTAAACCCAAAAGCACTTCCTCCGATGTAGAATATTGTCCCGTTTTAGACTTCTTGGCTTTGGCATCTAATTTGAGCTGATCAAACAAGACCTCGCCTACTTGTTTGGGCGAGTTGACATTGAAAGTCATGCCCGCAGCCGTGTATATCCCTTGCTCAAGGGTTGCTAATTCCTTGCTGAGTTGCTCTTCTGCCTTTTTAAGCATTTCCACGTCCACTCGTACACCCGCGTGCTCCATCTCACGCAAGACTTCTGCCAAAGGCAATTCCACTTCGTTGTAGAGGTTCCACAAGGCTGAATCTGCTTTCAATGCCTCCCACTGAATGGGTTGAGCAGGATTGTATGCCACCTCTGGATTGAGGAGATAGCTCACTAATCGTCCCTCTAAAGACTCTTGCAGAGTAGCCCCATCCTTCGGTATCCCTTCGGTATCCCTTCGGAGTGGTAACGGAGTGGTTTCGGTTTCGAATGCGGCAAAGAGGCCAAGAGTTGCCTCTTGTTTCGTGGATTTTTTGGGGCCTCCCCCACCCCTCCCTAAAGGGAGGGAGCTTTGTGCAACGGGAGCTTGTTTGAGCAGGGAGTTGAACTCTAGTTCGCGATAGAGAGGTGCCAATTTATCCCAATTCTTATCTTGGCAGACTAATGCTGCTGCATCAAAATCGATTGGGACATCGGTCTTGATAGTCGCCAAGAAATAGGAGAAACGAATATCCTCCACTTGTTCTTGGACTTTGCGTTGCAGCGCCCCTTTGAGTTGGTCGGTGTTAGCTAATAGATTTTCAATTGAGCCAAACTGTTGGAGCAATTGAACAGCAGTCTTTTCGCCCACACCTTTGCAACCAGGAATATTATCGCTGCTATCGCCCATAAGACCAAGCAAGTCAATCACTTGTTTTTGGTTTTGAATACCATATTTTTCGCACACCTCTTGCGGTCCCAATTTCTCAAAACCTCCGTTATGTCGTGGACGATACATCCAAATATTGTCTGTCACTAACTGTCCGTAGTCCTTGTCAGGCGTTGCCATATAGACTTCAAAACCGTCCTTTTCAGCTTTGTGCGCTAAGGTTCCAATCACATCATCTGCCTCATAACCAGGCACATCCAATACGGGGATATTCATCGCCTCAAGCAGTTGTTTGATGCGAGGCACCGCCCAACGGATATCCTCTGGTGTCTCTTGTCGTTGCGCCTTGTATTGCTCATATGCCTCGTGGCGGAAAGTAGGACCAGCAGGATCAAACGCCACAGCCATATGCGTGGGTTTGATACGTTTGATCAGATCCTCTAGGGTAACTACAAAACCGAATATAGCAGATGTATTCTCTCCGCGCGAGTTCATACGTGGCGCACGGATAAAGGCGTAATACGCACGATAGATCATTGCGTAAGCGTCTATGAGGAGGAGGGTCTTCAATGGTTGAAAAAGTTTTAAGAGTTTTAAAAGTTTTAAAGGTGGTTTACCATGCAACAGGTGTTTGCCCGTGTTGCTGTAGGTAGGCATTGGCTTGGGAGAAATGTCCGCAGCCAATAAAACCACGGTAGGCACTTAGCGGACTTGGGTGTACTGCCTCTAAAACCAAATGTTTGCGACGATCAATATACTTGCCTTTGCGTTGTGCGTAACTCCCCCAGAGCATAAAGACGATTTTCTCACGCTTTTCATTTAGCGCCATGATAGCCGCATCCGTGAGTTCTTCCCAGCCTTTACCTTGGTGGCTTCCCGCTTTATGTGCCTCTACTGTCAAAGTAGCATTCAGCAAAAGAACACCCTGTTCCGCCCAATGGGTCAAGTTGCCCGTTGTTGGGATTGGTTTACCTAAATCACGGTTTAACTCCTTATATATATTATCCAAAGAAGGTGGAATCTTGACACCATCCTGTACCGAAAAGCACAAGCCATGTGCCTGATTCACATCATGATAGGGATCTTGACCAATAATCACTACCCTCACTTTATCAAAAGGGCAAAGATCAAAGGCACGAAAAATTTGTCCTGCAGGAGGGAAGCATTGGGTAGTACGATAAGCGTGGCGAACGAAGTCTGTGAGCAACTCGAAATATGGTTTATCAAATTCGGGTTGCAAGACTTGTCGCCAACTCTCATCAATACGTACGTTCATTTAAGTGAGTTCAAAAAGTTTTAAGGGTTTTAAGGGTTCTAAATGTTAATCGTTGAGGACTAACATCGCATCGCCATAGTCACCAAAACGATACCCCTCTTTTACAGCCTCTTTGTAAGCCTTCATCACTAGTTCCTGACCGCCGAATGCTGCCACCATAATCAATTGGGTGGACATTGGCATATAGAAATTCACAAAGAAAGCATTCGCAACTGTAAAGTTATATGGAGGGTAGATAAACTTGTTGGTCCATCCATCGTATGTTTTGATTTGTCCGTTCGTACCAACCACATGCTCCAAAGCACGCATCACTTCTGTACCAACAGCACAAATTCTCTTACCATCTTCGTGAGCCTTATCTACTGCATTAACCAATTCGGCTGATATACTAATTTGCTCACTCTCAACTTTATGCTTAGACAAATCCTCCACTTCAATACCTTTGAAATTACCTAGTCCCATGTGTGAAGTCAAGGTATAGGTTTCTACACCTCTGATCTCGAGACGTTTAAGCAAGTTCTTAGAGAAGTGCAAACCAGCGGCAGGAGCTGCCACAGCACCTATTTTCTTAGCAAAGATTGTTTGATAGCGATCTTCATCCATCTCATCCACTGGCAGGTCGCTAAACACTTCCTCATAAGCAGCCAAAGTCTCTTCATCCATAGGACGACGAATATATTTTGGCAATGGAGTCACACCCATTGCATATAAGTTTTTCACAAACTCATCTCCCACATAATCCGTCAAGAAACGCAGAGTACGACCACGCGAAGTAGTATTATCAATTACTTCTGCAACGATAGTGGCATCCTCATCAAAGAACAATTTGTTGCCAATACGAATCTTACGAGCAGGATCTACCAACACATCCCAATAGCGATTCTCGTGTTGCAATTCACGCAACAAGAACACCTCAATATTGGCAAGGGTCTTCTCTTTTTGAGCATATAGTCGAGCTGGGAATACCTTTGTATCATTCGCCACAAACATATCGCCCTCATCAAAATAAGACGCTAAATCATTCATCATTTTATGCTCAATTTCGCCTGTCTTTGCATGCAATACTAGCAAACGTGCCTCATCACGAAAACGACTTGGGAACTGAGCAATCAATTCCTCTGGTAATTTGAATTTGTAATTACTTAATCTCATTATCTATCAAGTTTGTAAATTGTTCAAATGTTATACAATCCTCCACACGAATATCCCCAACTCTCGTTCTACGAAGTGCAATCAAGTGTGCACCACTCTGCAAACGCTGACCGATATCTCGCGCCAAAGCACGAATATATGTTCCTTTGGAGCAAACGATACGCAACTCCAGTTGCATTTTCTCCTCGTCAAAACTAAGAATTTCTATTTCGTCTATGACGAGTAATTTAGCTTTGAGTTCTACTTCTTCGCCTTGACGAGCTAGTTTATAAGCACGCTTTCCATCCACCTTCACGGCAGAAAACATGGGTGGCACTTGCCACTGTTCGCCTTCGAAAGTAGGAATCACTTCCTCTATCAGCGCACGCGTGATATGTTCCGTTGGGTATGTAGCGTCAATCTCTTTCTCTAGGTCGAAACTAGGAGTTGTTGCTCCCAATTGCAACATCGCTACATACTCTTTTTGATGTGCTTGCAATTGGTCTATTAGCTTGGTTTTTTTACCTGTACAAACCACGACAACTCCTGTTGCTAGCGGATCTAACGTGCCAGAGTGTCCGACTTTGAGTTTCTTAACACCCAATTTCTTGCACAGCAGCCAACGAGCCTTACCTACCACATCGAAACTAGTCCAACGATATGGTTTATCAAATGCTAATATTTCCCCCTCAACAAAGTCCATATACGATTGAGAATATACCAGCGCACAAACAGTAAATAGCAAAGTATATCAACTTCTGGCGACGAACGATATTAATCATAAAGCGGCATGCCAAGCAACCCGAAACAAAAGCAGCTACAAAACCTACCAACAAAGGTATAAGGTCAATAGAGCTTGCTACCACTTCGCCTGATAACACGTCCAATAATTCCAGGAGTGCTTCACCCAAAATAGGGATTAATACCATCAAAAACGAGAACTTCGTTACGCTCTCTTTTTTTACTCCGCACAATAATCCGGTAGCAATAGTCGTACCACTTCGGCTCAAGCCTGGCAAAACTGCCACAGCTTGTGCTAGACCGATGATTATCGCATCTTTGTACCCAACTTCGTGTCCTTCTCCAGCGCGGCGCTTGGTCAACCATTCGCTAAAGTATAATAAAGTTGCTGTAATACACAAGCAAATGCCCACCACGAGCAGACCGCTGCCAAACAAACTCTCTACTTGTTCTTTGAAGAACATGCCTACCACAAATACGGGTATCATAGAGACCAAAATCATGGCTACATAATTCTTATCATCATTCCATTTAGGAGTAGTAAATGTTCCTTTGAACAATTGTTCCACCTCTTTCCATAGAATGACTAGAGTAGATAGCACAGTTGCCGCATGTACAACAATAGCAAAAGTTAAATTTTCTTCTCCAGCAGTACCTAATAATGCTTGACCTATCTCCAGATGACCTGACGATGAAACGGGCAAGAACTCTGTTAATCCTTGCACCAATCCCAATATCAACGCTTCCCACCAACTCATTTCTTACGAGGCTTATAGAGTATAGCAACAATCATAAGAATAAATCCGAAGAATGCTATCATCGGTCCCACTGTAATTCTACGAGTGGAGAAGATATCCGGATTGAATTCTGTCGCGCCACTTGGTGCTCCCACCATTAGAGCAAAACCAATAATAATTATCACAACGCTTACAGCAATTGCTATAGCGTTTATTTTTGGTAGATTAAATTTCATACAACTTATTCGTTTTCATTCGTATGTATCGACCTGTTGCGGTCAAAGACGCCAAAACTGTGATCATCAAGCCACTGACCAATACCACACAAATAATAGTTCCAATTGTTATTTTATTTAAAGGGAACAGATATACCCCTAATCGAGTACAACAATAATAATAAGTTAAAGCCAACATTCCGCAAGCTATTACCGCAGCTTCAACACCAATCCAAATATTTCGACGCACAAACGGCCACTTTATAACCCAAGGCGTCGCGCCAACCAAACGCATTGTATTGATTATAAACCGTTTGGAATATATCTGCAATTGAATCGTATTGCTAATCAACACCAAAGCAATCACCAATAGAACGATTGCTACAACCAGTAAAGCCAATAGCACCTTATTCAAGTTCTTATCCAACGCACTAACCACATCCGTCTGATATATGACCTTACTTACATATGGCAAGGAGGAAAAACGCTCATCTAGTTGACGGATACTATCAATTTGAGCATATGTCTCTTTTAGACGTATCTCAAAAGCATCTGTCAAAGGATTATATCCTAAAAACTTCTGTGGGTCTTCGCCTAAATTTTCAATATGCTCTTGTAATGCTTCTTCTTTCGAAATATAGCGCGACTCTAACATGAAGGGGGCTAGATCAACCATATTCTTCAAACGAGTTACATCCTCCTGAGTTGCATCATTATGCATAAGAACAGTCAACACGACATTCTCACGCACTTGACGAACCAAATCTCGGGCAGAAAGGAGAACGATACACTCTAAACCTATCAAAAACAACACCAACGATACCGAGATCGTTGTTGTAAAATACATATTTAAAATTTTACGATGTTTCATTATGGAAGAAAGGGCGGTTCAAGCCCGCCCTATTTTTTAGTATTGATTAATACTCCCACAAGTCTTGTTCCACATTTAATAACTCTCTTTCGATACGCTCTTGCTCTTTTTGTATTTCTTCATGGGTAGTAGCCATCTCAGGAATCATCCTGTTATAGATATTATTGACACCTACAAGATATGAAGTGTATTTCTTTTGAGCAAAGAAGTCTTCAAATGTCATGCGTTTAGAATCGCTACCACGTGGAGTGAGATACTGTTGAGCCATGTATGGACGGAAGGAATCAAATGGTACCCAGAATAAGATTTGACCATATAATGCTTCCATTACTGGCATATCCTCATACATAGTCGCATTATCCGCATTCATTGGAGCAATAGCCAAAATTTTAGAATACATGCGTGAGTAGTGCTTGTCAAAGAAAATAACCTCTTGAATCATGTATTTCAATTGATTTTTTGCAAAACCTTCATACGAATAAGGGTTGAAGGTCATTCTGTCTGCAATTGAATCATAATTCAGCAACATGTAATCCGATGTTGCGATATCACCATCACTTAATTCTCCTGTTCTATCTGTATTCAAAATAGTAGGAATTTCAGCTTTAGCCAATGGGTCCACATTAAAATAAGGTCTTACATCGCCTACCGTGTTAGATTTAGCATAAATAGGCATACCTTTCTCAATTGCTCGCAACATTGTTCTAAACAAGGAACTATATACAGGATCCTCAGCTGAGAGCGGAGTGTACAATTGATAATTTTGTTTGAAACGCATATCAATAATACGATACACTACACGTGACCATACCACGTCATCCGTTCTATGAAACACACTGACCAATGTATCAGAAGACTCTTTCAACTCTTGAGTCTCAAGACGCACGATACCCATATCATCAAAGAACGAATTAACACGATGCTGCGCATAACTCATTACACAAGCGAGCAATGCAAGAATAACAATACTAATTTTTTTCATATTCTTTTCTATTGTCTATTATCTTAATTCTATTGGCAAACCACGCAATTGGATCTCTTGTCCATCTGGTCCTTTGGCCTTAATATACATCAAGTTGATGGTATTACCTTGTTTCAATTTCTTGATTGCATCCAATGCTTTCTTATCAAAACGATCACCATTCACCTTCAAAGAAACACCTGTTGGCAATTTAACCTGGAAACTTACAATATCAAATTTAGCTTGTACCAAACCATCCGCTCCATACGATGCGATAATCTTATTCTTTGGATTAGTCAAGGCATTCAATGGGATTCTGTCCTCATCTGTTGGCTCTCCATTGATCTCAAAATAAGCATTTGGTGGAGGCAAGTTCTTTACTCGATAAGTGTGCGATCCCATCAAGACAGGACTGTTACCAATCTGAGCATATACTTCAATGGCCAAATTATCTGAAGAGTTCTTACTTGGATTAATAACCCATACGTTTCCGTCTCTTGTTACTGAAGCTTGGTTACATTTCACATTTAACGAATTACTGCTAATGCCAGGAACAGAAACAGAGAACTTATTCGCATAGCCGCGATACATAATATTCAACTCCGTATTGGATATTGTTGCACTAGGCTCGCCTACTGTATATTCTCTCTCAAATGGTATGTATTGCATCACGCCTTGTTGATCCATATAACCGATCTTACCAGATATTTTTTGTTGACCAACAGTGTTAGCTACTACCTCGTATAAACCGTTTCCAGCGATACGCTGACCATTCACATAATACTCTGGTGCATTCGTAGAGTCAATGGCAGCCAAGATAATTTGTGCTTTATACTTATTACCCTTCACCACGTAATCCGAAGAAGGAATCACATAGGCATCAAACTTGTTTACACGCAAGTCGGTTGCGTCTGTTTGTGTCAACAAGAAGCGAACAGCACGACCTTCAATATGACGGATATCACTTTGCAATTTTGTCAAAACAGTAATACATGCACACATTGGCATTTCTTGGAATAAACTCTCTTCCCAAGAAATAGAGTCACCACTTGTATTAACACTACGAGGTGTTACAAATGTCTGACGTAATTCCTCATCCACCGCAGGAGAATCTCCTGTGATATCAATCATGAAATCTCTATAGTCGTTAATAGCTCCTTTAAGTTTCTCAGCATTTCCCTCGTTGATTGCATAACGTTGAGGCACATTAGTATCATCCTGTTTCTTCAATTCACGAACGGTAGCATTTTTCTTTGCATCTTTTCCATCAGCCTCCGCTACCATTTCGTCCTTAAAGTTCTGTACATACTCATAAAAAGCAGATGAGTTATTCTTAATCTCCATTGCTTTATCATACCAAACTTGCACTTTCTCTGGATTTTGTTCTAATGCTACCTGAAACTGTCTATAGGTATCACGGTTAGCCTCATCCATAGTTTCTATAGTTGCATGCAGACTATCATCCACAGCAACATAACCATTCAGAATAGCTGCACTGACGTTGAGCGCCAACATGGCGGTCAACACCAAGTACATCATACTGATCATTTTCTGTCTCGGGGTTTCCGGACAATTCTTTGCTCCACCCATATTATATATAATATATTAAGGTACGCGCGTTAAAGCGCATTCAACATATTACCATATACTTTATTCAAGTCTGCCACTTGGTTAGCCAATTGCTTTGCACCTGCAGCATATGCCTCTTGACTCTTCAGTGCCTCTGCTGCCACTGTATTCATAGTTTGAACATTAGCAACGAGAGTTTCTACTTGAGTTGTCACCCCCGCAACCTTTTCTGTTTGCGCTTTATAGGCATCCACTTGAGATTGCAATGCATTGAGTTGAAGTTCATAAACCGCATTCAACTTTTGCAATTGTGCAGATACGGCTACTACTTGATTTTCATATGCTTTAGTATCTGCCACCACTTTCTGCATATCTTCAGTCACTTGGGTGTATGTATTGCCTAATTCAGCGCTTTTCTCTACCACATTTTTACCAGCTTGAGCAAATTGTTCTGCAGCTTGACTTGCAGCGTCTAATTTAGCAGTCAAATTATTGGTTGCAGTAGTTACTGTAGCCAACTCATTGAGTTGATTAGCAGTCTTAGCCAAGTTAGCAACACCCGCTTTCAATGACTCCAATTCTTTAGAATCCAAAGCAGGAGTAGCATTTTCGCCACCAGCAGAACCACCCATTAGTGTAGGACATGGGCGTGATTTCATTTCTTCTAATAGTTCAGGATCTGCTCCATGACCCAACAATTGTGGGAATACATTATTCCAATGGAACTCGGTGTGAGGTTTATCCAAACATCCCAAGGCAAACAGCAATGCCTCAATTCCCATTCCGACCATCAACATGGCACCCGCTCCTGGGAAGTGCATAATCTTAAACAATGCGCCAATAATAACCACAGATGCTCCCAAAGAATAAACAGCACCTACTACTTTTTTACCTTTGTAAGATTCATACCAATCCATGAATCCTTTATTTTCATTTTCTTTTTTCATTTTATATTTTATGAATAAAATTTATATCTTTGATTTACTCTCCCATTACAGAACGAACGCAACGGAATCCGATGTAAGAACGAGCCTCGCCTTGATACTCATAAGTGCGCACGCCACATTGCAAATAGTAACTTACATCTTTCCAACTTCCACCTTTGACAACTTTTCGTTTCAATATATCAGGATCATCGGTTCGAGCAACATATGGGAACTCTGGATTCATATCATGAACATAAGTATTAGCGGTACTAGAATACGATGATGCGGTCCACTCTGCCACGTTACCTGCCATATCATACAATCCAAAATCATTAGGCTTAAACTCACCTACAGGCAATGTTGCTGTACCTGTATCATCATGATAAGAGCCACGATATGGCTTGAAGTTAGCGAGGAAACAACCCTTAGAATCACGAGCATATTTATCACCCCATGGATACATGGTTGCACGACGACCTCCACGAGCGGCATATTCCCACTCAGCCTCTGTAGGAAGTCGATACTGATGAGCCACTTGCTTACCTTGTGTACGCAACAAATGAGTACGCCAATGACAGAAAGCATGAGCTTGCTCCCAAGTAACTCCAACTACTGGATATTCAGAATAACCTGGCATGCTAAAATATCCCGTCAACAAAGGATCATTGTAAGAGTACTCAAAGTCTCGCACCCAAACAGCCGTATCAGGATATACACAGATGATACCATTCGTCATCAAATCCTTAGGCTCACGCAACGGACGAGTAATCGTAGTTGAACGAATTTCCTCATCTTCTACCCAAAAAGAATCAACACGCACACTAGCATCCTTAGGGTAACGCCCCTTTGAAACATCAAAACGATTGCCAACTTTGGCAGCTTCTTCTATGTTGGTCCAACTATATTCATAGCGCAACATATTGGTTTTTAATTTCCCGTACCCATCCTCATAGAACATTGGAGCCAAAGCTTCACTCACAGGATCATCTGGAACCAAACGTTTATTCCATGGAATTTTCTTATCCCAATTTATCTTAACTTTTTCCTCATCATCTTCGTACTTAGATTTCATCGCATACTCACTATCTGCGCCCTCTTCATTAATCAGGAGCATATAAGCAATACTGTCACGCACCCAATGCACAAATTGACGATACTCATCATTGGTAATTTCTGTTTCATCCATCCAAAACGCATGAACAGTCACCATCACATTATTATCTGGTTGCGAAAATACAGCTGATTGTTCATTCGCACCCATCAGGAAAGATCCCTTACGCATAAAAATCATGCCATAGGGTTCAACATCTTTTGTAGGACCAAAAGCAGAAGATCCTACCAATTCGCCAATAGGTCTGTTACATGCTGACATACAAAATGCCAACACAATAATTGACAAAATTTTTGAAATTTTCATATAGTATTTTATTTGTTTATTATCTTATAAATACCTCACACTCTTGTACTTGTTTGTATTTTTAGGTTTCAAAATATTAAAACCATACGACAAATACAACTCATGTGATCCATAACTTTCTCTTATCAAAGCATTCGCTGGCAACTCATATGTGTATCCCAACTGCAAACCATTCACTATATCTAATCCTAATAGTATATTCACACTACCCGCGATACGATATCCCAAACCAAAACGATAGCGTTTTTTCAGCTGTGCTAACATGGTCAAATTCACATCCCAACTTGCAAAATCCGTCATCACCATCATACTTGGCAATAACATCCAATCCTTATTTTTCAACTGCCAATTATATCCACCCGCCAAATACATTGTTCCCCTAACAGAAACATCCGTATTCTCACTTCCCCACATCAATCGAGGTTGGGTCACATGTGCATAACTAGCACCCGCCCACCAAGTTGGAGCCGAATAATACACGCCTAAGCCCATATCAAACCCCATACCTGAAGCTCCTTTTTCACTATTTCCTCCAGATGCATTCGGAATGGCAGGATCATGTTCGTCATGATATTCATCATTCCCCGCTCCAGTATCTACACTATCTGAAGCAAAACTCAAATTCAAAAACCCCAAATCCGCACCAACACTCAAATATCCCTTACCCAATCGGATTTTATAGGCATACTCCAAATACAAACTTTGATTCGAAAACAAACCAAATTTGTCATTCATAAAGCGCACACCAGCACCATGACGAGTCTTACCAATGACAAATGGAGAGCAAAACGAGAAATAAGTTGTCATCGGTGCATCTTGAATACCCGTAAAATCCATGCGATGACTACCATATACTCGCATCAAATCCCCCTCACCAATAGCGGCAGGATTATAGGACGATTGCAAAAACATATACTGACCTATTTGAGCATCAAACTGCGCGCGCACGTGCAACACAATCATCAACATCACAAATAGTACAATACTACGCCTCACTATCGCGCCTCCCCAATCAGTCCAAATCAATATTCTTCTTCATCAAAGAAGAAATCATCTTTTGTAGGATAATCTGGCCACAAGTCTTCAATAGACTCGTATACTTCCTCATCATCCTCTATTTCCTGAAGATTCTCAATAATCTCCATAGGAGCACCTATACGCAACGCATAGTCCAACAACTCATCTTTGGTTGCTGGCCATGGTGCATCTTCTATCTTAGAAGCTAATTCTAATGTCCAATACATACTATTTATTCTGCGCAATAAGCGCTTGCTACTAAATTATCGTGCAAAAGTAGTACTTTTTTTTCAATTACACAAATTTATTAGTACTTTTTCGCTATTTTTCCCAAACAAAGAGACTAATTTCTAAATTATTGGCAACAAATCTTGACAAAACGAACAAATAATCACTCAACCGATTCACATAACGCACCACTACGCTATCAACCTCCTCATCGCTATCTTCTAACCATTTCACAACCCCTCTCTCCAAACGACGTGCCACACAACGACATACATGACACAAGGATACTTGTTCATTGCCACCAGGCAAGACAAACTCCTTCAAAACAGGCAGTTCTAGATCCATCACATCCATCCAATTCTCTAGACGTAAGACATTTTCCTCCGCAAATAGCATATCTGCGCCAGCTAGTATAGCCCCAACATCGAATAATCGATTTTGCACCCATCCAAGTTGCACATCAATATCCCTTACCCACTCACCTTCGCATTTACTCAACGAAGTACGCAGCAACCCCACAAAACTATTCAGCTCGTCTGCTGTTCCGTACGCATCCAAACGCAAATCTGACTTGCTCACTCGTTTACCCGTGGCTAGAGAGGTTCTTCCTTTGTCGCCTGTTTTGGTATAAATTTTCATAATCGCATTCTATAATTTCGTTTCCAATAATGTTTATCAAAAAAGACCAAACCCATTTGATATAAGTCAATAGTACTTGTCACACGTTCATCCGCACAAATATCTTTCCATGCTCTCTCCATTTCCTCGCTATGGTGTATATCATCCATCACCACCACGCTTTTCTCATGGACTTTTTGGGCCAACACATCAAAATACATCATACTTGCTTCATAAGTATGATTCGCGTCCACAAACGCCACATCTACTCGCTCCAATCCACTCTGTAGAACCTCCTCATCTATCGCCCCTATAAAACACTCTATATTATTCATTACCAATACTTTCCAATTTTCCTTTGCTATATTCGCCACCGCCTCACATCCTTCGTAGGTATAGACTTTATCTCGTGTATCCACACCCGCCAAATACGCTGTCGTTACTCCCAAACTGGTGCCTAATTCCACAATCGTCAACCCTTTCTCTCCTTCGCGCAATTGATGCCCCAACCAATTGACCAACCGAAACAATATCTGCGCATATTTCGCCTTTGCCAAGCTTCCCTTAGCTATATTCTTTACCTTTCTTTCATCTATCACTTGCTCGCCCGATTGCTTCACTCCGCTTCCATAATCCACAAATTCAATCACCTGTTCAGACCAGAGCATTCTCGCACGTACTCCCTCTATCTCCTCCCAAATACGATAGGCATGCCTGTCCGACATCACCATCCTTACCCACTCAAACAAATAAGGCGAATGGACCCCCTCGCCACCTGTATTCCAGGCGGTCAAATAGTGTCTCAACCACGTCCTTACACGATATAAATATATATTTTTCTTCATAAAGGCGTGCAAAAGTACTATTTTTTTTTGACATATGCAAAAAAAGTTGTACCTTTGTGCTCGATATGGTACTAAATTATATTTGGATTGGACTTATTCTTCTCGCAGTCATCATGGGCTGCGTGCAATTTTTCTTTTTTGGGCAAAGTGAAATCTTCTCCGAGATTCTCAATTCCACCTTCGCCTCTGCCAAGAATGGTTTTGAAATCTCCATCGGACTTACTGGTGTGCTTGCCCTCTGGATGGGTATTCTCAATATCGGGCAACAAGGTGGCGTAGTCAACACCCTCTCGCGTGGCGTCGCTCCATTTTTCCGCCGCATTTTCCCCGAGGTACCCAATAACCACCCTGTCTATGGCACCATGTTCATGAATTTCGCCGCCAACATGCTCGGGCTCGACAATGCCGCTACCCCTATGGGACTCAAAGCTATGGGCGAACTTCAAACGCTCAACGCAGACAAATCCAAGGCTTCCAATGCCATGATCATGTTCGTCGTACTTGGTGCCAGCGGACTGACCATTATCCCGACCACCATTATGGCATACCGCGCACAACTCGGTGCCGCCAACCCAGCCGACGTCTTTCTTCCACTCCTCATCGCCACCTATTTTGCGACCCTCGGCGGACTACTCGCCTGCTGTGCTGCGCAAAAAATCAAAATATGGGACAAGGTCGTGTTGGGTGTACTCTTCGCCCTCACCGCCCTCGTGGTATTGCTGCTTGTCCTCGCACAACGTCTGCCAGAAGAGACACTCTCCGCACTCTCTGCCCTCATTGCAGCAGTCATTCTCTTAGGCGTCATCTGCTGGTTTATCATCCAAGCATCCATCCGCAAAGTCAATGTATATGAGGCATTTATCGACGGAGCCAAAGACGGTTTCAAGACAGCCATCGGCATCATACCCTACCTCATTGCCATCCTTGTAGCGGTGGGCATGTTCCGCGCCAGCGGAGCTATGGGACTACTCGAACAAGGGCTAGCACACCTCTTCTCACTCGTGGGCATCAACCCCGACCTCTCCGCAGCCGTACCTACTGCCATTATGAAGCCCCTCTCGGGAAGTGGTGCACGCGGGCTGATGATTGAGGCGATGACTACCCACGGTGCCGACTCACTTGTCGGTCGCCTATGCTGCATATTGCAAGGCACCACCGATACCACGTTCTATGTCTTAGCTGTTTACTTCGGTAGCGTCGGCATCAAGGACACCCGCCATGCAGTGGTTTGTTGCCTCATCGCCGACCTCATCGGTGTCATCGCCGCCTTCACCGTCGCCAACATATTCTTCGGTTAACAACACTTTTTTACATTTCAGTTTTCACCTTTTAGTTTTCAGTTTTCACTCCCCATGATCACCTTCACTTCCGACAACACCCCCATGCCTGCCATTGACGTCCGCAAAGTCGAGCAATGGATCAAGAGCACCGCAGCCCAATACGGCTACTCTGTAGGCGACCTCAACTATATCTTCTGCGACGACGAGAAGATCCTTGCTGTCAATCGCGAGTTCCTTCAGCACGACTACTATACCGACGTCATCACCTTTGATTATACCACGCGCACACGCGTGAATGGCGACATCTATATCTCTCTCGACACCGTTGCCACCAACGCCGAACAGGTAGGCGCACCATTCCTCCACGAACTGCACCGTATCATCATCCACGGGCTACTCCACCTCACTGGTCAAGCTGACAAAACGCCAGAAACCAAAGCACAAATGACCGCCAAAGAAGAAGATGCACTCGTCAAAATTAGCATTTTGCTCTAAAATATCAAAAGTTTCTAACTTTTTTACTACAAAATTTGCAGGTTTAGCAAATTTTTCTTACCTTTGCAACCGATATCCGATATCCGTTATCCTATAACCGATATCCGAAATACCGAAAAACAAAATACTTAACATCTAATAAAACACAGTTATGGCTAAAGTTTATCAAGCTAACGAGATTAAGAACATTGCCCTCATGGGTGGCAGTGGCTCGGGTAAGACTACCCTTATGGAATCCATGCTCTTTGAGTGCGGGGTCATTAAGCGTCGTGGATCAGTTGAAACACAATCTACCGTCTGCGACTATTTTCCAGTAGAAAAAGAATACGGCTATTCAGTCTTTTCTTCAGTTTGCAACATCGAGTTCAATAACAAAAAACTCAATATCATTGACTGCCCAGGTTCAGACGACTTCTGCGGTGGTGCGATTACAGCCCTCCATGTGTCTGACACCGCTATCATCACCCTCACCGCTAACGGCGGCGTAGAGGTAGGCACACAAAACAACTTCCGTCGCGCTGAGAAAGCTAAGAAACCTATCGCTTTCGTTATCAACAAGTGCGACCACGAGAACGCTGACTTCGAGCGTACCTTCAACGAACTCAAAGAGGTCTTTGGTAACAAATGTACCCTCTTCCAATATCCTATCAACGCAGGTAAGGACTTCAACGCTGCCATCGACGTACTCCAAGGCAAAATGCTCGTTTGGAAAGCAGAAGGTGGTGCACCTGAAGCTAAAGATATTCCAGAGAGCGAGAAAGCTACTGTAGAAGAGATTCGCGCTCAACTCCTCGAGTGGGCTGCTGAGTCCGACGAGACGATTATGGACAAATACTTTGAGCAAGGAACCCTTTCTGATGACGAACTCATGCGCGGTCTTCAAACCGTATTTGCAGAGGGTAGCATGTACCCAGTGATCTGCACTAGCGGTCTCAAGGACATGGGTATCCGCCGCCTTATGGGCTTCCTCGGCGAGATGACTCCATCCGTAGCAGACGCTCCAAAACCATTGACTGTCAACGCAGAAGAAGTGACTCCTGTAGCTACTGCTCCTACCTCTGCGTTTATCTTCAAGACATCGGTTGAGCCACACATCGGTGAGGTAAACTACTTCAAGGTGATGCAAGGTACTCTCAAACCAGGTGATGACGTATTGAACGTTGATCGCGGTACCAAAGAGCGTATCTCTCAACTTTACTCCGTGGCTGGTAACATCCGCGTTCCTGTAGAGGAAGTTTCTGCTGGTGACATCGCTGCTACTGTGAAACTCAAAGATACTCGCACCGGTAATACCCTCAACGCAAAAGATTGCGAGAACCAATATCCAGCTATCTCTTATCCAGATCCTAAATATCGCCGTGCTATTAAGCCTGTCAATGAGGCTGATGCAGAGAAGCTGGCAGCTCTCCTCACACGTATGCACGAGGAGGACGCTACTTGGGTAGTTGAGCAATCTAAAGAGCTCAAACAAGTTATCGTGGCTGGTCAAGGTGAGTTCCACCTCCGCACCCTCAAATGGCGTCTTGAGAACAACGATAAGATGATGGTTCAATACGAAGAGCCAAAGATTCCTTATCGCGAGACCATCACCAAGTCTGCTCGCGCAGATTATCGTCATAAGAAACAATCAGGTGGTTCTGGTCAATTCGGTGAGGTACACCTCATTGTGGAGCCATACGTAGAGGGCGAGCCAGTTAAAGAGGTTTACAAGTTCGGCAACCAAGAGTATCGTATCTCTGTTCGTGATACACAAGAGATTCCACTCGAGTGGGGCGGCAAACTTGTGCTCATCAACTCAATCGTAGGTGGTGCTATCGATTCACGCTTTATCCCTGCTATCCTCAAGGGTTTGATGGATCGTATCGAGCAAGGTCCTTTGACAGGTTCTTACGCTCGCGACGTACGCGTTATCATTTATGATGGTAAGATGCACCCAGTAGATTCCAACGAAATCTCCTTCCGCCTAGCAGGACGTAACGCCTTCGCTGAGGCGTTCAAGAACGCTAATCCTAAGCTTCTCGAGCCAGTTTATGAGGTTGAAGTATTCGTTCCTAGCGAGATCATGGGTGATGTGATGTCTGACATCAATGGTCGCCGTGGTATGGTGCTCGGCATGGAGACAGAGAAGAACTTCACCACATTGAAGGCTTTGGTTCCTCTCAAAGAGATGAGTTCTTACTCTACTACTTTGTCCAGTCTCACTGGTGGTCGTGCTACCTTCACCATGCGCTTCAAGAGCTACGAGCTCGTTCCTGGCGATGTACAAGAAAAACTCATCAAAGAGTACGAAGCAACTCAAAAGGACGAAGATTAATCCCTTTGCTAGACCTACTAGTAGCGCTAGTTCTACTAGTAGACTCCAAACGAAACGAGACTGTCCAAAAGCAGTCTCGTTTTTTTCGCAAAAAAAATTGATAAATATTTGTATTTACCGAAAATTTGCAGTACCTTTGCACCGCAATGCAAAAAAAATTGCACAAATTATAAACTCTAAACACAAAACAATTATGAAAGAACCATTGACCACAAAACAAAAACTCCGCAAAATCTTCGTCAACAAGTACGCCATCACCCTGTACTTGTTTGCTATCATTTATCTATTTGTCGGTAACCAAAGCCTAGTCAAGCGTCTTGCTAAAGCACGAGAAATACGCGAGATAAAACAAGAGATTCAACTCATCAACCAGCAAACCCAGGCAGTAGAGAATATGCTCAATTCCTTGGACAACAAGGATAGTCTAGAACGTTATGCCCGCGAGCACTACCAAATGCATGAAGACGGCGAAGTAGTTTACCTTATTAACTAACCCCACCTCTACACTTTACATTCTATGAAATGGTCTAACATTTTACTATATAGCGGACTTGCAGTCCTACTAGCAGGAGCTATCATGAGCATGCTCAAGTTACAACCCTACTCCGACTACGTATTAGTAGCAGGTGCAGTACTTGTTATTTTCCGAGGTGCAGTCAAATCCCGCGAACAATAACCGTCTAATCCCTTAACCCCATAACCGAAAAATGAAATCCATCACCATCAAAGATATAGCTAAAGAGTTAGGGATATCGGTTTCTACAGTCAGTCGCGCTTTGCAGAATCACCCTGACATCAGCGAGCCCACCAAAGCATTGGTGCGCGATTGCGCAAAACGTCTCAACTACAAGCCCAACATCATGGCGAGTAATTTGCGCACATGCAAAAACACAACCATTGGCATTGTCCTTCCCGAGGTCAATCACCATTTCTTTGCCTCCGTATTAGATGGCATAGAGCAAACAGCCAACGAAGCAGGATACAATATCATCATCTGCCAAACAGGAGAAAACGTTGAGAAGGAAGTTCAGAGCATCCAAACCCTTATGGGCAGTCGCGTAGCAGGTATATTGGCGGGGATAAGCAAACAGACCTGCACGTTTCAACACCTACAAGAGGTCATCAATGCTGATATACCGCTCGTTCTATACGATCGTCCTTGCCCTTCGCTACCATGTGACCAAGTTGTGTCGGACGACTACCTAGGAGCTTTCAAAGCCGTAGAATACCTCATACAAACTGGGTGCCAAAGAATCATGTATTTCTCTTCCCCTATGCAATTGGAGGTTGCCCATCGCCGCTACCAAGGATGGAGAGATGCCCTTCAGCGTTACAATATGCCTATAGATGATTCTATGATTGTCACGTGTGATTCACGTGCGCAAGCTATCATTGAGACACCTATGGTACTCAAGCGGGACGATAAACCCGATGCGATTTTCTGCGTCAACGACGATTGCGCTTCGGGGGTATTGTATGCAGCACAGATTCTTGGGCTCAAGATTCCCGAAGAACTGGCTATCTGCGGTTTCTCCAATGCGCCTCTTTGTCGCAACACCTTCCCTATGCTTACGACTGTGGAGCAACATGGTGTAGAAATCGGCAAACATGCCATCATAAGACTACTCAAACGACTCAGTGGCGATGAACGTATCGCGCAAACAGAAATGATTGCAACCGACCTCATCGTCCGAGAAACCACCAAATAATTCACCAATCATCAATCATAGTTCCCATGCACGAACTACAAGTCGGAGGCCAAGCGGTCT
>JAZQTO010000009.1:0-16766 GCA_045630805.1 Paludibacteraceae bacterium
GGGATTTGTCTTCCTAAGACCGCTTGGCCTCCGACTTTATAGAGGTCGAAGACGAGTTCGTTGCCCGTCAGACCTGCAAACTCGCGCGCTACTTTGTAGAGCTCATATGCCTGCAAGGTGTTGGTTTGGTAGAAGGATTTAGGACCTACCTTAAACTGCAAATCCTCCATCTGCTCCATTATGTGGTCTTGACCATGGAAGACATGCACCTCTTGGTCGCCAATGGTATCGTTGAACTTGCGATTGACCACATAGAGTAGGCTAATGATCTCAGGGAACTCATCGCGCAAGTACTCCATCACGCGCATATCAGGTTCGTCTGCCCATACGACAATAAGCATGATCTCGCCTTTGTGGTTGGAGCGTAGGATCAGGGTGCGCAGTTGTCCTTCGTGGGCGTGCTCATTGTAGAAAGTGATACTCAAGGAACGAGCGTACTCGCGAATACCATTGCGTATGCGGTTGTTGATTTCAGGCATGAGGTGGCACTCGGTAATATCGAGCACTTTGTCAAAGCAGTTGGGGATATGAAAACCGAGTCCGTGGGTATTGTCTAGGTTCTCCAATCCTCCTGCAGCGCGAATCGTGTCCCAACTGAGCCATTTGCGGTCGGAGAAAGTGAACTCCAGTTTGTTGCGGTATTCGTATATCTCTTGGCTGCCGAGGATAGGGGATATCTCAGGTAGTTCCACTTTACCGATACGGGTGAGGTTATCCACAATCTGTTGCTGTTTGTGGCGCAGTTGCTCCTCGTATGGGAGAATCTGCCACTTGCAACCTCCGCATTCGCCGTAGTGCTTACAACGAGGCTCGCAGCGCACGGGTGAGGGTTTAACGATACGCTCCACACGACCTTCCATGAAGGAGTGTTTTTTGCGAGTGACTTGTATATCCACTATATCGCCAGGTACGCAGTATGGTACGAAGAGTACCATGTCGTCCACACGTGTGAGGGCTTTGCCTTCGGCAGCGATACCCGTAATCTCAATATTTTCTAATAAAGGTAATTTCTTCTTTTTCATTGCATTAACCAATTGATACAATCTTTGTATAGTGTGTTAAAATTTTGTGTACTCTCAAGCATAAATCCCCATGCGAGGGTTTTGCCTTTTTGATTTTCTGCTCCGTCGTATGCTACTGCCGCATTGAGTTGGGTATCCGCATATTTAGCCACGGCTTGTGCACCATCGGCAGGGAGAATACAATCAGGATTCTCGGTATGGATATGTTCGGCATTAGGAGTCGCATGGAAAGTGTATGTACCTGGCGACAACACGCGGCGATTGACTACGAGACTACCTTGCTCGCAAGCGTGGTTGCAGCGGTAGGTATAGTGCAATTGATTCTTGACGAATGCTTTGTCTTCTGGACTCTGCATATCGCTAGCGATATATGCGCCAGACACCAATAGGTTACCGCCTTTCTCTAGATAATCTTTTACCACTTTTTGCAATTCAGGCGTAAAACTCTTGAAGGCAGTATCGGTACCGAGGATAGTAAGTTTCTGTTTGCCCATAATCAAGTCCACTGCATCTACATCTTCGATGGTGTCAATGGCATAGGCATTAGCGCTGATGTAGGAGTAGCCCATTTCTGCTAATGCTTTGCCGTGCAACACTGGATAATCAAAGGTGTTACCCATGGTCAATGTGGCTTGTTGGTCACAGTAGCAAGAACCCCATCCGCATTCGTCGTCGGTAATCCATGGATGGCGGGTGTCAAAGTCAAACTGTTCACCGATATAAGAGATATCCTTGCCATAGCCAACGCCATGACCTTGTGGACGAATACCTACGTAGGTACTATCCTCAAACCAGTCTGGTCCACTCACACGGGTAAAGGCGTTGAGCACGAGTACACGTCCTTTCTCCTCAGGGGCAAAGTAGGCAGAGAGCACTTCGCTAGGCATGCTGACACCACCTGCGTTGCCAGCTTGCACCTTGATATCATAGCGTGTACCAGGTGTGGGTGTGAAGGTGTAGGATTTGTTCTTAACACGTACACCATTATCCCAATCGCCATCGTCCTGGCGGGTATAAACTACATAGTAAGTAGGCTTAGCCGTAGGTTCTAATACATCCTCCGTTGCCTCCCAACTTATTTCAAGCCTTTCGCCTAATCGCTTCATTGCTATCTGCTGTACGGGCAGCGGTTGAACCACTAGTTCGGTGCCGTATTGCGCATGGATAAAACGGAGCATACCTTTGTATATCGCACGGGAGATAGTGAACTTCACACGAGGATCTAGTCCGTATCGCATATCGTCGTAGTTCTGGTGGGAGAGTAATTCAAGCAATACTGCAGGCACTTTAGGGTAACGTGCTTCGGCATAGGAGGAGTTGTGTAAATGACGGCGCATCCAGTGCGGTGCATACAGCGCACGCACGTCGTTGACGATCTGGGACTGCATATAGTCGCCGTAGTCGCGTGCTAACTGACGGCTCACGCCTGTAGGGTAGGTCTTGCTCTTATCATTGTCAAAATCGGTGTAGATCATTAGTGTTCCGATGATACTGTCTCTTTTTACGCCTGCATCGGAGTGGAATGCTAGACTCAAGTGCAAAGGTACACCCAGACCCGCTTGCTTAGGGTTGACTTGACTGCCACCAGCGAGGTAGTTGACCCATTGACCGCGTGCGCAGTAGTCATCGGTATAGTCATTGCGGCTATCCGTGTAATTGTAGATACTATCAGGGATACCCGCGTATTGCATCCAATAGCGTGCAGCTTCTAAATAGCGGGGCATACCGCTCGTCTCAGCCCATTGTTGGTTGGCTAGTAGTTGTGCACTATCTACCTCTGTTTCACGTAGTTGGATATCTTGCGAGGATGGAGTGTTCTCCACTTTGTCGGGTTGTGGATACCGAGCTACATTACCTATACCGCCACCAAATTTCACAGCATCAGCGGTGACTACCGCATTGCCTTTGCCTGCGTTGCTAAGGGTTACATAGTTATTGTTGCTGTCCGAATCAAAGGCAAACGTACCGAGATATACCCAAGTGCCACCTCCCATTTGTTGGTTAACTTCAAACTCGGTCTTTTGTCCACGGTGTACAACGGTATATTTGGCTGCTGTGGTGCTATTAGATAGACTCTTATAGGATACATATACGGCATACTCACCTGCTGGCAATGGGTGAGGGGTGTAGCGTAGTTCGCTTATCTCTTTGCTGCTCACTGGCACAAGCATATATCCTCCTTTCTCAAATGGATTCTCGCCTTCTAGTAGTACTTCATCGTTGTCTTCTCCCCAACCAGTGCCTTCGCCTTTTACCCATTTGCTTTTCGCCTCTTCGCCTAATCGCCTAATCGCCTCAACCTCATCCACTACATCTTCCACCTCTTGGGTGTCACGTTCGCGCGGCTGTACCACCACGGCTCCTGCGTTTTCTAGCATAGGTACTAAGAATGGCATAGTGTAAGACGAGGTATAGACATCCTCTACTGTAGTCCATAGTTTAGCACGTTGCCAGAGCCATTGCTCCATAGTTTGATGGTAGTAGCGTCCGTGGCTACCCCATAGAGCTATGTGCTTGCCAGACAATCCATTAGGACTTGAGTAAGGTTGTGAGATATTGCGTACCCAGGCAGGCACTTGATCGAGTGTATAGCGCATGTTGCTAGGGCGAGTTTTGTGTAGGTTAGTGATGAGTTCGCCTAGTTCCATGTTTTCGCTATAGATGGTTACTTTACCTTGGTTGTTACCCAATACCAACTGGCTCACTAATGAGCGTATGTCGCGCACTTCGGAGGCAGTGAACGATATATGACTCAAGGTTGCATTGGTATAGACATGGATATGGCTATTGCGAACGCGTATGCGACTGACCGTCACTTTGCCCACATAGGCGTGTGATTGAGCGATTTGGGTAAGTGTGTCTGCCAAAACTTGTTTGTCGATGGCATAGGTGCTAATAGTCGCTTGGAATAAAATGCACAAAATAAGGAGTATTCTTTTCATTTTCAACAATATAATGCTATTTTTGTTGCTGTAAAGGGGATATTATCCTAAATTTTGTGCAAAAGTACTGATTTTTTTACACATATGCAAGTAAAATATTTTTTTGTGAAAAAATACTTTTATTTTCTTGTGCGTGTGCGATATTTTTTGTACCTTTGCGCGGATTATTGTAAATATGAGTACTAGGCGAGAAATAAAATGTTTTTTTGGGGTGACAATGGTCTTCCTGCTTTCAGCGTGTAACGCAGTGAAATTTGTCCCACAAGGGCAATACCTGCTCAATGATGTGAAAGTGAAAGTGGAAGATACCAAAGAGGTGCTAGGGACAGATCTGATGAAATATGTTCAACAGAAACAAAATACCGAGATTTTGGGATTTTGGAAGTTGCAACTAGGCATCTACAACACCGCTTCACTTGACACTACTAAATGGACTAGTAAGAATGCTCGGAAAGTGGGCGAAGCGCCTGTGATATTCTCTCCTCAAATGGCAGATGCCAGCGTGGTACAACTGTCGCGTGCGATGAATAACAAAGGCTACTTTCGTGCACAAGTGGATACCAGTATGGTGATGAAAGATCGCAAAGTTAACCTCACCTACCATGTGACAGCTGGTGTGCCTTACCTCATCGGTAGTTACAAGGTTAATGTGAAGCAAGCCGATCTATATGCCATCGCACAAAACGATCGCAATGTGCTTGTTCGTACAGGGGAGAAGTTTGATGCTGACCTACTGAACCAAGAGCGTCAGCGTGTGGCTAGTGCTATGCGTAGCAGGGGGTATTTTTATTTTGATGCGGAGTGCTTGCGTTTTGAAGTAGATAGTTTGTACAAGCAACAGCGCTTGGATGTGAAGATGTGTTTGCAACCCTTTGTGGAGCAGATGACACCCGAAGAGAAAGAAAGATTGTTCCGTCAATACAAGATAGCGAATGTGCATTTTCACATAGACTACGACCTGGACCGCATACCCGAGGGAGAAGAGGTGTCCTCTTCTGTGAAGAATGGGTATGAGTTTACTTGGATAGGTAAGAAATTGCTGCGTGAGCAAGTATTGGTGCGCAATTGTCCTATCCGCCCAGGTAGTCGTTACAACGAACGCTTGGTAGAACGAGCCTACGCAAGGATGAATCAGCTGGCTCCTGTCAAATATGTGGACATCAGTTTTGAGCCTGTGTCTGCGGATGAACTGGATTGTCATATCGTATTGTCGCGAAACAAATTGAACTCCTTCTCTGCCGAATTGGAGGGTACCTATTCTGCTGGAGACTGGGGTGTGGCTGCGGGAGTAGGGTATGTGAACAGAAACATCTTCCGCGGTGCAGAGGAGTTATCAGTTGACGGTCGTGCAAGTTACGAATGGCGTGAGGACGGTGGTCGTGCCTTGGAGGGAAAAGCTACGGCACAATTGCGTTTTCCAATCGACCTATCCGTGGATGTGGGATACAACTACCAGAATCGTCCGAATGAGTATCAGCGTTCGATTTTCAATGCAGGTTTGGATTATCGTTTGAATCAACCTCGTGTGGGTTTGCGTCATCAGTTCCGTTTGTTGGATATCAGTTATGTCTATCTGCCTTGGATTAGCGATGCTTTTCGTGAGCAGTTCTTGCAGTCCACGAATATATTGAAATACTCCTATGAGAATCACTTTATCGTCGGTCTGGGTTATGCTGGTAGTTTCACGACTTATCGTGCTCGTCAGCCTTACCGTTCGTTTGTGAATGTGAACTACAATATCGAAACAGCAGGCAACCTATTGCGACTACTCGCCAAGCCGTTGAAGTTCCAAGTGGATGAGGAGTCGGGTAACTACACGTTCTTGAATACCCAATTCTCGCAGTTTGCCAAGGCGGATCTGTCGGTGACATATAACCAAATATTTCATCCTCGCCATCGTTTGGTATGGCATACGGATATAGGTGTGGCTGTACCTTATGGCAACTCGCAGACGATACCATTTGAGAAACGCTATTTTGCGGGTGGTTCGAATAGCGTGCGTGGATGGGCTGCTCGTACTTTGGGGCCAGGTGGATACAAAGGTGATGGCAATAGGATAGATGTGAATAATCAGTCTGGAGATATTCGTTTGAACCTCAATGTGGAATACCGTGCGAAAGTGTGGTCGATCATCGAGTTGGCGGCTTTTGTGGACGCAGGAAACATTTGGACAGTGTTTGACTACGAGGCACAACCTTATGGCGTGTTCAAGTGGAATGAGTTCTACAAACAGATAGCTCTAGCATATGGTGTGGGCTTGCGATTAGATTTCACTTTCTTTGTGTTCCGTGTGGATTTTGGTGTGAAACTCTATGATCCGAGTCGTTTGTATGGCGCGGACGCAGGTACGCAATGGCGCACCGTGGCGAATGGGTTGAATAGGAAACAGGATATGGCATTGCATTTCGCGATTGGTTATCCGTTTTAAGACGAAAAATATGTTAGACAAGTGTTGCATAGAGGGAGTGATAGAAGCGGGTTGCGATGAGGCTGGACGTGGACCATTAGCAGGAAGCGTGTTTGCTGCGGCAGTAATCTGGAGCAAAGAGACAGTGGAGAATCCTGCTCACGAGGAGTGGTTAGAACTCTTAGATGACTCCAAAAAACTGACCGATAAACAGCGTGCCTATCTCCGTCCACTAATAGAGAAATACGCTACAGCATGGGCTGTAGTTGAGGTTTCGGCAGAGGAGATAGACCAAATCAATATCCTCAAAGCATCCATCACAGGCATGCAACGCGCGTTGGATAAACTTACTATTAGACCACAACATATACTCGTAGATGGCAATAAATGGCGCCCCTATATCCCTGAAGGGCAAGTGATGGAGATACCTGCACGCACGGTGGTCAAAGGAGATGGCAAATATCTCTCAATAGCGGCGGCGAGTGTACTAGCCAAAACCTATCGCGATGAGTATATGCTTCGCTTGCACGAGCAATATCCGCAGTATCATTGGGATACAAATATGGGCTATCCCACCAAAGCACACTACGATGCAATACGGCAATATGGCATTACGCCTTACCACCGAAAGACCTTTAAGTTAAATAAGCCGTAAAGACGTGGTGTAACACTGTCTTCTACGGGATAAACACGGCAACGAGATGAGATTATACTGAAGAATTAACAATTAAATACCGAAATATTATGGCACTTTTTGTAAAGAAAGAGGGAGAACCTCGTAAGAAAAAGGGTTGCTTAGGCAAAACCCTTGTTGGAATTGGTCTGTATTTCTTATTTTGCGGAATCTTAGGATGGCTTATGGGAGATATGATGTCCACACCAAAAACAACATTGGAGGAGAATACTATTTATCGTATTGATTTGAAGGGTAGTTTGGTAGAACAAGCGACTGAAGAGAATCCATTCAACTCCATTATGGGTGAGCTCTATGGTCAATCTACTACCACTGTCGGGTTGAACGACTTACTCAACAATATCGCTTTGGCAAAAGACAACGACAAGGTCTTGGGTATCTATCTCAAAGGCGGTTCACTCGTAGCGGGACCTGCTTCTGCCAAGGCACTTCGTGATGCACTCCTTGATTTCAAAAAGTCGGGCAAATTCATCATCGCCTATTCTGATTCCTATTCTCAAACGAACTACTACATTGTTTCTGTGGCAGATAGAATATTCTTCAATCCTGTTGGTTCGTTAGCTTGGGATGGATTGAGCGCACAAAAAGAGTACTACACTCGCCTCTTTGAGAAGATTGGTGTGGAGATGCAAATCCTCAAAGTAGGTACCTTCAAATCGGCTGTAGAGCCTTACTTCCGCACATCTATGTCAGAGGCGGATCGCAAACAAACCGAGCAATACATCGGTGGTATTTGGAGCGAAATGAAAGCGGCTGTAGGACAAAGTCGTCAAATCACGCCTGAGCAGTTGCATGCATACGCAGACGAGTGCATGTCGTTGCAACCACAAGAGAAATACCTTACCTACAACTTTGTGGACTCATTGGTGTATATCCAAGAAATGGATAGCGTTTTGCGCACTTACGCGGGCACAAAAGATTATAAACAACTGTCTAACAGTAAGATGACCAATGTGGAGCGCACCCAGGTGGACGCTACAGACAAAGTGGCAGTCCTTTATGCGGAAGGTGCTATCGTGGACGCTGGTACAGATGGTATTGTAGAAGGTAAAATCTTGAAAACCATCAAGAAAATCTATGAGGATGACGATGTGAAAGCAGTAGTCTTTCGCGTAAATAGTCCTGGTGGTAGTGCTGATGCAAGCGAACAAATCTGGCATGCGATGAAGATGTTGCAAGACAAAGGTCTGCCTGTGGTTGTTTCTATGGGTGACTATGCGGCTTCGGGTGGCTACTATATCTCTTGCAATGCCGATTATATCTATGCGGAGCCTACTACATTGACGGGTTCAATAGGTATCTTTGGTACCGTTCCTAACTTCAATAAACTCCTTGATAAAGTCGGTTTGGATATAGATGGTGTTTCTACCAACAAACATTCAGCCTTGAATGTCAATGCAATTTACAAAGGTATGAATCCTCAAGAAATGGCACTTATGCAAAACATGGTAGAGCGTGGCTATGACCTCTTTACTCGTCGCTGCGCCGCTGGTCGTGATATGACACAAGATGAAATCAAAAAGATTGGCGAGGGTCGTGTATGGCTTGGCAAAGATGCGTTGGAGATTGGTTTGGTAGATAGCTTGGGTAATATCAATGATGCTATTGATAAAGCAGTTGAATTGGCTCAATTGGGTGAATATAACTTGGTTACCTATCCAGAGAAGGTTGATCCTATCCAAGAAATATTAAAGATGTTCGACACTACAACTCCAGAGGAGCGTCTTGTGATGAAGGTGCGTGAGTTCGCTTCCAAACCTCGTATCATGGCGCTTATGCCAGAAGTAACGATTTGGTAATTAAGAATTTTGAATTAAGAATTAGGCATTTTGAAATCATTGTTTTCTATCATAATTACGCCGCTATCTTGGCTATATAGCGTAGTCGTTTGGGTGCGCAATGTGCTCTATGATGAGCGTATTCTTCCTTCGCAAGAGGTGGACATTCCCACGATTGGTGTGGGTAACTTAGCTATAGGAGGCACAGGTAAAACTCCCATGACCGAGTACTTGCTTCGACTGTTGTCTGGCAAATACCAAGTGGCTGTCTTGTCGCGTGGTTATGGTAGAAAAACAACGGGTTTCAGATTAGCACGTCCTACGGATACGGCTCGAACGATTGGAGATGAACCTTTGCAGATTCATCTGCATTTTCCTGATGTGCCTGTAGCTGTATGTGCCAATCGAGTGGAAGGTATTAAGCGATTGCGTCAGTTATTCCCAAAATTGCAATGTGTCATCTTAGATGATGCCTTTCAACATCGTCATTTGCGTTGTGGTTTTTATATTCTGCTAACTGCATATGATCGTCTTTATGTCAATGATTATATGTTGCCTCATGGCACTTTGCGTGATCTACCTTCAGAAAGTCGCCGTGCCAATGCAGTCGTGGTGACCAAGTGTCCTAGTACGATGCAACCTATTGAACGACGGATAGTGAGCAACCAATTGCAGTTGGCTTCCTATCAGCATTTATGCTACTCTTCGGTCAAGTATCAGGCTGTGGATTTGCCGGGTACACCTTTATTGGTGGCTGGAATAGCTAATCCAGAACCACTATTGGTACATCTCAAGAAGCAATATCCAAAGACGCATTTGTTGGCTTTTAATGATCACCATGTATTCAACAAGAAGGATGTACAGATGATTCTTGATAATGCAGCCCATTATGCTTGTGTCGTAACAACAGAGAAAGACTATATGCGTATGTTGCATACACCGCTAATAGACAAACTAGCTGAAAAACTGATTGTTTTACCTATGCAAACGGATTTAGGTGTGGATAAAGAGGTATTTGACCGAGCGGTGCTACTATATGTAGATGAGAATGTTCGTAAATTGAAACATTCCTAAAATTGTATAATCTAATTAGTTAATGATGTTCTCAGTCCTTCGTAGGTTTTTACCTCCATACAAATGGTATGTGGCATTGAATATGCTATTCAATGTGTTATCTACTATATTGTCCTTGTTTTCATTTGCAACGATTATTCCAGTCTTGCAATTGTTGTTTGGCATTGCTACGGTAGATGTTACTTATGTATCATTCCATGATGTATCGGGATTGCAGCAAACACTAGAGGTTTTGAAGAATAACCTATATTTCTATTTGCAAAACCTCATAGAAAGTAGAGGAGCTTCGTTTGTATTATTGCTATTGGGAGCATGTCTAGTACTTCTTACTGGATTGAAGTGTCTGACGGCTTGGTTAGCCAACTATTATATGGTTCCCATACGCACGGGCGTGTTGCGCGACCTGCGCGCGCGATTGTATAAGAAGGTGGTGAGTTTGCCTATTGGATTTTTTACTGAAGAACGCAAAGGCGATGTTATGTCGCGTATGACGAATGATGTAAATGAGGTGGAAGCCAGTATCATGTCCACTTTGGATATGCTGTTTAAGGATCCTGTAATGATTCTAGTCTATCTCATTACGCTCTTTTGCATATCCTGGCAACTCACTCTCTTTGTTCTAATTCTTTTACCTATAGCAGGTCTGCTCATCGGTCGCATAGGTCGTTCGCTCAAGCGTGCTTCTACACATGGACAAGAACAGAATGCGGAGATTTTAACGCAGATAGATGAGACCTTGGGTGGTTTGCGTGTGGTGAAAGCATTTAATGCGGAGTCTAAACTTATTCGGCGCTTTCAAGTTTTAATCAACGAGACACGTTCTACATTCAATCGTATCAATCGTCGTTATTATTTGGCACATCCCGTTTCGGAGTTCTTGGGGACTGCGCTCATAGCGCTCTTGCTGTGGTTTGGTGGACTATTGATATTGGGTGATAACTCCAATATAGATGCTGCGACGTTTATCTATTACCTAGTTATTTTCTATTCAATCATCAATCCTGCCAAAGACCTTAGCAAAGCTACTTATGGCATACGTCGTGGTATGGCATCATTAGAGCGAATAGATCGAATTTTAGATGCAGAATCCAATATTAAAGAGGTGGATAATCCTCAACAAATAATAAACTTTCAATCTGTGATTCGTTATGAGGATGTGTGTTTTGCATATCAATCCGATCGTCAGGTTCTCAAACATATCTGTTTGGATATTCACAAAGGTCAGACTGTGGCTTTGGTAGGACAATCAGGTAGCGGTAAGACCACGATGGCGGATTTGATTCCTCGTTTCTATGATCCTCAGCACGGACGAATCACGATAGATGGAGTAGATATTCGTGAACTCAAAACTCATGATTTGCGTGCGCTGATGGGTAATGTCAATCAGGAGGCGATATTGTTTAATGACACGTTCTACAACAATATCACTTTTGGTGTAGAGTCTGCGACTATGGAGCAAGTGAGAGAAGCGGCTCGTATAGCTAATGCGGATGATTTCATTATGGCTACGCCTGACCAGTATCAAACTACTATTGGTGATCGTGGTTCGCGTCTGAGTGGTGGACAACGCCAACGTATATCCATTGCTCGTGCGATATTGAAGAATCCTCCTATCTTGATTCTGGATGAAGCTACATCGGCTTTGGATACGGAGTCCGAGAAATTGGTGCAAGAGGCACTAGAACACTTGATGAAAGATCGTACAACTATTGTAGTTGCACACCGTTTGAGTACAATTCGCAATGCAGATGTCATCTGTGTATTGCACGAAGGAGAGATAGTAGAGAAGGGTACACATGATGAATTGCTTGCCCTCAACGGTTATTATCGACGCCTTGTAGAGATGCAAGAAACTTGATAGACTAAGGGAATGAAAAAGAAAAACCACTTGATGAACTCAAGTGGTTTTTTTAGGTTAGTCGAGAGTCCTATCCAATTCTCGAACTCCTTTATACAAGACTTATTACAAGTCTATGAGTTCGCAGAAAAGAATAGTTCTCGTTTCTAATTGCGGTGCAATGATAGTGCTTTTCTGTTAAACATACAAGTTTTTAATGATTTTTCTTGCATATATTGAAATATTGTAGTACCTTTGCAGCGTAAAACTCAAAATCAATTGCCTATGGAATAAAACGGTCTAAAAAGACATAAACATATAAAGCGTTTTGCTTATTAGGGAGTAACTCAAAAACTTCGACACTTTTTGTTTCCAACATTCCTTGATATAGTGATACGCACACGCTTTGGCGTGGGCTATTTCTATATTAATGTTGGAGGGAGTCGAAGCCCTGAGTTACAAATAGAGCAATAGCCTGCGCTTTTTTGTTGTCTATCATTATCAGGGCTGATGCTAATGTTTAACTATTTAATTCTTTTGAACATGAAATTACTAAAACCTGAAAATTCCGATTTTCTCACACCAAACAATGGTTCTATGACCATTAAACAAAGACTCAGTGAATTATTCAAGTCGAAACATTATCCTATTGTTATTCAATTTGATAATGAATATGACATTCAAGAATTTGCAGAAGCAGCATTAACAATTAAAAAATAGCAAGTATGAAAAGAGTATTGTATATCATAGTCACACTATCAATGCTTTCTTGTGGCACAAACCCAAAACAGACCGAAAACGAAACTGTTGAACAGACTGAATGCAAGGCTGTTGAACAGGCAGAACACGAAGCTGTTGATTTAGGTTTATCAGTTAAGTGGGCAACTTGTAACTTAGGAGCAAATACACCTTATGAGATTGGCGATTACTTCGCATGGGGTGAAACTGAATCAAAAAATGAATATACATGGGATACCTACAAACACTCCCATAGATACATTGATAGTATTACTAAGTATAATCCATCTGATAAAAAAATACATTTAGAAAACTCTGACGATGCCGCACATTTTTATTGGGGTGAAAAGTGGAGAATGCCAACGGCTGATGAAATATTCGAACTACTTAATGAATGTTCATTAGAGTGGACTTCCGTAAACGGTATAAATGGAGCGAAAATAACAGGTAAAAATGGCAATAGTATATTTATGCCTGTTAGTGGCGTTAAGGGTGACGATGGCATTGGATATTCAGATTTGGGATGGTATTGGTCAAATACTTTATATAATGGCGAGGAATATGACGAAACAAATGCTATGCTCTTAATCTTTGGAGAGAAAGGAGCAAATTGTGTTCCAACTGTCCGTTATGGTGGTCAACCTATTCGCCCTGTTCTAATAAAATAATATAATCTTAAATACAAATTAACAACAAATACAAATTAATTTAATATGAAAAAAGTATTTTATATTCTAATGTGTGTTACATTAGCATTACCAATGGTATCATGTGGTAACAAGTCATCAAACACATCAACATCTTACACCTCTCCGTACAAAAGTTTCGCAACTGCTATAAATGACGGTAGTGTGTATCCCGGTATGACTTATGCGCAAATTAAGGAAATATGTGGAGAAGCGGAATATTTATCCTATGCACAAGGCAAAGTATCTCATGCTTATTACGGACGTTATCAAGTTTGTTTTGATCCAAGAGATGGAAGATTTGATTATTATAACATCACAAATTCTTATTAATCTATACTATTACTATTCCACCAATCCACCTTTCACGAGGTGGATTTTTTTCTGCACCTCGTTTAATGGGATATGTGAATAGAAATTAAGCAGTCCCCATCCTCCCTCGTTGGGCATCAGTATTGACTTTTCTCTACGTCACTTCCCCAACGAATTGCTCCATAAGGTAGGTGTAATAACCCATAGGGTTGTCCTTTATAAATAGGGCAACCTTATTTTTTTGTTACATTTTTTTCTACTATTCTTTACTTTTTTACTACCCTTGCTATATTTATTAGTAGGAGCAAGCATAATAAACGCTTGATATAACTATGAAAAGACAATTTAGAGAGTTAGAGCAAGAGACTAAAGACAAAATCAGCCGCAGCAGTAAGGGTAAGATAAAATCGGATTTGCACAAGCAACACATTAGCCAATCCATGCGTAAGTATTGGTCACAGATTCCTAACAAACCTACCGACATTAGCATGGATGAATTTCTTGGGAAGTAAACCACTTAACAAGGTTAAGTTTTCGGTTTTTTAAGGAGATTAAAACAGGAAAATAAAGAGAGAGAAATATTGAAAAAAGTGATAAAATTAGATAAACTAAAAATAGTAGTAAATGAAAAATATATAACCAATATCAATGAAGATGTATTTACAACAATCATAAAAAATGGTCAAATAGTAGAATATAGATATGAGCAACAATATCCCTATCTTCTATACATTGAAAAAGACTTAATAGAACATGAATTAGTTATTGAATTTTCGGGCAAGATATTAGAAGATAAATACCCGATGCTTATTAACAAAGATACGATAGAGATATGTTTAGAGAATATCAATAAGCTAGCTATCTGTCACATCAATGTTCCAGAGATACTGCTAAATTCAGTCGTAGTTAAAGCGGATGTTTCACATGATATTTGCTGCGGTAGTTACCAGCAACTTATAAGTACCTTAAAAACATCTGTTAAGAACCATAACAAATACTTATCACGGGTTATTCATGGCACATTTGTAATAGAAAAGAATGTTGTAAGTAGAAGTAGGAAAGTGCGCATGACCATATATGACAAAGCAGCAGAGATGCAACTCAAAGCCAATCAAGAGTATCTTGACCGATTAAGTAACAGGGATGAGGTGGCAGAATATTTCAAAGATAAAGTTCGGTTTGAACTCAATCTCAATTCGATGGAACAGATACGAAAACACCTCAATATCCATGACACGATGTTATACAATGTATTACATGCTGAAGCCAATCCAATAGTAGAGTTTATAGATAAAGCATTTGTGTTAGAGGAGCCAGCGCCAATAGATATGAAGTTACGAGATATAGAGAGGTTGGCTTTGTTGGAAAGCGTAGATAGAGATGTAACCAAACTTGAAATGATAGTGCGTAAGCATAGCTCGCCAAAATCACACATCAGCCAACTCATGCAACCATATCGCAACCTACTAAAGACCATAGAACAAAAGGGTGAGAACTATCTACTATCCATTCGTAATGTATTATTAGTAGAGATATTTTTAGCCTTTATTGTTTCAATATAAATATGATACTTTTTAATCTTATAATAGTATAGAAATACCAAGTAATAGTGTATGATAATAACCTAAAAGATTGTTTTCACACATTATTACCAAGGGAAATCCAGTAATGTTTTCTTATATTCTTTTTCCAATTCTTCAATTGAATTAAAGCGTATAAGCTCATTCCCTATGTATGCAATGCCATCTACTCTCCTGCTTTCACGAAATAGATTTACAACAGGGACTTCCAGTGCATCAGCAATTTTAACGATAGTGTCAAGTTGGGGGTTACCATGCAGGGCACGAGCCAGACTTGCAGGTTTAATACCAATCTTCTTTGCTAACTCCGCCTTGCTAATGTCTCGTTCTTCACAATAGAATTTGACATTTCGTGCAAAATCATGTATAGTCATAATATCAAAATTTTCGCAAAGGTAATCAAAATAAATCAAACCAACAAGAAAAATTTGATTAAATTCTAATAAAATCACATTTTATTTACTTAAATTCTAATTTTATTGCATAAAAATTTGCATATATAATTAACTTTTAGTATCTTTGCATTGTTTTTAATTTACATTATACGTTAATTGATGAATCAAAATGAAGAAGGTTTGTATTTACGCAAGAGTTAGCACCCAAGGACAGGACTATCAACGTCAGTTAAGTGAATTACGAGAGTACGCAAGTCGCATGAACTACGAAGTTGTGAAAGAGTTCAGCGAAAAGATAAGTGGAGCAAAATCGGTGGCAGAACGTCAAGCATTGACCGAATTATTGGACTACGCTGCGGCAAATCGCATTGACAAAGTGCTTGTGTATGAGTGTTCAAGAATTAGTCGTAGAGCGATTGATTTTCTTCAGGTAATAGAACAACTCACGCAAATGAAAGTGAGCGTATATATCCTTCAAAATGGGTTAGAGACGCTTATGGCTGATGGTTCTGTAAACCCCATAGCCCAGTTGGTTCTTGGTATAATTGGTCAATTTAATTCGATGGAACGAAGTCTAATTCGTAGTCGTATGTCCAGTGGTTACCAACATTTCCGCAACAATGGTGGTAAAGTGGGTAGAAAAGAGGGGTACAAGAAGTCTAATGAGCAAATGAAAGAGCAATATAGCAAAGAATTATCCTTGCTCAAAAAAGGGTTGTCGCTGCGGAACATACAAGCCATAACAGGTACCAGTGTCAATACACTTCGAAAACTAAAAGTCATTATATCTTGACATTTTAATAAAAAATTGTATATTTGTTATAAAAGGATGTTTCTATGTAACAGATATACGATTTTGTTTTAAGCATTAGTCTGCTTTGGCGGCAGTAAAAGTCTTTCAAAAGAATACGAAAGAGCCTAAAAGACGAATAAGCGGTATCAAATACCGCACCCGTGAGGGGAAATTTTCCGAAAAGGATGTTAGATATAAAAAAGTACAAAGAAGATTTTGATAAGTTAGGTATATATGACGAACAAGAACAATTAGAAATACTAAACTCATTATTGCAACTCGCAATTATAACACAAAATAACTACAACAACATATATCAAGATAGTGATGACAAAGCCAATAGTACCATACAACAAGTTAAATAAGAGAGTAGCAGCACTATGGACACGTGTATCAAGTCAAGACCAATTCAATAAGAACTGCTCATTAGACACGCAACGAGAAACATGCGAGAGATATGCTCAAGCGCATAACATAACAATTAAAAAGCATTTCGGTGCAACCTTTG
>JAZQTO010000010.1:0-7698 GCA_045630805.1 Paludibacteraceae bacterium
TACCAAACCAACACCTTGCAGGCATACGAGTTGTATAAAGTAGCGCGTGAGTTTGCAGGATTAACAGGCGAGGAACTCGTCTTTGACCTCTATACAGGTACGGGTACCATTGCCAATTTCGTGGCACACCAAGCCAAACAAGTGATTGGTATTGAGTATGTTCCAGAAGCGATAGAGGATGCGAAAGTAAATGCGAAGATTAATAATTTGGATAACACGCTTTTCTTCGCGGGCGATATGAAGGATATTCTCAATGAGGACTTTATTGCTCAATACGGTCGTCCTGATGTGATTATCACGGACCCTCCCCGCGCAGGTATGCACGAGGATGTGATCAACACGATATTGTTTGCCGAACCTAAGCGCATAGTGTATGTGAGTTGCAACCCTGCTACGCAGGCACGCGACCTGAATATGCTCGATAGCAAGTACCGCGTAGTGAAAGTGCAACCAGTGGATATGTTCCCTCATACCCACCATGTGGAGAACGTAGTGCTACTAGAGAAGCGATAGAGTCCGTTACTGTATATTACCATTTTATCTGATATATACTACCTTCTTCCATCTTTGACATCTCGTATATGCCAAAGTCAAAAATATGCTATCCGCACCTTCTAGTCGCAGGATTATGGGAACATCGTCAACTTACCAAATGGCCAAGTGGTAATTTCCACCTTGGGGAACAACCATAACCCAGATGAACGCCATTTGGCGAAATCAATTGGTTGAGAATAAGCCACCGTCAGATTTATATTTCCTATGGTTTTTAGACCCATATACAACGCATAATAATTGTCATCATAAGGATAATAAATAGCCAATGATCCATCCTCTTCTAACACCCTATATTGCCATAGAGTATCTATAGTAAAGAGTTTCTTGCCCTTATATCCTATCATTCCCTTCGTATCGTGATGCATAATACGTACAGTAGAATCTTCATAGAATTGTACGTCATAAAAAACATCCTTAGGAAGCATGCTTTGGATACAATAAGCACCGTCATGATTCCTCATCATCTCCACTGGTTGTGTAGAAATAAAACCGTTTTCTTGGACATATCCATCCATTAGTATGCCTTTTTCCTCTCTATCGGTATATTCACTATACATAGCTATTGCATATTGACCAGAAATATATTCCGATATAGCACTATTCTCTCTTTGATTAGAATAGACTGACCAAAGAGTCGTATTCTTGCGAGGAAAATAGGTATCACCTGCCGACAATAGAGGCATTGTTAATTGGTTTTCTAGCACTTCCTCCTCTGACCATCCGAGAAAATACCACTCAGCCGTATCTTGCCATGCTGGTAAGATTAATGGTTTATCAGGAGCGGACTGTGTAAGAGGGGGAGGACAGGTATCCAAACCCGTATGGAAGGTAACCGTATAACATTGAGGAACAGCGTAGTAAATGGTATAACTATTAATATAAAGACTATTCTCCGTGGCTGAAATATTGATCTCTATGCACTCATTTTCCTCTACAAGGGTATTCATAGACTTTGCTATAGAGAGCCAATCGGTACTATAGTTCCCCGCCCACACATCATCACTAAATGGTTGATTATCAATTTTCCATAATGTATCCATTCCCACTACAACACTCAAAGATCCCGCTCCAGATTTCATATTGGAATGCATTTGCAATTCAACCTCCTTAATAATGTAGTCATCCCATCCTCGTAATTCCAATCTTGTAGAATTACCTGCAGTCATCTGTCCCTTTTGTCCTGCTTTTGCTGTTCGTTCATAAATAGCAGATGATGATTTAGGTGGCGTACCACTCTGCTCTATTGTGGTGGTAGTACTTAAGGTATAAGTAGCCTTTAATATGGAGGATCCGTCTTGTACTTCTGGCTGGTTATGTGACTCACAACTAATGCAAATTGTCGTAATAACTGCAAGAATCAAATATGTAATATTGGTTTTCATAATAAAAGAATACCTAAAAACATAGTGATAAATTATCATTGGTTATTTGTAATACTTCCTCCAATGGAATCATCACAAAATCTCGTTCTTTCATACGAGGGTGCGGAAGAACAAGAGTAGGTGTAGAACAACTATAAGGAATATGCTCAGATGTCACAGGCGATAGAGAATAGGCATAAAGCAAATCGATGTCAATAATGCGATCGTGATATATACCGTTGATGGACTTCTCAGTACGCCCCATCTCACATTCGATCTGTTGAGTAATCACAAGCAACTGTTCTGCCGTGTAATTTGTATCGTACACCACGACAATATTAGCAAACTCATTATCCGAATCAAATCCCTGAGGCTTACTACGATAAACGGATGAGCAAGCTATCTGTGTGCCCACCCTTTCGTCCATCCGACTGAGCGCATGGTGGAGATTATTTTCACGGTCTCCAAGATTAGTTCCTATACCAATATATATAATCATTAGTTGGTCATTTCAAACATAGGAACAAACTCATAGGCAATATTTTCACCCATCGTCACAAGCATATAATAAGGTCTCTTATCCTCATCTTTCATAGAGTCCACCACAATACAAGTCATGCCGCTAACTCGGGTTATCTCGCGAGTATGATCATGTCCTGACCAAATCATATCCACTCCGTGCGAAGCATAGAGATTGATCAAGGCATATGTCTCCTCTATCGTGTAGTTAGAAGTATGTCCTTGTGAACCATCGCGCTTGAAGAGATGGGTGTGGGTGCAACCAATGATGTGGCGAAAACTCTGTGTATCAGCCCATTCTAATGTTGCTTTTAACCAAGCTAATTGTTTGGTTCCTAGTGTGCCATCTGCAGAGTCATAGCAGATAAATAGGTCTCTATAACCAGATGGCGTCTCTACGATAAAATAATAGGTACATGTCTTGAATTTATCTAAAAACAACGGCCATTGTTTGAAATAAATATCATGATTACCTGTCACTACCATTAGCGTATCTTGCTTGGCAGGATTGATAGAAACAGCCTCATACGCACTATACATCTCATCAAAATGATTCTGTGCATCTATAATATCTCCTAGGTGTATAGCTACAGGACAATTCATATCAGCACGATAGCTCTCAATGAATTTGGTCCAATTGACTTGTGTCGTTGATATATGCGTGTCCGTACACACGTGTACCTTATAGTCATCAGTAAGAGCCTTCAGCGTTACAAATCCATGCTTGTTATTGTATTCTTGTGCTTGCTCAAATCGTTCGTCTATGGTTGGAGATGATCCAGCAAACATACCTACCATATCCAAACGTGCATCTGGACCACAGGAGATCATACAAGAAAGAAGAAATGATATCGTAAGATAAAAAAATGGTTTCATAGCCTTCAACATATTTAGAATTTGTATTCCGCGCCTACTCGTACTTCCGATGCATAGTAATGCGCATTAAGGTGGAACATGCCTGCAAGTTTCAATTTACCATTAAGAGATATTCTCCAATGTTCATCAATATCATACCAGCCACCCAAATAGAACATAGGTTGCCACATGCGTTCAATTTGGTATTCATCTACATTGGCTAGTGCCAAACTGAGATTCCAAACCGATGTTGCAGGTCTCACATAAACCTCTAGACGATATAACAAATCAAAGGGCTCGCAAACAAAAGTATCTCCAGCACTCAACTCATACGTTGGCGGAAGCATCACACGATTGGTCAGACCCAACTGCACATTCACATATTGCATCCTATATCCAACGGATAACGCATGTACAAAATCAAGAAACTGTTCACGTCGGATAAAACTCGTTAGCAATCGGTCCTCAATATACATTTCGCCTACAGGCAAAGCAAACTTGGGACGCATTTGTACACCAATAGCATAGGTGTTAGCAGTACTCATACGGACATTCGCTTGCATCTCGAAATGCGTATTGAGAGGCATATATGCTCCCAGATCAAAATTAGCAAACGAACCATAGGTTAGATTGTGTCCATAGCCCATATCCAAAGATATGCTATATTGCTCAGAAGCACAAAGAGGATTAGAAAACAACGCTAATACCCCTACGAATGTTATAATTATTCTCTTTTTCATATGCTTTTAATTTATAATTCCACCACTGTTATTCCTGCTCCACCTCGATCGGGATCTCCATCGTGAAAGGAGATATCTCCACTACGCAACTTACGCATAGTTTTTTGTCTTTCAGCCAAATAGTCGCGCACAACTTGTTTTAGAGCGCCCGTACCCGTACCATGCAAAATGGTCACCATTTCAGCATTGACCATCAATGCATCATCTATATAAGCTATCAGTACTTCCAATGCTTCATCTACACGCAATCCACGTATATCCAATTCACGCGAAAAAGATAACTTACGCCTACGTAACTCATCTGCCACATTGCTTGATACCATCTTAGGTCTAGGCGTATTGGTCTCCTGAATTAGTTTAGCAGGATTCTTCGTTAGGACCTTCAGCTCGCTCAAATCGCGCAGTACGTTCTTTTGTTTCTTGGAAGCACTTGCAGAAGAAGGCTTGGACACCTTAGTTGATTTCTCCTCGACTTTAGACTTCAGATTCTCCACTTTCTGTCGTGCTTGTTGCGTTGCCTTCTTCTCTGCTTTGGCTTCCTTAATTTCGCGAATAGTCCGTTCTATCGTTGCATTACTCTTCTTTAGCAAATCCGCAGCCTGTTGATTAGCTTCCTCAATGATAGCGCGTTTTTTAGCCTTAATACCCGCCATTTGCTCCTCATAGTGCGCTATTTTTTCCTCTAGGTGTTTCTCTTTTTGGCGAATATTTTGGCGCTTATTCTCCCAATAGCGCTTGTCTCGAGCTATATCTTGGAGTTGTTTATCATAATCAATATGCTCCTCACCTACGATATCCGTTGCACGCTGAATAATCTGCTCTGGCAAACCTATCTGACGAGCTATCTCCACAGCAAAACTACTACCGGCTTGTCCTATCGACAACTGAAATAAAGGTTTCAATTGTCCTCTGTCATACAACATCGCACCATTGATAATACCCTTGCTACGCTCTGCAAGATGCTTAAGATTGGAATAGTGAGTGGTTATCACACCATAGGCTTTTTGCTCGTTGAGTTGAGTCAATACTGCCTCTGCTATAGCGCCTCCAATCATTGGCTCAGTTCCTGTACCAAACTCATCAATCAAGAGCAAAGTTTTGCCATTGGCATATCGCACAAAGTGCTTCATGTTGCGAAGATGTGATGAATAGGTGGATAGATCATCTTCGATAGATTGCTCGTCGCCTATATCAAGCAACAAGTTCTCAAATAGACCCATCTCACTCGCTTCATTCATCGGTACAGCCAAACCACATTGTAACATATACTGAAGCAATGCCACAGTTTTCAAACATACCGATTTACCACCCGCATTAGGACCACTAATAACCAATATTCGATTTTCCTTCAAACGAATAGACAATGGTACTACCGTTCTACCTTGTTTACGAAAATTGAGCAACAATATAGGATGCCTAGCTTCTCGCCAGTCCAACATAGGTTGATTATGTACTTCTGGTACGATCGCTTCTATATCCTCTGCAAACAATGCCTTAGCACGTAAAAAATCCACGTCAGCAAGAAACTCCTCACTAGCCAACACATGAGAAATCTCAGGGCGTATATATTCGGTCATTTCTAACAAAATACGCATACGCTCACGACGTTCTTCGCCTTCCAGTTCGCGGATTCGATTGTTGGCTTCTACCACCTGCTGTGGTTCAATAAAAACCGTTTTTCCAGTAGCAGACTCATCATGCACGATACCACCAATCTTGCGCTTATATGCTGGAGGAACAGGCAACACCAATCGTCCTTCACGCATCGTAGGTGCAGCATCTTTGTCCAATAGTCCGTCCGCCTGTGCTTGACGCAGAATAGCATTCAGAGCACGGCTCACCGAACCTTGCGAAAGAGCAATATCTTTACGAATACGTGCCAATTCGGGCGATGCCGAATCCTTCATCTTACCATATCGATCTATAATACGATCGATTGCTACAATCAGATGATTAGGAAAAGACGTTAGTGGCAAAGAGGCTAATAGAGGGTATTTTTCTCTATCTAATAAAGTAAAAAAACGCTCCAACTGTCCTACATAATCCAACATTTTACGTAATGAGAACAACTCGTTCTCATCCATAAATAATCCCTCTACGCGTATGCGAGCGAGAGCCTCACGTAAATCATAGATATCACCTTGGGGAAACGAGAGCGAACTATCAGTCAACACGTTCATCATTTCACGCAAGTGGGCAAGACGATTTTGGACAGTTTTATAATGATTCACCCACAACATCTCATCTACCCGTTCCTTGCCCAAGGAAGATGTACAACAGGACTTCAGGCAATCACGAATTACCTGAAAATCTATCTTTTGTTCTATATTCTGTGGATAAGTCATATGTTTTACGCGCAAAATCTAAAATAAGGATGTGCCCCACGGACACACCCTTATATTATTTAGAATGGTAATTGATTACTCTTCTACAGCAGCTTGAGCAGCAGCCAAACGTGCGATTGGAACACGGAATGGAGAGCAAGATGCGTAGTTCATACCTACCTTAGCGCAGAACTTAACTGATGAAGGCTCACCACCGTGCTCACCGCAGATACCGGTACGCAATCCTGCACGAACAGCGCGACCTTTCTCTACAGCCATTTGGATCAATTGACCTACACCGTTTTGATCCAATACTTGGAATGGATCTACTTTCAAAATCTTTTGCTCGAGATATACTGGCAAGAAGCTAGCAATATCGTCACGGCTATAACCGAAGGTCATCTGTGTCAAGTCGTTGGTACCGAATGAGAAGTATTGAGCCTCAGTAGCAATGCGATCAGCAGTCAAGGCAGCACGTGGGATCTCAATCATTGTACCGATCTCGAACTCTACCTCAACGCCGTACTCAGCGAATACCTCTTTAGATACCTTCTCGATAATCTCCTTTTGTTGGTGGAACTCATAGAGGATACCAATCAATGGAACCATAATCTCTGGCATTGGGTTCTTACCCTCGAGTTTCAACTCGCAAGCAGCGCTCAAGATAGCGCGAGTTTGCATAGCGGTGATCTCTGGGAAAGTGATACCCAAACGGCAACCACGGTGACCCAACATTGGGTTGTTCTCTGCCAATGAGTCAACACGTTGCTTAATCTCTTGTACGCTTACGCCCATCTCTTGCGCCATAGTCTCTTGACCAGCAGCATCATGTGGTACGAACTCGTGCAATGGAGGATCGAGGAGACGGATATTTACTGGATAGCCGTCCATAGCCTCGAGGATACCCTTGAAGTCAGCCTTTTGGTATGGCAACAACTTAGCCAACGCCTTCTTGCGACCTTCAGCATCTGGAGACAAGATCATTTCGCGCATTGCAACGATCTTTTCTGCTTCGAAGAACATGTGTTCTGTACGGCAAAGACCGATACCTGTAGCACCGAAGTCACGAGCAACCTTAGCATCGTGTGGAGTATCAGCGTTAGTACGAACTACCATCTTAGTGTACTTTTCGCAAAGTGCCATCAAATCAGCGAAGTCGCCAGACAATTCAGCAGCCTTAGTTTCTACCTTACCGTTGTAGATTTCACCTGTTGTACCGTTCAATGAAATGAAGTCACCTTCCTTCAAAAGAACACCGTCAACTTCTACTGTACGAGCCTTATAGTCGATGCTCAATGCACCAGCACCTGATACACAGCACTTACCCATACCACGAGCAACTAC
>JAZQTO010000011.1:0-12608 GCA_045630805.1 Paludibacteraceae bacterium
GTTTGTATATATATTTCTTGCCTATCGCCTTATAACCTCTCGCCTCATAGCCTACTTGTAAATTACGCACTATTCACGCACAATACACGGACAATACACGCACAATAAGCACACTATTCCTTACACTTCCGTGGAGGATCGCTATAAGTTCATTAGCACTTTTATATTCAATCTTTGTAACTCCGTTAAGGAGATTTTAGGTTTCTCTTGTAGAAAATCAGATACTACTTTATCAGCAGACAAATAATTTTGTTTAATTTTCTATAATAAACTGCAATTTTGGTAGTGCATTTTCTCCAATGGGACTACAAAGATAATAATAAAACCCTGAATTTCCAAATTTTTCCAAAGGAAAATGCAAAAAAAATAATTATTGACACTTCCATATTGCAAACAGATAGCCCCATATAAAACTTTTTCAACTAAATATTTGTATATATGCAAAAAAAAATGTACCTTTGCAGCATAAATTTAATACATTACATTATGCCACAAATGATCATGTTGGGCAGCGAGATGATTCGTATCAATCCTGCCAAAAACACCATTGAGTATTCCACTTCACAAGGTCGCAGTTGGTCAACGAGATACAGTAGCACATCCTGCGGCGAGTTTATCGACCTCCTACCCTATGGCAATGAGCTGATAGCAGCTACGAGCAAAGGCATATACTATTCCACCTCGCAGGGACGCAGCTGGTCATCGAGATATATGAGCAGCACCTGCGGCACGTTTCAATGCCTGATGGACGGTGGTAGAGAACTGCTGGCTCAGACATCTAATGGACTCTACTATAGCACCTCCAGCGGCCGCTCATGGTCAAAGAGAAGATAACGCGACTATATGGAAGGAGCGCATCCTCAATAAGACAATTAAATATCTGTCATTCAGCGATTTGCAATCGTGCAGATATAGCCTTTGTCTAGAGGTGATATCTCAGTCCAAGATACGTCTTGGGCATGGGTCAGCACATAGTGCAAGTCGAAAATGATACCTGTACCTTGGAGCTTGAGGAGTGCCTCTTTTTGTGTCCAAAAACGAATAAATTCCACTTCTGGTATGGCAGAAGACGTGATGCGTAATTGCTCGTCTTCATTCATGGTTTTGCGCATGAGTTCGGGACTAAATGTGCGAATTGCCTCTATATCAATGCCAATGGGATTTTCGCTTACCGCTACAGCTATACCTCTTTTACAATGAGAGATGGAGAAGTGTGGACCGCCCTCTATATAAGGTGCGCCATAGTCGTTGTATAGGAAGATAGGTTGTTGATTGATAGGCAGTTGGTGCACTCTCCCCCACTCTGCTAATAGTTCGCAAAGCATCTTATATGATTGGAGACAACAATACTGTCCAAAAGTGTGCTTATAACGCAATGCTTGTTCTCTGCGCTGAGCCGAGACAAGAGGCAACAAGCGAGCCACTTCTTGCTCACTACATTGGGTCATATCGTCAAAGATGCGGTATAGCATTTTTGGTGTTTAGGGTTTAGAGTTTAGTGTTTAGAGATTTCCCCAGGAAGTAGGCCAAGGGTTATGGGTGATGCCTGCCATTTGTTGCATTTGGGTATGTGCTTGTGTGCGTAGGCGTTCTACCTCTGTTTTGCGTGGTTGTGTGGTGTCTGGTAAGAGTGGTTCGCCTATGGTGACCGTCAGCAATGGTAAAGACTTAGGACCAAAAAGGCGGAAGATACCTTTGCGTTCGCGGTAAGTAATGACGCATGGCAGGATCGGTTTGTTATACTTATAACTCATGGTGAAAGCCCCTTTTTGGAACGGACGTAGGGGTTTGTACATATCCCAACGGCATGCTTCAGGGAAGATGTGGAACCAGTATCCACGGCGATGAAACTCATCAAAAGCCTCGTTGAACTTCTTGAGCGCAGACATATTGGTGGTAGAATCGGGAATAGGTACTCCACCCGCTAGTTGCATAAAAAATCCATCTTTGGTGCGGAAATTAGGTGCGAACATTGGTATGCGCGTGCGATGTGTACCTTTCACAGCAATCAGCACACATGGGCAGTCTAGACGATAGACATGGTTGGCAATAGTGATGGCACCGTGTTTAAGTTCGGACTTATATTTCTTAAGGACTTCGCGCCCGCGTATGCGCAAGCCCATTTGTATACGAAGTTTGAGGCGCAAGAGGACATGAACAACGAGGTAGTATCCCCAAAGCAAGTTAAAACGATACTTGAACGAATCGTTGATGTATGGATAATGTTCGTCAAAGTCTATGTGCTTGATTTGCTTAGGAAAAAGCGTTCTCTCAAAAGGATTTTCCTCTGGATATTGCAGTGCAGGTTGAGGTATATAAACTCCCTCTTGGACTTGTAGTTCTTGGTATTGCTTGTTCATTGTGCTGAAAATTTGTGCAAAGATACATTTTTTTGCTCAAATATGCAAATAAAAGCCACCCAATTTACAAATTGGATGGCTTTTAGATTATTTTTGCTTCTCTGTTGCCTTGTTTTGCTCTTCTGCCGTAGGGAGCGTTAGTTGTACTCCTTTGCGGTTGTAGAATTTGGTTTCGAGCATTCCTAGACTCTGATTTTCGATGGTATGCACGCCATATTTAAGTCGCCATTTGGATGTTAGGGATTTGATCCATCCCTTTGATACATAGGCGTATATATATGGGTGTAGGTGCAATCGTAGTCCTCTGCCAAAATGTTGTTTGTAGGCTTCGATCTCTTCGGTAATTTTGTCCGTAAAGAGAATGGAGGACTGTATTTTGCCTTTTCCCATACAAGTAGGACAAATCTCCATCACATCCATTTCCACCGCTGGGCGCACGCGTTGGCGGGTGATTTGCATTAGTCCAAACTTGCTGAGTGGCAATACATTATGTTTTGCCCTGTCTCTATCCATCAGTTCGCGCATATGGTCGTATAGCGTTTGCTGATTGGCTTTGTCATCCATATCGATGAAGTCAATGACGATGATTCCGCCGATATCTCTGAGTCGCAGTTGATGCACTATTTCGTCTGCCGCTAGCATATTGAAATGAAATGCATTCTGCTCTTGGTCTTCAAAGAGTTTCTTGCTGCCGCTATTCACATCTATGGAGAATAGCGCTTCGGTCTTGTCCATAATGAGGTATCCACCTTTTTTGAATCCAACGGTTCGTCCCAAGCCTGTTTTCATCTGTCTGGTGATGTCAAACTTATCAAAGATAGGCTGTTCGCCGGTATAGAGTTTGACTAGCTTAGATGATTCAGGGGCGATAAGTTCGAGGTATTGTTGGATTTCCTCGTAAACCTCTTTGTTATTGACATGTATGCTCTCAAAATTAGGAGAGAAAATGTCGCGGATAATACCGATTGTTCTTCCTAGTTCTTCGCTGATGAGTGAGACGGGTTCTTTGGTCTGCAATGTCTTCACGCAGTCTTCCCATCTCTTGACCAGCACGCGCAGTTCGTTGTCTAATTCAGCTACTCGTTTGTCTTGTGCGACGGTTCTAACGATCACTCCAAAGCCTTGAGGCTTAATGGATTGTACGAGTTGTTTGAGTCGTCCTCTCTCTGCCGATTTGGCAATCTTATTGCTCACCATCACCTTGTCAATAAAGGGGATAAGCACAAAGTTGCGACCTGTGATAGAGATTTCGGCAGACAGTCTTGGGCCTTTAGAATTGATAGGCTCCTTGGTGACTTGAACGAGAATAGTATCTCCCACTTTGAGGTAGTCGGCTATATTGCCTTCTTTGCCGCATTGGGGTTGACGCTCGGTCTTATGGATCTCAGGTATGCGTCGTCTATCAGAAACGAGTTTGGTGACATACTTCTGCTGTGTCAGAAACTCTGAACCTAAATCAAGGTAGTGCAGAAAAGCTTCTTTCTCATGTCCTACGTCCACGAAGGCTGCATTGAGCGCTGGCATCAGTTTTTTGACACGACCGTAGTAGATATTTCCCACCGCGAAGGTGTCCACACCGCGTTTTTCGCGATTGACCTCCATGAGTCGGTCGTCTTCTGTCAGCGCAATAGCAATCTCCTGTGGCGTAACATCCACAATCAATTCGCTTTTCATATGTCAATGATCGTGGGCAAAATAGTTTGCCCGTTGTTAAAATGGTTAATAAAAAAAATGCTTTGCGGCACCCATTTGCGCCCAAATAGGTATAGCCACAAAGCTTTTGTCAAGCGTCAAAGCTTACTTATGCTTATGACGATTCTTGCGCAAACGTTTTTTACGTTTGTGGGTAGACATTTTATGTCTTTTGTGCTTTTTACCGTTTGGCATAATTGTAATTTATTTAGTGATTATTTTAAAAGTTCTGCGAAGCTATCAGCTGGTTTGAAAGCTGGGATTTTGTGCTCTGGCACTACGATAGACTCATTCTTAGTGATGTTACGAGCGATCTTTTGTGCACGAGTTTTAGTACCGAAACTACCGAAGCCACGGAGATAAACTGCCTCACCCTCTGCTACGGTCTTCTTGATATTCTCCATTGCAGACTCAACTACGTTCATGATAGTAGTTTTGTCGTATCCAGTTTGGATTGCAATAGCGTTAACGAGTTCTGCTTTTGTCATAATAATTTTATATTTAATCAGTTATACATTTTTCAATTTTAGGCAATCAGTAGATCGCGTTTTGACATTGATTTTCGTGCGCAAAAACCAAAATCGGGTGCAAAGGTACTATAAATAAATGACATATGCAAGAGTTTGCGTAAAAAAATATAAACTTTTTTAATTTTTTCTATACTTATCCTTTCATTATCCCTAGCCGAGTCTAAGCCGATACCACTCCGTTACCACTACGAAGGGATAACGGAAGGATAACGGAGGAATAAACAAACTACCCTTGCGCAAAGGTAGCGCAAGGGTAGCGGCGAGATGGGGATTACTAATAGATCTCAACACTTTCGATAGGTTCTTCTCGGTTGTTTTCTAGGGGTTCGGCTTGGAAGGCTACTCTATCAAAGTCAATCGTATGTAAATCTATACATCGAATAGTACTATTATACATCGTGCGATAATACAGACGGCGGTTGGCAAGATCCGTCGCTATCGTGATCTGCGTGGCGCTAGGCATATTAGGTGCTAAGTCCTTGTCGTTGAACTGAATACCGACAGGGATATCAAAATTATTCAGCAGATGAAAGGCTTGAACCACAGTATGCTGGGGTGAATCCAATTGCGGAGCTGTGCTTTGAAAGAACGCTGCACGCACAAAACGCGAAGGAGGAGTCATGTCGCCAGGTAAGCCATGCAAACCACTTCCGCCACCAAAAGCTTTGAGGTCCAAAGAACCTATCTCACGTTGGTGAATAGAACCAGAAGCAAGGTTGACGTAGTTGTTGAGATTGGTCAGATGCCATGTCAGTTCGGGCGAGTTGGTCAATACACCCAAAGGATTCTCGTGTATCATAACTTGTTGATTAACAATCTCTACGACTACTTGCCTGCCCGATGGCTCAGTAATGCGCCAATGTACGGTAGAAGCACGAGGGTCGGTGCCTATGACACGAATGGTAGGCATCAATGCAATCATCTCATCAATAGTAGCGCAGGTGCTCAGCACCCATGCAACGAACTGCATGTCGCTCACGCACAGAGACTTATCTTCTTCCTTGTAGGGCATGTATTCGCCGTAGTCAGGAAAATAGAACAAGCCTGCGGCTAGTCCAGCTTCGTTGATACCCTCCATGATAAACTCATCGTTTTCTACGGCAATACCCACATAGCCATAGTCGACAGTAAAACTCTTGCCGTGAAGTGTGCCGTCAGGCAGCCATGAGCGTTGTTTTTGTCCTCGCGGAACGACCACATACATGGCATTAAGTGGTTCGGCAGCCCATTCAATGGTGCGTGCGGTAACAATCTGGCTGTCAGTTGTCTGCAAGGTGATACCTGTGCATGCTTGGGCCTGAGGTAAACCCAATGCTCCGGTCATAAGAATGACCAATAGAATACATTTTTTCATAGTTGTAAACAATTAAAAGGTTAATGGTTTGAGAGGTAAAGACAAATAGTGTGCCAAATTAATACTCGCATTTTTTGCACATATACATTTTTTTTTGTACCTTCGAACATCTGCCTTGGCTTTTATACTTCCCAAACCCCCACCCATTTAAAAGCCAATTCCCTCGTAGCTACGTTCGCGTCATGCAGCCCATACTACAGTTTGCTCGCAATATCTACAAAAAACGGTTAAAACCTCTTTCATATCCCATTGCCATCCCTTATGTATGCAAGCTTCCTAGGGATGACAATGGGTCTATGAGATAGATTTGGAATCTATCTTTTTGTAGATATTACTCGCTTAACTTGCGTATGTGCATTTTTTGTTGTACCTTTGCATCGAAAATGAACAAGCACCTATTATATAAGGAATTAGAGGAGTGGTACGAGGTAAATCATCGAATCCTGCCTTGGCGTGAGACGGATGATCCGTATAAGATTTGGATTTCGGAGATTATCCTGCAACAAACTCGCGTGGCACAAGGTATGGAATATTATCATCGTCTAATCACACGATTCCCTGATATTCAGTCGCTTGCAGATGCCAAGGAAGATGAGGTGTTGCTCTATTGGCAGGGATTGGGGTATTATTCACGGGCGAGGAACTTGCATAAGGCGGCGCAGTTGATGAAAAATCACGAGATGTTTCATCAGGCGATGAGGCTATTAGGCGATAAGGCCAGAGGCAAGGAGATATTCGCTGCGCTCAAGAGTATGCCTGGTGTAGGCGATTATACAGCAGGAGCGATTGCTTCGTTTGCTTTTGATCTGCCCTACCCTGCGTTGGACGGCAATGTGTATCGTGTATTGTCGCGATTGTATGACTGCGAAATAGCGTTTGATACCACGCAAGGTAAAAAGCATTTTAGGCAATTGGCAGAGGAGTTATTGGATAGAGAACATCCACGATTGTTCAACTCGGCGATTATGGAGTTGGGCGCATTGCATTGTGTACCTACTGCCCCCGATTGCCATACTTGTCCGCTCAACACTTGGTGTAAAGCATTGGCTAACAATACGGTAGAACTATTGCCAGTGCGCAAGCCCCGTCCAAAAGTGCGTGATCGCTACTTGGAATATAGTATCTATATTACCCCTGAAAGGACGACTTTGATCCACCAACGCAAAGGCAACGACATTTGGAAACACCTCTGGGAGTTTGTGTGCGCTGAGCGCACAGGCGAAGAGGCGATAAGGCAAGAGGCTAAAGGCGAGAAGATATTGGAGCTGACGCATGTACTATCGCACCAGAAGTTGCATGCGAGGTTTGTAATAAAAAACGTGCCAGAACTTCCTGAGATTCCTGACACGGTAGTGGTTAGTTTGAATGATCTGGATAATTATGCATTTTCGAGACTGACACTACGGGCAATAGAACAGTTTAGTTTGTCTCTTTAACGCTGATACTATTATTCCAAACGGCTAATTATGCTAATTTAGAATGTTAAAAATGTCTGATATTCAGGAATACCTTGCTTAAGATTCTGAGATAATAGTTTTTCTACATTAGTTTTAATAAGTTTATTGTTAAAAATATCTAGAAGCACTTTATTTAGTTTCTTTACATCTTCCAATCGTTCATGTTCAATAAGATAATTGTAAGCATTTTTATAACTTGAACATAGTACACTATTTTGCCAGTTATGTCTATTTAACTTAGTAATAATAGAATTATATTGCACCTCAATGTAGTTCTTATCTACAATTGCAACTACATCTAAATTGTTTTCAGTTTTCCAAGTACCAGAGGGGCGGTAAGATTGTGACACCGTTGGATTTCCATCTTTATCTAAAAACTCAATAATTGTTGCACGAGCAGCCACGTGTTGAACTCTCTTAGGCATTCCAAATAATAAGCGGAAAAATCCTGCTGATTCTCTTCTAACTTCTTCAATTACAACATTGATAAGCACTTGGCTACCTGTTAGTTGTGCTTTTCTCAATAATTCGCCATAAGCACTACTCGCTACATCTGCGCGAGATAGATTTGTATTGTTGATATCAACAATAGCTTCTACATCACGCACAACTCGGAAATTAGCTTTTTTTAGAACTACCTTACTTTGAGCTCCAAAATTATTTTGTGCATAAGGATAATAAGTTCCAACTGAACAACTTGTAGCAATAATCATTACAAGCAAAAGAATACTAAGCTTTTTCATATTATATCAACTTATCTATAACTTTGTGATTGAATAGGATTACCTGTTTCATCTAAAAACTCTATAACTGTAGCACGAGCAGAAACATACTGAACTTTTTTAGGCATTCCGAATAATAAGCGGAAAAATCCAGCTGTTTCTCTTCTTACTTCTTCAATTACCACATTGATAAGCACTTGGCTACCTGTAAGTTGTGCTTTTCTTAGCAATTCGCCATATGCACTATTAGCCACATCTGCGCGAGATAGATTTGTATTATCAACATTAATAATAGCTTCTACATCACGCACTACTCGGAAGTTAGCTTCTTCTAGAACTACAGTACTTTGAGCTCCAAAATGATTTTTTGCATAAGGGTAATAAGTACCCACTGAACAACTTGCAGCAATAAGTGCTACAACCATAAGAATTCCAAATTTTCTCATAATTAATTGAATTTTATCAAGTTAGTAATATAATTCTGCCTCTATTAAAAATCCTTCTCCCCAGTCCTTCTCCCACCAATAGCCATTATTGGTATTGACCATTTTAGTGATAATTACATATCTTGCACCTGCTCTTGCAGCTTTCTTTTGTAATACATGAGTTGCCTTTGAAGCATTATTTCCCCTAAAAAATGTATGGTCGTTGGGAACAATGGATATAGTTCCAATATATTTTGCATTTGATGGCACTTCTTTTACAATTGCAGCAAATTCTGTAGGTTTGTTGTAACCATAGGTGTGTACAATAGGTACAAAAGCAGGTGAACACCCTACAAATACTAAACAGATTAAACCAAGTAATAATTTTCGATTTTTCATACGCCAATAATTTTTATTGAGTTATTACAACACATACAAAAAGCGTAGACCTCCGTTGGTTATTTACAACAAGAGGCCTTCGCATTGCCCAAACAGTCAAATAAACAACAGGAAACCTACGCTGATATGACAACACACTACGCCTCGAATACAAGCGTAGTATGGATATAGTCATACCCATAGGCATTTACTGTGACTTTGATTTTGACTGTTTTGTTTGAAAAGTTGCGAAGTTTTCTTGTTGTCAAACGCAAAGCGTCAATAAACGCTATTCAATATGTCAGAAACCTACCCAAGAAAGACCCATTGCGAAACGCTTTTCGTAGGACATATTTCCCTCCAACGTAGGATTCGACTGCAAAGGTACGAAAAAAAACGCATATGCACAAGTGCTATGCGATTTTTTTTGTTTAGTGGACGGCGCATTGCGCCTACTGTATGTGCCTTCGTTCTCTCGGTGATCTTACGGCAAAGATACGGCGAAGTCCCTATGAAGTCCCTATGAAGTTCCTATGAAGTCTCTATGCGGATAGGTAGCAAGTAAAGGGGATATAAAGAGAAAATCGCCGTCTATGTCATGCATAAACGGCGATATACATATTTTAGTGTTTTGAGGACGCTACTGTTTAGCGGTTTACTTTTGATATTTCCCAATAAATTTCATTACTGCAAACACGAGCCAATCAGGTGTGTGTTTGAGCAAAGGTGTCGCCAAGTGATTGAGTAATCCTGGCATATTAGCTTTCTTGCCACGGAACATCTTCTTGAGGGCACGTTTTACCAATTTCTCAGGTGGAATAGAGACGGTCAACTTGACTGCTAAACGACGCAAGTGTGGTGCCAAACCAAAGAGTGCTGTATCTACTGCTCCTGGTGTCATCACAGTGATATTCACGCCTTTAGGTTTAAACTCATACCACAATGACTTAGAGAAGTTATAAATGAAGGCCTTGCTCGCATTATAGGATTGTATACCTGGCATAGCCATCCATGCAGACATAGAGGACATATTGAGGATATAACCTTTTTGGCGTGGTTTGCGGCAGAGTTTTTGCGCTTGTTCTTCTGCTGTGAGTTGGCGGTTGATCATCTCCTCGCCAAAGAGACGAGTGAGCTTTGCCACCGTGATCATATGCAAGTTGAGCATGAGCTCAATGCGCTTCATAGAGGTTTCGCAATAGGGATTGAAGAAGAACACACCTGCGTTGTTGATGAGGATATCCACTACGAGATTGTTGTCCTTGCAGTATTGGAGCAAGTTCTCTGCTGCGTCTTGCTTGGAGAGGTCTGCATAAAGAGGAATAGTCTTTACGCCATATTGAGCTGCGAGATCAGCAGCCACATTCTTTAGTTCCTCCTCTTGGTTGCTAACTAACAGCAGATCAGTATGATAATCGCGCGCAAGTTGGGTGGCATATTGAAGACCAATACCCGATGATGCGCCAGTAACGAGTGCGAGCATGTTTTTTACTTTGATTAAGGAGCCAAGAGCAAGGAATAAAGACTAATATGTATCGTCTCTGACACGCTACTTATTTGTCTTGATTCTTTGTTCCTGATTCTTGGTTCATTTTTCAGGGTACCACATTTGTTCGTACTTGAGGGCTTCCTTCTTGAGGTATGCAGGAATGTCCTTGTCGCACTCGTGGCACTTCATATCGAGAGTGTACATACGCGCTACGCAGTAGTTAGAGCGTTTGCACTCGGAGTGATATTGCTCCTCACGCATCTTGTTCACAAAGTCTGTATCGCGCACCAAAGCGTGTCCAATCTGCACAAAATCAAAGCCTTCTGCGAGAGCAGTCTCAGCATTCTCACGCCCCATGACACCACCCACATAGATAAGAGGCATCTTCAATGCAGCACGGAATTGCTTAGCTGTATCGAGGAAGAAGAGCTCTTTGAAAGGCACAGTAGGAATCATCAAGTGACCAACGAAGCGCAATGCGAGGCGCAACCACCAGAAAGACCAAGGATTCATGTAGTGAGCCAAAGTCTTGATTGGCATAGCACCACCCATGACGGTGAAAGGAGCTTTGCTCACGAAGCCCGCAGTAAGAACGAGTGCATGAACACCATGTTTCTCAATCTCTTGGGCGATGCGGATGCACTCCTCTACTTTCAAGCCAGACTTAAAGCCATCGTACATATTGGTCTTCACAACCACAGCCATATCATCGCCAGCGTGCTCCATAACCTCAGCCATGACCTCATTCATGAAGCGCATACGATTCTCCAATGATCCTCCGTACTCATCACGACGGCGGTTGGTATATGGAGAGAGGAATTGTGAAATCAAATAACCGTGACCCGCATGAATCTCTACGCAGTCAAAGCCACACTCGCGGCAGAAATCCACGGCGTGACCAAACGCCTTGACGATCTCCTTGATCTCCTCTTTCTTGAGTTTGCGGTGGAGAGTTGGCGAATAGAGGTTGAAGCCTGTACTCGCACCTACTGGGAGGCAGTTGCAGGTATAGAAGTGGGTCATATTACCACAGTGGCCCAACTGAATACTTGCTTTCGCACCCTCTGCGTGGATGCCGTCGGTGAGCTTCTTCAAGTCCTCTTTGATCTCATCGTGGATATAGAGCTGACCGTCAAAGGATACACCTGAACGAGTAACAGAGCAATAGGCTACTGTAGTCATTGCAGCACCACCACGGGCTACTGCAGTATGATAGTTATAGAGATCTTGACTAGGTTTGTTACCATATGCCATGTTCTCAAATGCAGCAGAACGAATAGCACGGTTACGCAAGGTGATAGGTCCGAGTTTACACTCGGTGAACAACAGATTGCTCATTTAATTTTGAATTATAAATTATGAAATCAATAAATAAACGGAATGATTCGTTTGAGTTTCTTCTCGTTAAATTCGTCTGCGAATTCTTGTTTGTAGCGATGATAGATAGAATTCGCGCGAGGAACGAGGTTGCAGCATGAGAACCAGAAGAAGCTCAAACCAGCCCAAGACCATGTCAAGATAGCAAAGCCCAACCACTCGGTAATCTCGCCCAAATAGTTAGCACTAGTGACATACTTATACATGCCCTTCTTAGGTAAATAGTGATTGGTATCACCTGGTTTGCGTAAATGACGAATCACATGATCGGAGTGCATATTGATAGCCCATCCGCAGAAGAAGACAAGCACACCCAAAATAAAACGCCAATCTGTTAGCCAGGAAGTAGCATATGGCGCAAACTGTGGAGCTAAATAGAAGAGCCAATAGCCTTGTATATAACCATTTACAAGATTCCATATCACAGAGAATGCCATAATGATGATAGGCATTTTACTATTACCTTTCAGCAGGAATGGGAAAATAAATGAGCGTTGGAAATAGTGGAATTGGAATATCAAAAAGAAAATCAGATATGGCAGCTGAAATTTGACTTCTGACATAGCCCAAAGGTACAACATGACCACGAAAACGGGCATCTCCATCAAGCACCACCCTACCTTATTATTGATAGCAGGTCCCCATTTCTCGGTACGCATTTTACCATAGCCCGCATCTACGAAATAGAGCGCAACAAACACCACTAATCCTACAAGGAAAAGTATAAAAAGGAAATTATGAAATGATTCCAAAGCTGTAGATATTTCCATAAGCACTATTTTTTAGGCGGCTAGGCTATGGCAACATGGCAATAGACTAGAAGC
>JAZQTO010000012.1:0-33372 GCA_045630805.1 Paludibacteraceae bacterium
GAAGACGGACAAGAGGAACTCTGCATTGGCTCTATCGCCGAACTCATGCAGGAGATCGACAAGTCCATTGCTGCGGGCTTCATGACCGAGAACCCTTGGCCAAAGCACGAGGTAGGCAACTACTCCAAAGAGAACTACGACCCTGCGGTCATTGACCTCCACCGTCCATATGTGGATAATATCATTCTCTGCTCACCTAGTGGCAAACCAATGAAACGTGAGCTTGACCTTATTGATGTATGGTTTGATTCTGGTGCTATGCCTTACGCACAAAACCATTATCCATTTGAGAATCAAGACGCTCCACGCACCGCGGACTTTATCTCTGAGGGTGTGGACCAAACCCGTGGTTGGTTCTTTACCCTACACGCTATCCACACCATGATTGAGGGCAGCGTGGCATACAAGAATGTCATCAGCAACGGATTGGTATTGGATAAGAACGGCAATAAGATGTCCAAGCGTTTGGGCAATGCCGTGGACCCATTCGGCGCATTGGATAAGTACGGAGCCGACGCAGTGCGTTGGTATATGCTCACTAACTCTAGCCCATGGGAGAACCTGAAGTTCGACCCAGAAGGTGTGGACGAGATCCGCCGTAAGTTCTTCGGCACCCTCTACAACACCTACGGCTTCTTCGCCCTCTACGCCAACGTGGACGGCTGGACTCCTGAATCAATCGCCAATAGCCAATCGCCAATAGCCAATAGCCTCTCCGAGATCGACAAGTGGATTCTAAGCCGCCTCAACTCCCTCATCAAAGAGGTGACCGCTGCCTACGAGGCATACGAACCAACTAAGGCAGGTCGTGCCGTGTCTGACTTCGTGCAAGACGACCTCAGCAACTGGTATGTGCGCCTCAACCGCAAGCGTTTCTGGGGTGGCGAGATGGATGCTGACAAACAAGCGGCATACTACACCCTCTATACTTGCCTCAAGACCGTGGCTCAACTCATGGCGCCTAACGCACCATTCTATGGCGACCGCCTCTACCGTGACCTCACAGGTGAGACCGTGCATTTGAGCACATGGCCTGTAGCTGATGAGGCACTCATCAACCTCGAACTGGAGCGCAGTATGTCGCTTGCACAACAAGCTACTTCTATGATTCTCTCGCTCCGCAAACGCGCCGAGAAGAACGTGCGCCAACCACTCCAAAAAGCCGTTATTCCTGCTCCTGACCAAGAGACCCTTGAGGCTCTTCTCCGCGTAGAAGACCTCATCAAGAGCGAGGTGAATGTCAAGGAGTTAGTGATTGTGCGTGCCGAGGATTCCGAGATTAAACTTGTCAAGAAGATCAAACCTAACTTCAAGGTATTGGGTAAGAAAGTCGGCGGTATGATGAAGCAACTCGCTGCGGCTATTGCACAAATGAGCCAAGACGATATTGCTGCGTTTGAAGCAGCAGGTACCTTCACCCTCTGCGATTACGCGCTTGTGGCTGAGGACGTTGAGATTATCACCGAAGATATGCCAGGTTGGTTGGTAGCCAACAATGGTACTATTACTATTGCTTTGGATATCGAACTCACTCCTGCACTCATTGAGGAAGGTATCGCACGCGAACTCATCAACCGTATCCAAAACTTACGTAAGTCTTCTGGTTTGGAGATCACCGACCGCATTGCCGTGCAATTGGAAAACCGTGAGGAGATCGCCGCTGCAGTCACCAACTGCAACGAGTATATTGCTTCGCAAGTCCTCGCCACTTCACTCGTTTTGGTAGATGGCTTGACTGATGGCACTGCCCTTGAGATGGACGGCTATAGCGTGAATTGCGTGATAGCTAAAGCGTAAAAAAAAACGACATAATACTTTGCACCATGCAAAGGCACATTGCTGCAATACAAACACCAATCCCCAGTATGCGGATAATAATCTGCATACTGGGGATTTTGTTATCAACCTGACAAACAAAGTCTATGGTTCTTCACTCCATCTTATAGGGGAAATGGAGGATTAGGGTGGAACTGTTTCTATCCAAATCAAGTAGGAACACAATCGTATGTTATTCCATCGCGGATGTATAACATTAAAAATTTCTTTGGTTATAAAATGAAACTATAAATATGAAAAATATGAATAAAATATTTTTTATCGTCATTCTTATTGTCATGACTTCTTGTCAGAAGATTATTCAACAAGATACGGCTGTGTTATCTAAGCATACACAAGCAATTGTAGATTTCTTTTTGGAAGAAAATGAGAAAGAGTTTTGTGGTGACATACAACTTGTCATTACAGGAGGTTTTGTTGAGAATGATAGCAGTTGCTTTTATCTAAACTTAAGAGAACATGATTCGTCTATGTATAAGCTTTATGGTAAATACAACGGCATTGTGCACTATAAGGGATATGATATATCATTGTATGGCGATTCCTGGAACGACTTTTTTTGGACATGCGATACAATCTATGAAATTCCCGATATGAATAGTGATTTCTTTTGCTTCTATGATCCAGTAGAGTGGTATATTACCATCTGCTGTAATGACACTACTATTTCTAGACCGTTGTCTGAATTCCCATATTATTCATATTTATCCTTGTCGTATGAGGAAAATCAAAGAATAATTTGCGATTCACTTCAAAAAATAATACGCAAATAAACTAAATCATTAATTAAGTCTTTTTATCCTATATACCCATGAAAACTTATATTTTCCTATTTGTATGCCTCTTGAGTAGTACTTATATCTATGCAATTAATAATACCGAAAATCAAATAGATGAAGAGAATGTGACTCCAGTTGCAACTCCAATGTCAACTCCAATATATGTTGGTAAGAGTTTGTATTGTCCTTTACACGATTATGATTGTGGAACAGATATGAATCGTCCAATAGTGCAAACCTCTTGTGTGGAAGACACCATCCAAGTAATTGTGCAGTACTGGGTGAACTTTGATGTGACAGATGCAGAAAAAAATAAGGAATTACCTGTAAGGGATATTAATGGTTTGCAATGTATGAGGTGTAATGTCCCATCCGATATTATATGTCAATTAGCTTCAGAAATTCGTGAAGAATTATTGACATGGCACTGGTGGGTTGGAGATTATTTTGATCCTTGTACATTATATCCTAGTCAAATATGGACAACACGATTCCTCGTTGTACCCGAGATTGTAAACAATGATAAATAGAAAGTCATGAACCTAATAAAACTATTTTTAGCTTTATCAGCTATTCTCTGCGTCTCTATGTTATACGCAGAATAAAACACCTATAGCTGTATTACAAATTTATTATTGCTTAAATTATATCAATATGATCAAAATGGTTTTAAAATTACCCATTAAATATGTATGTTTAATAACAACGTTGTGCGGGATTGTGCTTTGTCAGACTATATTTGCGCAACAACATATAAAACGTTTGCCTCAAGTAAAGATGACATTTAATTTAGATTCTTTAATTACGGATGTTGATTCTTCGTTAGATTTAACAGATTTTAATTATCTGTTGGGGCTAACCGATTCATTTTCTTCCCCTGTGAAACAAAATAACAAAATCATTGTCTTGCGTACAGGGAAATGGCCGAAAGAAGACTTCCTGTTTGTCCATGTATTTTTAGATACTCCTGAGACAAAAAATGTACTATTGAATATGCCTGGGTATATTTATGACAAATCATTATACGCACAAGGATATACATATGACAAATATAATAATTTATGTCTTTGGTTTGGTGGACCGATAGCAGATGTGGTACATTTCAAAAAACAAAAGAAGACTTTTAAATATTCTTTTGTTGATAATGCCGATTGGAGGGCAGAAAACATCGTACATTATATGTTTGAATATATCATCACAACTGAGGGTAAGTTAAAACTAAAAAATGCTCAACAAATAAACTAAGTAAAAAGATGAAAAAGTACATTTTGTCGGCGATAATAGGACTTTTTAGCATTGTCCATGTATATGGTGATAATCAAATGAATTTATCAATAGATAAAGATTGCAACTTCAAGAATACTGTTACTCTTCTAAATGCAATGATAGATGAGTTTGGCATAGATTCAGTTGTAGCAATTTTTCAAAAGCCATATTCATATATTTTTAGTGCAGAAATAGATACAATGGGCTATGTTGTACAAATGTTTGATATTCGAATTATAGTAGATCCATGTAGGTCCTCATACCATCCATCCCCACCCGATGAATGGATTGTACCTTTAGAAAATTATTTTAAAACGAATCATATCAAGTTTACGATTTGTGAAACGCTAGCATCTAGCAAGGATAAGGCAATTCAGTACCACAGAAATTTGTATATTCATAATAAACCATTTGCACGCATAGCTCTTCTCACAGAAATCATTTGGTTTAAGTATCTTAGTACATCTCCTTTAAATCCCTCTGCGGAAGAATGTTTGAAGTGGTTTATAGCCACATACGATTAATAGATATAGTTAATGAGAATTATTAAACCAATCATGAACCCAATAAAATCATTTTTCGCTTTATCAGCTATTCTCTGCGTATCAACGCTATACGCAGATTACATTTTTCTTGAGAAACTGACAAGAAATAGCAGTTTGATATACTACCTTTGCAGCGTGAAATGAAATTACTAACGAAAAACAAAACGGTTTATGGAAGAAAACGGAAATATTATCATCTACCAAACAGAAGATGGACTCACTAAACTAGATGTTCAGCTTCATGATGAAACGGTATGGCTGTCGCAAGAGCAAATGGCTGAATTGTTTCAGCGAGATAAGTCTGTTATTACAAGGCATATCGGCAATATCTATAGCGAAGGTGAATTGCTGCGCGAAAGTACAAGTGCAAAAATTGCATTTGTACCTGAAACCCGCGATAGGGCATATGAGGTGACCTACTATAATCTTGATGTCATCATCTCCGTGGGTTATCGAGTTAAGTCGTTGCGCGGTACACAGTTCCGCATCTGGGCAACGCAGCGACTAAAGGAGTATATCATCAAGGGCTTTACGATGGATGATGAGCGATTGAAGGGCAATGCAGGCGGCAACTACTGGAAGGAATTGCTCAGCCGTATTCGTGACATCCGTTCATCGGAGAAGGTACTATATCGCCAAGTGCTGGATCTATATGCTACAAGTGTGGATTACGACCCTAAGAGCGAGGAGTCTATTCGTTTCTTCAAGATTGTGCAGAACAAGTTGCACTATGCAGCGCATGGGCATACGGCTGCAGAGGTTATTTATGAGCGTGCTGATGCCGAGAAACCGTTTATGGGTTTGACTACTTTTTCGGGTGAACTGCCTGCGCTGAAGGATATTTCTGTGGCTAAGAACTACCTTAGCGAAAGTGAATTGAAAATATTGAACAATTTGGTATCTGGATATTTTGATTTGGCAGAGATTAATGCCATGGAGCACAAACCAATGTATATGAGCGATTATGTTCAGCAGTTGGATTCGGTACTGAGTGTAGGCAAACGTCCGCTACTCGAAGGGGCAGGATCTGTAAGCCATGCGCAAGCCATAGAGAAAGCGACTGCCGAATATCGCAAGTGGCAAACCAATACGCTCTCACCCGTAGAGCAGGAGTATATGCGCACAATCAAAGCAATAGCAGCAGACACGAAGACAAAACACTAATCCTCTCCTCGACACATTTTTTTATGCAATAATGCAACATATCCTGCGCAGCACATGTTGCGCTGATGTTACGCAGAGGTATCCATATCAAACAGCAAGTGGTGATAAAGATGTAGAAGAAAGACCTTTTTTATCACAACAGTAATCCCTTTCCCCCTCTATTACGAATGCAATGGATAGAGTTATGGTAGATTTGTTTGCACATGTCGGAAAAATGTAGTACCTTTGTCGGCGGAAAGAGAAACACATCACGGGATGAGAAGTATAACTGAACATATATTCAGTCAAGCATGCAGAATGGTCTGTGTGCTGGGGTTGGTGTGTGGTGCGATGTGCGGACTAAGTTCCTGCGGTTGGCAGGAAGCAAAAGAGGTCATTGCGGTGGCAGATAGTTTGGATCAGACGGAGCATGTGGTGTATGACGATACGGCAGCGATAGCGGGAGTGATACGCACATTGGATAATCCTGTTGGTTGGTTGTTCTGTAGAAATACCCTCGGTAAGGCGTATTACTATATGGGGCGGAACTATAGTCTAACTAATCAGATTGCAGAAGCGGCAGGGTGCTATATCGAGGCTGACCGATTGCAGATTGATGACCCTATCTATCGAGGACGCGTGAACTCGTGTATGGCACATATATGCAAACAGAATAACAATAGCGATAGTTTGGCACTTATTTTCTTTGAACGAGCAAACCAAGCTTTCAAAGAAAGTAACAATGAATGGTATTATGCCCATACCTTATTGGATGTCATAGAGTTCAATTGTTATCTTCAACACTATTCAAAAGCAGACACTCTATTTCAAGCAGCTCAATCCTATTTGATGGATGATGCATACTACTATGCTCGCTTTCTTGAAACTAAAGGACTATATTTCTATTCTAAACAGGAGTATGATTCCGCTTTAGTATATTTCAAACAAGGATTATCGCATTGGAAAACAGAAGAAGATAAAGCTTATACTTATCTGAAATTGGTTCAAGTCTATTGCGATATGGAAGATTTGGCAAGTGCTTTGCCCTATGCCGAAAAGATTGTTCAATATTCCCAAAACCCAAATTATCTTGTAAATGCTTACTATTGTTTGCTTTGGGACGCAACAGTAAAAGATAATGCCAAACTATTAGCTGAAATTGCCCATACTCGTGCAGATATACAACAAACATTAGATAGAGGTATCTCCAAATATGCTAAAGCGATTCCGTTGTTAAAAGAATATCTATCTAACCCTTATCCTTGGCGTTGGGGATGGATTTCGTTGGTTGCTGTTGCCTTTGTGTGTTTGGTGGCTGTGATAGGTGTAGTAGTTTTTCGTAAGCGTTCACTAAATGCACATAAGCAGATAGACGACTTGTCTAATCGTTTGGAAAAACAAGAAGCAGTGCAATCAGAACAACAGCGTCAATACGATGCCGATATGTGTTTGGCTGATATTCGTGCTAAGTTCCCTAAACCACGCAAACAATGGAATGACTACAATCGCCTGAAGAAAGATTTAAATGCGCCATTACAGCAATTGTTGTATACATTGGATAATTCGGATTTGGGAAATAAAGAAAAGGTCTTTTGTGTTCTTTATCTTGTCTATTCACATTGTTCGTTGATAGAGTTGGCGGATTATATCAACTATTCCGAGAAAGGCATACGCAATTACAAACAACGTATAGCACAGAAACTGCATATATCTTCCGCTGAGTTGTATGATTTCTTGCAAAATCAGCTGAGAAGTTGATTTGTACAGTTTTTTGTCAGCGTACACAAATTAGAGCGCATTTGTCTGTTTATCAGTCAAATGCGCTTTTTGTGCGTACACAAGTAAAGTAGCCTATTGACCGTGTCGTATTTTCGTAGTACCTTTGCAGTAGATTTAGTTTACTGCAAGTATGCAACAGCGACACAAAAACAGAATGATTTACTTTCGAGAACAAGCGGAATGTACTTGAAAATATGTGATTCCATACATAGAGCAAGTGGTGTCCATCTCACCTGAGTTTCGTGTGTTGGAAATAGGTTGTGGTGAGGGTGGAAACATTGAGCCTTTTTTAGATTTGGGTTGTCAATGTGTAGGTGTTGATATTGATGTAGTGCAATTGGAAAATGCCAAGAAGTATCTCTCCTCTCATCCTTGTTTCGAAAGAGTCAGTTTCATTGCAAACGATATAAATAAGGTATCATCAGAGGAGATTGGATATTTTGATTTGATCCTTCTTCGCGATGTGATAGAGCATATCCCTAACCAAGAACAGTTTATGCATCATCTTAAGAACCTTATGCATGATGATACGATAGTTTTCTTTGGTTTTCCCGTTTGGTGTAATCCTTTTGGCGGTCATCATCAGATATGCTGTAACAAAGTACTTTCGCATATGCCGTGGTTGCACCTATTACCCAATGCGTTGTATAAGAAAGTGTTGCAATGGGGCGGAGAGACACAAGGTAAGATACAAGCTCTTTTGGAGATTAAGGCAACAGGTATCAGTTTGCATCGATTTGAGCGGATTATTCAGACGGAACAATACAAGGTGTTGCAGCATACTCATTATCTCATCAATCCTAACTACGAGATAAAGTTCGGTTTGCGTCCGTGTGTGTTGCCCAAGTGGTTGCAGATTCCATATTTATCGGATTTTTATACCACCGCCATGTATTATTTAATCAAAAAATAACAATATGGGTTGCAAATGTGTAGAAATTATACTACCTTTGCAACCGAAAGTAAAATCCTGTAAAATTTCATGCCTATGAAACGAGCATTACTTTTCGTATTTTGTGCGCTGATGAGCGTGCAGATGTTCTCTCAGATTGACCTTCCAAAAGATGTGTTTCCTACTTTGGCAGGCTTACAGCGAACAGCGTGTAGTGAATATGTCGATTGCAAAGAAAATAAAACTTATCTAATGCAGGCTGATGCAATCAAAGAAATCAACGGAAAACTATATGCTAAATATGGTGGTGTGTTTTTGCGTGAAGAAGATTCTAAAGTGCTGATATATAGTTTCCCTTATGAGAAGGACTTTGTTTTGTATGATTGGACATTGGAAATAGGTGATACGCTACAAATTTTGGGTATTGATCCATTCTCTTTCCCTGAACTCGAATATACTGCCGTGGTGGATTATGTTGCATTTGAGGAATATGATGCAAATGGAAATAGAACAATTGTCAAAGAGCCATTAGGAAGTAAACGGGTGAAAGATATTTCTACGATAAGATTATTAGATGGAAATGAATACAAAGCGTGGTTATTTGGATATGATTGGGAGAGAGGAGATTATTATATAGAAGGTATTGGTAATGCCAGTAAATATGGTGGTGATTATGTTGACTTGGCACATCCTTTTGGCGTCCCCACTTGCTATTATGGAGAACGATTGGTATGTGTTAGCCGCGATGATGTGTTGCTCTATCAAATGGATACGGATGAGATGATACGTCTTGGAACGCAATGCCTATCTATGGCTGAAACAGGAACTACTGATAATCCTAACAAAGGAGATTTAGGAGGACGACCAACTCCTACACAATGGAATCTACTTTCGTATGGCATACAAAACAATGAACTCAATCAAGCAGAAACCTTTATTTACCAATTGGGAGACGAGCTATATAGAGACAACAAAAAGTATATAGAACTTACACGCTTTTCAAGCAAAGATTCATTCCCCGCAGAAAAAACTATTGTTGGTGCTTTGCATTTTGGTTATGATGGCGATGTTAATTTCCTATATAACAAGACAGAATACCTATTATATGATTTTGGAGCGGAAGTAGGCGACACACTAAATCTTTTTTCGGGAATAGACAATTACACTTCTGATTGCCAAACATATACACATGTTGTTAAGAAGAAAGAAATATTGGAGGATGGTCGAACGAAAATGATATTAGATGTTATCTTATATGAAGAAATTGATGGTACAATATTTGAAAGGAAATGGGAGAAGATTTGGATTGCAGGACTTGGATCTCTTGATGGAATAGTGCATAATAGTGCAAGCTTACAAAGCGATAATAGAGGTGAAGTGATACTTTGCGCATATTGCAATAATGAATGTTGCTATATGACCGACTTGCCTTTGTATGAAGAATTAGGATGTATTTATAACGAAGATCCAACTGCTGTGGAAAACATAAAAATATCCTCGTCTTCTGCCCACAAAATTGTCCGTGATGATCAGTTACTCATTATTCGTGACGGCAAGGCCTATAATATCATGGGAATGGAAGTGGGAAAATAATCCTACTTTGAAAATGCCCTTTGCTCTTGCACGAATCAAAAAAATATACTAACTTTGCACCGTATTTGTATAACCTTATGAATATATAGCATATGAAAAAGACATTTTCTCTACTTCTCTTTATTTTTTGTTCGCTATTTCTATGTGCAGAGAAGTTTGAGTATAACGAAATTTTCTACAACACGATTAACGATAGCACTGCTGAGGTACACTTCCAAACGTGGTGGGGTTTTTCAGGTTATCAACACGATACGATTGCCATTCCACCTACAGTTGATTACAACGGAAGAACATATCGCGTTGTTGGTATCGTGCAGAGTGCATTCATTGACTTTACTTCTCTCATTACTGTTTCTATTCCCAACACCGTTACAACTATAGGAATAAGTGCTTTCGCTAATTGTACGAATCTTAGCAAGGTGCTTATACCATCTTCTGTACAAACAATAGGTAGTGCAGCATTTGCTTATTGTACATCGCTGAAAGAAGTGACTTGCTTGGCTCCTATTCCGCCCACATGTGGAGAACTCGTGCTTAATGATTATGAAATGTTCTATGGTGTAGATGTTTCTAATGTCCTACTTTATGTTCCCGTTGAGTCAATAGATCTATATAAAAAAGCCGAATATTGGAAAGACTTTAAGATTGTGCCATATTATGGTTCTGAGGAATGCTACGAATATCAACATGTTAATATGTCAGTCCTAGTATTCGGTAAGTCTTCAATAATTTTTAATCTTTCTAATAATGGCACTATTGATCCTCCTTATGTGGATAGTATATGGATTGTAAATACAGACCAAGAGCCATTGAGAAAACTTTATGCACAATCAAGAGATACCATAGATATTTCGTTTCTTGAAGAACGCGGAACTTATATATTAAGGGTGTATATTGATGGATGTGTAAAGAGTAGAACATTTGTGTATCGTAATGTACAAAACAAATGGTCTGACACTTGGTGCGACCAATGGAATGTGCTTTATCATGGGTGGGATCCTGAAGGTGGAGATGACCCATATATGCCGTATACTTTCATTTATCAGTTGGAAGAAGATACTACAATCAATGATTTGACCTATCAAAGACTTACAGGGCGTTTTAGTTTAAGTACAATGCCTTCGAATAAAGAATATGTTGCCGCATTGCGCTTTGCGGAAAATAAAAAGGTATTTGTGCATTACGACAATACAGAATACCTACTTTATGACTTTGGTGCACAAGTAGGAGATACGCTGGAAATATTTGGAGGTATCGATCATTACAAGGATTTCAAGACGCTTACACATGTCATCACAGAAATAGACTCATTGGACGATGGAAGGTTACAAATCTATTCTAATGCGATAATTCAAGAGTCGGAAGGTTATGAGACTCCATTCGAAAGATTATATCCTAAGATTTGGATAGAAGGCGTTGGATCTAAAGATGGTATTGTGCAGAATAGTGCGACAAATCGGATAGGTATAGGACCTTGTGTGTTGCTATGTGCTTATCATAACGATGATTGTATTTATACTACGGACAACCCTTATTATACCCCATATGGATGCGTACATAACGATTCTTTCTTTACGGCTACAGAAGAAGTAAAATTATTCACCCCATCTGCTCAAAAGATTATGCACAATGGGCAGTTGTTCATTCTCCGTGACAGCAAAACCTATAATGTTATGGGAATAGAAATAACAAAATAACCTCATAAATACTTACACCTATGAAACGAGCATTACTTATTCTCCTATGTGCACTTATGAGCACACAAATGTTTTCGGAGACATTATTCGGTTACTTGTTTCCTACGCTCGCATACTTAGAGCGTACGACTTGTTATTACCTTGAAGGCGAAGAGCAAAATAGAACACTCAATAGATTGAATTTTGAAGATAATATATTCGAAGTGGATGGCAACGAGTATATAGAATACAACGATTTGTGGTTACGCGAAGACCAAGAGGGTAGAATATTTGTTTATAGCGAACCTGCAAAAAAGGATTTGGTACTTTATGACTTTACACTTGAAGTAGGCGACACCCTCACAACCCTAAATATTGATATGGTTCCTATGACAGAGGGAGACCCGATATTACCAGGAGTGAAACCTGTTGTAGTAGATTATCCTATCTATATTAATGGCGAGTTATCTAGCCCTATTGACACCTTAATCGTAACCGACGTATCAATGGTTATGATGTGCGATAGCAACCAGTATAGGAAATGGACTTTCAGCAATGGTATGGAGTATATGGTGAATATCGGTCATTTAGGTGCAGATTTCTTTCCTATAATCAGAAATCCATGGGAAGAGCTTCCTGCATGTTGCGTTGAAGAACACCTTGTTTGTGCCTCCAGTTACGATAGACTAATTTACCTGATGGATGATGAAGAGAGAAATCGACTCAATATAGATTGCCCATGCACTTCGTGGTCTAAAAAATGGCAATGGAGAAGTAATACTTGGAATGTATTGGAATACAAGGATATGGCTTTGGAGCAAACTGCCCAAACATGGCAATATAAATTAGCCTATGACACTATCATTGACGGCAAAGAATATACCGCAGTGACCCGTCATTGGACGGCGGACGAAGAAAGCACTAAGGAGTATGTGGCAGCGGTGCGATTTGCAGAGAATAAAAAAGCATATATCTATTATGACAACGCAGAATACCTCTTATATGCTTTTGGTCGGAAATATGAAGAAGGTGATACGCTTGAGGTGTTTGCGGGTATCAATAACTATGAACATTTTAAAACCTACAAATGTGTGATTAATTGGGTAGATATGGCCGTTGGTGGTATTATTGAATACATGTATGATATGGATATTATTCACCCTATAACAGGTAATACTATTCCTTCTGCCTTGGTTTGGCAAGAGTTTATTGGCTCATACAATGGATTCTTGCATGGTGGTTTAGTAGACGCGAGTAACATGACTTCTCATTTACTTTGCGCCTATAGTAACGATGTTCGTAATTATTCTACTTGGGACGAGGATTTTCGCAAATACGGCTGCGAGTACAATGCAACAACTGATGTAGAAGAAGTCACAACACCCCTATCGCCATTCTCAAAAACTCTCCTAAATGGTCATTTGGTGATTATCCGTGACGGCAAGACCTATAACGTAATGGGAGTAGAGGTGGGAAAATAATCCAGCTTTGAAATTCTATGATTCTCGCTCAGTTCTTCGGAGCTGGGCGAGTTTTTTATGTCCTAAACCGTATCAAAATCCCCCTCTATTTCTTGCTAATTTGGCAATGGCTGTGTGCTACAAAAGTAGTAATTTTGTACTGTAAAAATCAACTCAATTTTTATAGTATGAATACATCTCAAACACTGCGCACTAACATTATTAAGTGCTTGAGCGACAGGAAAATGTCGCAAATCCAATTAGCCGTAGCAACACAACTACACGAGTCTGTCATCAGCCGAATCTTGGCTGGAAAACGCGAAATCAATGTCTATCATCTAGACAAGATTCTAATGGCACTTCAACTGGATTTTCTAGGTTACGAGAAAGGACTATTCAAGAAACGAACCGTAGGAAATGAGGTCTATTACGACTATCTTGTTCCAGCCGATTCTCTCTTGGGTCTTCCAGTTATTCCAACCCTCTTTTAAACCGGAGCCTAATCCTCCATTAGTATTATAATACTAATGGAGGACCAATACGGCTCCAATTAAAAACCCCCTGAACTTCTAAAAATTCGCTTACGAATAATCGTTTGAGCCTTTAGGCGAGATAAGAACTCCTCAACTTCTGAACTACTGAACTTCTAAACAGGTGTAGGATATAGCCTATCCTAAATCCTTCCCTAAAAGGAAGGACTTTATATCCATTGAAACAATCTCCCTTCCCTTTAGGGGAGGGACGGGGTGAGGCTTATCTCCGCTACCCTTGCGCTACCTTTGCGCAAGGGTAGCGGGAGAACCAGCCTTTACACCCTACACTCTAGAAGAATCACCAATCAATAAACCAACTCAAATGGCTAATTATCCGCACATTAATACACTGCTACATCAAAATATCGCAACACTAGTAATTAAAAATAATAAAAAAATCTTGTGTGTTTCAAAAAAAAATTGTAATTTTGTCGCGTTTTTAATAATCATTATTGGTAGATATGAAAAAGAGAATTGTATTTTTGAGCGTATTGGCAGTTATAGCTCTAACGATGACTTCATGTTGGAATGTTCCAGAAGTAGTATTTGACGAAGCCAACCTGTTGGGCAAGTGGATTAAAGATGATGCAACGGGATTGGATAGTGTACCTGTAGAGTTTGTGCGTTTTACCGACGAACTAGATCCAACACGCGAATACAAATACGGTCGCCAATGGAATGTGAGTGAGGATATTTATGAAGAAGACCTCAAGCCATACGGCAATGGTTGGTTTAAGTATAAGTTGGTTAACGTCAAACTCACCGAGATCCACCTGATGGACAATGGCGGTGCGGATGTTCCCAAGATTTATACTATGTTGCAATTGACCGATGATGTATTGAAATATAGAGATGATCGCGGTGTAATCACTACGTTTGTTAAAGTAGAATAAAACGATGAAGCGTGCGCTGAAGATATTAGGCATCACATTAGGAAGCACTATAGGGTTGGTACTCTTGGTGCTTGCTGTGGCATTATGGGTGCTGTTTACTCCAGCGCGCTTGACCCCTATTGTGCGGGATGTAGCCAGCCACTATGTGAAATGTGAGCATGAGATTGGGAAAGTGGAATTGACTTTCTTCTCCACCTTCCCACATTTTGGTTTGGCAATCGATAGCGTGTTGCTGATCCACGCTGTGGAGGGGGCTGAGAACGATACCTTGTTGGCTGCACCTAAATTGGTGGCAGCCGTGGATGTGGTAGGGTTGATGCAGCAGAAATTGCACGTGTCGGAGTTGCTGATGTCCGATATTCAGGCGAATGTGTTTGTCGATTCGTTGGGGGTAAGCAATCTGGATGTGTTGAATCTGCCTTCGGATACAGCGGCAGAAGAAGATACGAGTGCTTTCTCGTTGCCTTTCCAAGAGATACGAGTAGATGAGTTGTGTGTGTCAGCCCATCGTTTACGCGTGCTGAGTCTGCGCGATTCCATGGATGCCACCATTTGTGGTATGACATTCCATATGCACGTGGATAGTTGGTCGGATATGCGTATGCAACTGACGATGGCGGCTGTGGATGCGACGCTCAAGGATGTGCCATATGCCAACCAGTTGCGCGTGCAAGCGGATATACCTGCTTCGGTTGATTGGGAGACCATGCGTGTGGCATTGAAGCAAGCGCATGTGGGTGTTAATCAGTTGGATGTGGCGATAGACGGCTGGGCACAAGCAGGAGAGGCCATTGAGATGGATATGAATCTAGGGTTGCAGGAGTGGAAAATAGGCGAAGTGTTGGCTTTGGTTCCACCTTGTTACTTGAGTAGTTTAGAGGGGGTACGTGCAGATGGTATATTGAGTCTAGATGTACAAGCGAAAGGCGTGTATAGCGATACGATATTACCCGTGGTAGATGCGCACGTAGTGCTGAAAGAGGGTATGGGTAAATACGCTGAACTGCCCTATACCCTTGAGCCATTGATGGTGGATGCTGATGTGCACTTGGATATGCAAAATAAGGCGCAATCGGAGGTGAAGATCAATAGGCTCTATGCGCATACGCGTGGGTCGTCTGTGCGGGGCGAGGGCATTGTGAAAGATCCGTTAGGTAAGTTGTGGATGGATGTGAAGACGGAAGTGGATGTGAAGGTAGCGGATGTGAAGGAATTTCTGCCCAAAGATATGTTGGTGGCAGGTCGTGTGAAAGGCAAGCTAGAGATGCAAATGTACTTGGATGACTTGCTCGCCATGCAGCTGGAGAAAGGACGGGTGCAAGGCGATCTATGGCTGAATGGAATACAATACGAAGCAGATAGTCTATATGCTCAACTACCCGCTAATAGGTTGAAGTTCCAAATACCTAATGTGCAAGCTACACGTAAAGAGGTGAACTGGTTGGCAGGAACATTGAGTTTGGCGAATGCAGAAGTGAAAATGGGAACAGGGCTGCAAGCCGAGATGGGTAAGACGGATTTGGAGGTGGAGATAAGTAATATTTTGGGTCAAGATCCACGTTTGTATGCCACTATTTCGTTGGATGGTAAAGAGCATATCCATGCGCAGATGGATAGTATGGATATGACGATCAATAAGCCAGTAGTGGCACTTAGTGCGATATACAACATGCAAGACTCGTTGGAAATGCCGACGGTGGATGCACAAGTGGCGTTTGAGCGTGTGTGGGGTTATTACTCGGATATACAGGTGGATGTGGCGCAGTCTTGCTTAAAGGCTGGATTGCATGCTCCTAGTTTGACGGCGAGTGTGCAATCGCAATCTTTGCAAGCAAGCATGGGTGCTGATCTGGCAATAAGTACGGGTAGAGTAGGGGTGGAAGCGTCCGTGAAGTACAATAAAAAAAGACAAGATAACTTACTCTTGCAATGGCGACCTAAGTTATCGGTTGATTTGAATCAAGCAGAGGTCAGGATTGCAGATTGGGAAGAAAAACTATTGATACCAGAGATAGCGTTTACCTATTCCAATAAAGCGTGTCATATCGAACGATCTAGGCTGATTTTAGGCGATTCGGATTTTTCTTTGCGTGGCGATGTTAGAAATATTGGTCGTTGGTTGCGTAAAAAGGGCACATTAGAAGCCGAATTGAATTTCGAAAGCGAGTACACCAATGCGGACGAATTGCTTTCGCTATTGTCTGCTGATCAAGGCGCGGAGGAAGAAGGTGATGAGGCGAGAGGCGATGAGGTGATAAGGCAAGAAGGTGATGAGGCGAGAGGTGAGGAGGTAAGAGAACCATTCCTTGTGCCAACGAATGTGGATTTGACATTGAATACGCAAATCAAACAAGCTTCTTTCCTGAATCAAACAGCTAGAAATCTGGGCGGTAAAATATACGTGAAAGAGGGAATGTTGGTGCTCGAAGAAGTGGGATTCATTTGCAATGCCGCGAAGCTGCAACTGACTGCCATGTATCGTACCCCACGCAGAAATCATATCTATGTGGGATTTGATTATCATATGATAGATATTAATATCCAAGAGTTGATAGGTATGATTCCGCAAATAGACTCCATGATGCCTATGCTGAGTTCGTTTAAGGGACAAGCGGAGTTCCACCTCGCTGCGGAGACATACACCAATGCCCAATACCAAATCAAACCTTCTACAATCCGTGGCGCAGCAAGTATCTTCGGCAAGGATTTGGTTGTGTTGGACAATGAGACATTTAGCAAGATGTCTAAATTGTTGATGTTCAGCAAGAAAACAGAAAACAAAGTGGATAGCATATCGGCAGAAATGACTATTTACAAGAAAGAGATAGATGTCTATCCATTCTGTGTATCCTTGGATAACTATATGGTTGCATTAGGCGGACGACATAACCTGGATATGACCTTCAACTACGATGTGAATGTCCTTTCCCCTATCTACTTGGGCGTGAATGTTTCGGGTAATTTGGATGACTTGAAAATCAAACTCGCGCCATGCCGATTTGCCAAAGACTTCAAACCCCTCTTCCACCGCAAGGTGGATACCCAGTCTGCCGAACTACGCAGTATAATACGCGAGTCGATGCGGAAGAATGTGAAATTATAGTTTAGTGAACGCCGCAGAGCGGCTACTGTTTAGTGTTTAGAGAATTAAACCAATTATTAAACAATATGAAAAAAATCCTATTTTTGAGCCTTGCGCTCGTAACGCTTATGGCATGTACTAAAAACGAGAACCCATTGCTCGTAGAGCAGAACACTCTTTATGGCGTTCCTGCTTTCGACAAAGTGAAAATTGAACACTATCTGCCTGCTTTTGAGAAAGCTATCGCAGAGAACGAAGCAGAGATTGCTGCTATCGCTAATAATCCAGAAGCACCTACCTTCGCCAACACCATCGAGGCACTCGACCGTAGCGGCGAACTGCTGAACAAGGTAGTAGGTGTGTTCTTCAATGTCATTGAGGCAGACGGCAACGATGAGATGAACGCTATCGCTGAGGAGATTTCTCCTAAACTCTCTGCACTCAGCGACGGTATTATCTTGAACGATGCCTTGTTCCAACGCGTGAAAGCCGTATATGATGAGCGCGAGACATTGGGTCTTAACGACGAGCAAATGCGCCTCTTGACCGAGACCTTCAAGTCTTTTGCTAACAACGGCGCTAACCTACCTGAGGACAAGAAAGCACGCCTCAAAGAGATCAACCAAGAACTCGGTCTGCTCTCTTTGCAATTCGGTAATAACGTGGTAGCAGAGACCAATGCGTATCAACTCTTTATCACCGATGAGGCTGAACTCAAGGGTCTGCCTGAGAGCGCCAAAGCCGCTGCGAAAGAAGAGGCGACTGCTGCTGGTCGTCCTGACGCATGGCTCTTTACTCCTAAACGCACTAGTTTCACTCCAGTACTCCAATACTGCGAGAACCGTGAATTGCGCAAGGAACTGCTGATGGCGTACACTACCCGTGGCAACCACGACAACGAGTATGACAATAAGAACGTCATTGTAAAGACCATGCAATTGCGTGTGGAGAAAGCACACCTCTTTGGTTATACCAACCCTGCGGATTATATCCTAGCTGACTGCATGGCACACGATGCGAAGACTGTGGATGCATTCTTGGAGTCTGTATGGGGTCCAAGCTTGAAGGCAGCTAAACGCGAAGCAGCGGAACTGCAAAAAATGATGGACAAAGACCTCCCTGGCGAGAAACTCCAACCATGGGACTGGTGGTACTACGCAGAGAAACTTCGTGTAGAGAAATATGCCCTCAATGAGGAGGAGTTGAAGCCATACTTTGAGCTCAACAATGTGCGCAAGGGTGCGTTTGGTTTGGCGAACAAATTGTTTGGTCTGAACTTTGAGAAACTGGAGAATATGCCAGTATATAACCCAGAGGTAGAGGTGTTCAAAGTGACTTATGCGGATGGCAGCCTCGTAGGTATCCTCTATACCGATTACTTCCCACGTGCTGGCAAACGCCCAGGTGCATGGATGAACAATATCTGCAACCAATACATTGATGCCAATGGTGTGGATCACCGTCCTGTGATCATCAACGTGGGTAACTTCAATAAACCTACCGCAGGCAACCCATCGCTCCTCTCTATGGACGATGTAGAGACATTGTTCCACGAGTTCGGTCACGCATTGCACGGCTTGATGTCCAAAGCTACTTACCAATCATTGGCAGGTACCAACACCCCACGCGACTTTGTGGAGCTCCCAAGTCAATTCATGGAGAACTACTGCTACCACCCAGAGGTGTTGAAGACCTACGCCTTCCACTACCAAACAGGCGAACTTATCCCAGAGGAGTTGGTGGCTAAGATCAACAAGGCGGGTACCTTCAATCAAGGCTTCGTACAAACCGAGTTGCTCAGTTCGTCTATCCTCGATATGGACTACCACAAGATGACTACCACAGAGGCGTTTGACGTAAACGCATTCGAGGCAGAGTCTATGAAGAATATGCAGATGATCCCAGAGATTATCACTCGCTATCGTTCTACCTTCTACAACCACATCTTCACCACAGGTTATGCGGCTGGCTACTATAGCTACACATGGGCAGCGGTGTTGGATGCAGATGCGTTTGCAGCATTTGAGGAGACAGGGGACATCTTCAACCCAGAGATGGCGAAGAAGTTCGCTCGCCTCTTGGAGCAAGGTGGCACACGCGATGCGGCATTGCTCTACCAAGAGTTCCGCGGTAAGGATGCCGATCCTAAGCACCATATGAAGCGCTGCGGATTTTGATTGAGACCGTGAGCGAAGCGAAAAAATCGTTCGAGCGTATGCGAGATAAGAACGATCTACCAATAAACCGTGAAATACTTCCTAAAGAATATAGCACAAGATAGCCTAATAAGGACCCTTCTATTGGTTCTTATTGGGCTATGTTTGTGGATAGTGTCCTTATGGAAGGGAGTGAGTTTCGCTCATATGGGGGTAGGAATCGTGTTGGCACTCATCAACTCCTTGCTAGCCACTCAAACCGCCTATCGGGTAGGGTGGACTAATCTGCCTTCGGGGTTTGTACTGTCTTCGGTGTGGATGGTCTTGTCTGCATTGTCAGTATGGCAACTATGTTGGCAGGTGCATGTGACGGCGATGATGTTGTTTATTGCTATTTTGGTCTTTAGCAAAATGAACGTGCAACAGGAGCCTACTGAGCAAGCATATGCACTCACCTTGATGTGCTTGATTGTTTCGCCTCAATTGAGTGTGATGATCACATGTATATTGTACGTGTTGGGTTATTTGCTCGCTCGTAGTCATTTCACTTGGCGTGTGCTAGTGGCTATTTTATTGGCGGTAGCGACCTATGTGTTGTATGCTGCCATATTTCGCTATTTGGGTTGGTTGGAATTTCTATGGATGGAGAATCTGCCTCACCTGTCTTGGCAATGGTGGTGGTTGGGTGGAGGTGTCTATCTGCTAACTTGGCTGATGCTGTATTTGCCCATTACCAAACCTTCCACCTTAAGTGGTGCTATATATATAATAGGTATATTAGGGGCTATTGCGGCGGGAATTGTACGACTAATTATGTAGCAAAAATGCAAAAAATACATTGAAATTTGTTCGTTCCATTTCTTTTTTGTACCTTTGCACGCTAAAATTATTGCGAGGGCAATAAATAAAATAATAATAACAATAAATTTAACCATTAAAAACATTTCGTATGAAGAAGATTTTTCTTTCTTTGGCGTTGGCTATCTCTATGATGGCTTCAGCGCAAGTGTTTGAGGTGGGTCAACTCACTAAGTTGAACACTCCTACAGACACCGATGTGAAGGTGGCAGGCGTGAGCGCAGATGGCTCATATGTACTGATCACCAACGGTTCGAACCACGGTTTGCGTCGCTATGACGTGGCTACGGGTAAGACCACCACTATCACTACTGCACCAGGTGCAGGTTACAATGTTCAAATCAGCAATGACGGTCAAGAGATCGTGTATCGTGAGACCAAGTTTGACAAACAAGGTTTGCGCAAGAACGACGTTATCCGTCTGAATTTGGCTACTGCTAAAACCGCTACTGTAGCAAAAGCACAACGCGATGCCAGCGCTATGGTAACCAGTTCTGCTAAACAATCTGTTTCTATTCAAGACCGCTTGATGGTAGTTAACCGCAATGGCAAAAACATTGTTGTTGCTCCTAATGGCAAGCACTTGAGCTACATTTGGGCATCTATCTCTCCAGATGGCACCAAATTGTGCTACTATGTATGCGGTAACGGTTGCTGGGTATCTAATATTGATGGTAGCAACAAGCAATACATTGCTCACGCATGCCGCGCTGCACAATGGTATGATAACAATACTATCGTAGCTATGGCTGATGAGGATGATGGTCACTTTACAACTGCTAGCCGCATTGTAGCTTATACTTTGGACGGCAAAATGCAAGTATTGACCAATGACTCTATGATCGCTATTGAGCCATATGCAGTTAATGGTGCTGTGGTATTCTCTACTTTGGATGGCGAAGTATATATGTTGAACGTTAAATAATGCAGACTGTTATGAAAAAGATATTTATGATTCTCGCAGCAGCGCTGCTTACCGTTTCCATGTCAGCTGCTGACTTGACAGGCAAACGTATCTATGTCAACCCTGGTCACGGTAGCTACGGTCCAAACGACCGTCCAATGGCTACTATTCCATATCCAAACTTGCCTACTACAGGTATGCCAGATACACTCGGTTTCTACGAGTCTAACACCAACCTCTGGAAGTGTATGTACCTCGGCGAGAAACTCGAAGCTATGGGTGCAACCGTATTGTACTCTCGTACTCAATGTGGTCCTTGGCCATATACTATGGTAAATGGTGACTATCCAGACTATACCTACAATAAGGGCGGATCTATTGCTGATCCTACTATCGGTTGGCAATATTCTGATGGTTATTATGCTCACCCAGATTACGAGAAATACAACCGTAGTTTGAGCGAGATCTGCCGCGAGGTAGAGGCTAACAATATCGACTACTTTATCTCTGTTCACTCTAATGCGAACGCTGAGGGTAGTACCGCTAACTTCCCATTGATGCTCTATCGTGGTCCAGACGCATATTCTGGTGCGAACTCTACTGACGGTGCTGAATATGTAGTGGGTAGCTACGAGAAAGCTAAATTGGCTAATGAGGAGAAACTCAAAATCATGAAGGCTGGTATTGATGTTGCATCTTCTACCAATCTCAATATCCGTGGTGACTGGAACTTCTATGGTTCTACTTCTACTTTGACTATCAATGGTAAGACTTATAAGGGTTACCTTGGTGTAATGAAACATGGTGCATCTGGTTTCTTGTCAGAGGGTTATTTCCACACTTATCAACCAGCTCGTCACCGTGCACTGAACCAAGACTATTGCCACATGGAGGGTCTTGATTACTACCGTGCTATCATCAGTTACTATGGTGCAGACAAAGAGACTAAGGGTTATATCGTTGGTACTGTAAAAGATGCCCACAATAAGATGAACCACAGCTTGTTTACCTATGCTCCTAAGACCAACGACCAATGGGTACCATGTAACGGTGCTGAGGTTATCTTGAAGAAGGCTGGTGTAGAGGTAGCTCGCTACAATGTGGATACTATGTACAATGGTATCTTCGTGTTCAAAGATCTTGAGCCAGGTAATGATTATACTTTGGATGCTACTTGCTCAGGTTATCTTCCATTGGAGCAAGAGCAAAAAGTAGCGCTTACAGTTAAGGCTAATGAGACAACTTATTCAATGCTTTATCTCACAGATACAGCTTATGTACCTCCAGTAGTTGTTTACACCAACTATCCTAACCCAGAGCAACCTGCTTACCTCGGCGTACCAAGCGTATTCGAGATGGAGCAAGTATATGTGGACAAGGATATGGACGCTTTGTTCGCTGGTAAGACTATCCGCCGCGTACTCTTCCGTGATGGTTTGATGTATGTGTTGGCAGTAGATGCTGACAAGAACCCAACTCTTGCTGTTGTAAATGAGTACGGCGTAGTAGAGGCAGAGTTGCCAACTGATTTCTGTACTGTAGTGGGTGCTGAAGGTTTGAAACTCTCTGATATCGCATTTACCGCAGAGGGCGTGCTCGTTGGTTGTAACAAAGAGGCTGTATCATTCACCCCATCTAACAAGTGGAACCTCTACAAGTGGGAGAAGACTGCAGAAGGCTGGACTGGCGCATTGTGGCAAGCACACGCTAATAATGAGACTGCTGGTAACTACAACAACGCTTATGTAGGTAACACCTTCGCATTCTCTGGAACATTGGCTGAGGGTACTATCGCCGCTACTACTGTTACTACTGGTTCTAGCAAGGCGGTTCGTTACACTATCTATAGCATCTATGATGGTGTTGTGGCTGGTGCACTCCGTAACCAACCTGTAGGTGTAACTGAGCTTACTCACGGTACAGATATGAAACTTGTGGTTTCTCCACGCGATAGCATGAGCTTCATCCTTACCTCTTCATTGACTGCAGGTAATGAGTGGCAAATCGTTAATACTACTAAGTCTGAGCCTAAGGTAATGGGTACTCTTCCATTCATCACTAATACTCCTAACTACTTCAAGTATGCTGGCAAAGCTATGATGGTAGCTCCTGCTGTAGATGCTGAGGGTAAGAATATTGGTGTGGCTGTATATGATATCACCGCTGGTGTGGACAAAGCACAACTCATCAAGACTACCAACACTACTCTTGAGGCAAGTGAGGCAGTTTATACCGCTGCTTTTGCACAAGTAAAAGATGCTGATTTGACTCTCTACCTCGTAGCTGACAATACTGTTAGCAAGTTCAGTACTACGGGTGTAGCTCAACCAGTTGTTCCAGCTATCTCTGCATACGACTTGAATGTTGTTAATAATGGTGGCGTATATACCTTCTCTTATACCGCTAACTCTGACGCTAAGGCAGCTGCTCTTGTATTCTACAAGGATGGTGTAGAGGCTGGTCGGGTAGTAGTGGACGTGAAGAAGGGTGCTAACACCTTCGAGTTGGCAGCTGACTTGTTGCCAGGTGCTGAGGGGGATGTATTCACATGGGCACTTGATTTGACTGGTGAATCTATCGCTAACTTCGGTATCATTGCATCTGATCTTTCTTTGGATGAGTCTAGTACATCACGCTTGTTCAACGCAGTTAATACTAACCCAGAGACTGAGACCTTCGGTAAGATCTATGTAATGCATCGTGCAGGTTCTTCTTCTTCAACTGCTGGTCAAAATAGTGGTATCTGGGAGTATGACCACAACCTTGCTAAGCAAAACACAACGGTTTACAAAGGTGGTTTGACACGTTTCGGTAACCCAACTCGTATGTCTATGGACCGTGAGGGTTATCTCTATATTGCTGACTGGGCGGATGGCTACTCTGGTATCTATTTGGCTAATACAGCTGATATGACCCAACCATTTACCCAATTCTTCGCAGGTACACGCCAAAGTTCTGGTGCTATTAGCAACAACGGTGTTTACACCGGTTCTTCTACTCCTGGTTGCTACGTTTACCACAATGGCAATGAGGTGAAACTCTTCGTTTACAACGAGGACGCTGCTGGTACATTGCCTGCTAACGGTATGGTAGTTTATAACATCGGTCAAGAAGATGGTACTATCCTCCGTACATGGGAGACTGCTCCATCTGCTGTTTACCCACTTACAGGTCAAGGTAACACCGAGGGTAACCCATGGGGTACTAGCCATGGTTTCTTCGTAAGTCAAGTGCGTACTGAGGGACAAAATAGTGCAGGTTATACTTCACTCAAGTTCTATGACTATGAGGGTCAAGAGCAAATGTCTTCTGCATCAGATGAGTACAAAGAGATTATCACAGGTTCTGACGCGGGTGGTTATGTAGTATCTGCAGATGAGTCAACTCTCGTATTCAATGGCGGCTCAAAAGAATTCCTCGTATTTGATATCGCTTGGGAGGGTAACAAACCAGTATTGACACATAAGTACACTATTAACCACGGTATCGCTTCTATCCGTCAAATGAACTGGGATTATGCTGGTAACATTGTATGCTCTGGCGACAATGGTGTACAAATCGTAACCATGCCTAAGGAGGTGAACAATACCCTCGTTCCTGCTAAGAAAGCATTGACCGTTGCTAAAGTACAAGGTGTGGCTGTTACAGGTATGGAGTTCTCTGCTGAGGAGGCTTCTGTAGAGCTTGATGCAACACTTGACCTCTCTGGTTTGGTTGTCTTCACTCCAGCTGATGCTACCAATAAGATGGTGACATGGAAGTCTGAGGACGAGACAGTAGCTACTGTTTCTGCAGCAGGTGTAGTAACTGGTCTCAAACTAGGTACTACCAAAATCTCTGCTACTTCTATGGAGGGTAACTACTCTGATACACTCGTACTCACCGTTGCTCCTATCTCTGTGAAGGGTGTGAAGATCCTTTCTGGTACAGACGGCGTGATGACTATCGGTACATCTGCTAACTATGCTATCGCATACGAGATTATCCCTGCTAATGCAGCGAACAAGAATACCACATGGGAGTCTTCTGACCCTGAGACAGTACAAGTTCAAAATACTGCCCTCATTATTGGTCACAAGAATGGTACTGCTATCGTAACTGTAACCACAGAGGATGGTGGTCATACTGACATGTTGACTGTCATTGTTAATGATGGAACCTCTGTAGAGGATATCAAGAACAATACAGGTCTTGACCTCAATGCTCCTATGTACGATGTAGTAGGACGCCAAGTAGATGCTACCTACAAGGGTGTTATTATCCAAAATGGTAACAAGTATCTCTTGAGATAAGATCCCTTCGCCTATAGCCTATAGCCTGGTTATGGCCTATAGCCGAATATATCCAAGTGCTCGACTTCGGTCGGGCACTTTTTGTATTTAATGTTTTACAACATATTTTGCTAAAAAAAGCACAATAGGATTTGTATATATCCTCAAAAAAATGTAACTTTGCAGGCGATAATGGTTCTTTACTTTTAGAACTTTAGACCCTTTAGAACTTTTTTAACTATTATATATATTAACACATTAAAACACAACTATCATGAAAAAAGTCTATCTTTTTCTCGCGTTGGCTATTCCAATGATGGCTTCCGCACAGTTGATGGAGGTTGCTTCTACCGAGCGCGTGGCTGCTTCTGCTGACGCTAAGGTAGCGGCTTTCAGCCCTAATGGCGACTACCTCTTGTTGACCAACACCAGTAACGAAGGTTTGCAACGCTTCGATCTAGCGAGTAAGAAAACCACTACCATCACCAAAGCTGATGGTGCAGGTTACAACGTGAAGATTGCTCAAGATGGCAACCAAATCGTTTACCGCGAGGTGAAATTGGATGCGACCAAGAGCCGCGTGAGCAACATCGTTCGTCACGATTTGGCAGCTAACAAAGCACAAGTGATTGCGCACAAGCAACAACACTTGGCTGCTATGGTGGCAGATGCTGACCGTCCTTCTTTCTCTATCAAGGATCGTCAATTGATGATGACCAAGAACGGCAAGACCATCGTCTTCTCTCCTAATGGTCAACAATACAGCTACCACTGGGCATCTCTTTCTCCTAATGGTAAGAAAGTTTCTTACTACATCAGTTCAGTAGGTTGCTTCGTTTGCGATATCGATGGCAGCAATATCCAATTCATCGGTCACAATATCCTCGCTCCAGTATGGTACAACGACAACATCCTCGTGGGTTGCGATACCAAGGATAATGGCGAAGTGGTTCTTGAGTCTGTTATCGTAGCATATAGCTTGGATGGCAAGAAGCAAGTATTGACCAATGGCGAGCAAATCGCTGTCTTCCCACAAGCTGCTGAGGGTAAGATCGCTTACTCTACTTCAGAAGGTGAAATCTATGTTATGAACGTTAAATGATGCATACGACTATGAAAAAGACATTACTTATTATGGCTGCATGCGTAGTTAGCATCGCCATGTTTGCTACTGACTTGACAGGCAAACGTATTTATGTGAACCCAGGTCACGGTAGCTGGGGTCCAAACGACCGTCCTAACGCTACTATCCCTTATCCTAACTTGGCATCTACTGGTATGCCTGATACTTGCGGTTTCTACGAGTCTAACACCAACCTCTGGAAATGTCTTGAACTCCGCGACAAACTAGAGGCAGCAGGTGCATTTGTGATGATGTCACACACCCAAGCTGGTCCTTGGCCATACGAAAAAGTGGATGGCGAATATCCAGATTATACATGGGAGGCATATCAACAATTGCCTGACTTTGAGAAGTATAACCGTCCATTGTTGGAAATCGCTGACGAGGCTGAGGCTAACAACATGGACTACTTCATCTCTGTTCACTCTAATGCGGCTACCGATGGTAACACTGTTAACTACTTGGCATACTTCTATCGTGGTAACAACGCAGGTGAGCACGTAGTGCCAGGTGCTATCGAAATGTGTAAGGCTTCTTGGTATCATGCTTTTGAGTGTCGCTCTATGTCTGGTCTCGAGCCAAACAACTACGACACCCGTGACCCAGAGACATCTAAGCATATCTTGGCGGACATCGACTTCTATCATAGCAGCTATGATGCTACTCTTCCATCTTCTGGTAAGACTTATACTGGTTACCTCGGCGTATTGCACCATGGTGTTCCTGGTTTCTTGGTAGAAGGTTATTTCCACACCTATCAACCAGCTCGTCACCGTGCGTTGAACCCTGACTACTGTAAACAAGAGGGTATTCGTTACTATCGTGGTATCGTGGATTATTTCAAAGCTGACACTGATACTAAGGGTTATATCCTAGGTACTGTGAAAGATGAGCACGAACCTCTCGTTCATGAAATGTACAAATATGCTCCTAACACCAACGATCAATACAAACCATTGAACGGTGCTGTCGTTACTCTCTCTACAGAGGCTGGCGAAGTACTTGCTACTTATACCGTGGATCAAAACTACAACGGTTTGTTCTACTTCCCTAACCTTGAGCCAGGTACATACAAATTGGACGCTGTGGCTGATGGCTACAAACCTCTCCACCGTCAATACCAAACAGTAGTGGTTGAAGCGAACGCAACTAGCTATCCATTCCTCTACCTTGAGGATACTGCTTATGTAGATCTCTCTAACCTCTATGTAGATTATCCAGATCCTGCTCAACCTGCTTATGCGGCTGTTCCAGAGCAATTCAACATGAAGCAAAATGAGTTGAAAGACAATACTGCTAAGCTCAAAGGTACCATCAAACGTACTATCCAACACGCTGACTCTGTATTCTACCTCACACACGAGGAGAATGGTACAGCACATATCTATGTACTCAACAACACTACTGGCGCACTCGACACCATCTCTACCGTAGGTATCGTGCCAGTTGATGCTACCAACCCTGGTGACTTCCTCGCACTCTCTGATATCGCTATCACTTGCGATGGCAAGCTCGTAGGTGTTAACTATACTCGTTGCAACTACAGCGACGGTGTAGTTGAAGCAGGTTACAAACGTGGTACAACTCGTTTCTATATCTGGGATGACTTCTACGCAGATCCTGTAGAGTGGTTCACTAGCCAATACTCTAGCAACTCTAACAAGTCTGACCAAGGTTACACCATGGCACTTTATGGTATGTCTGACAACTGTACTATCCTTATCACAGGTGTTCACCGCTATGGTAATGGTGCTCGCTTCACTCTCCTCAATGTGGCTGATAATGTGGTTACTAGCGAGTCATTCTTTGGCTACCAACTCGGTTCAGGTTTAGGCGCTGAGGAGTTGGCTATCTTCGACGAGGCTGAGGATGGTACTGACTTCCGTCTCACACTCTCTCCACGTGGCGAGAAGAAAGACTTCATCATGGATGCTGAGAAGATGGCTCCTGTTGAGTTCAAGACTGCTGGTTCTAACGAAGAACCTGTAGTGGTTGGCGAGTTCCCTGCTGAACAAATTGGTCTCAAGTACCAAGGTGCTTCTTACTTCAAATATGCTGGCAAGAGCATGATGGTTACTCCATTCGAGAGCGCAGAAGGCTTCGTAGGAGGTATCAAGTTGTATGATATCACCGAAGGTCTTGATAAGGCTGTAGAAGTGAAATTGGAATACGGTTTCTTCGAACCTTACGGTGCTCCTACTCACCACGCAAGCGCAGGTGCATATGTTAATGGTGCAGTGCTCAACCTCTATCTCTATGTGGACGGACTCGTTTGGTCATTCACTACCGAGGGCGTACAACAACCTATCGTAGATCGTATCTCTGCTCATAGCCTCAAGGTTAACAAGACAGAGGAAGAATATATCTTCTCATTCGTAGCTTCTCAAGCTACTGCTACCGCTGCTGTCCTCTTTTATGACGAGGCTAACGAGGTAGTGGATCGCATTGATGTGGAGGTAACTGCGGGTGTAAATAAGGTTAAATATCCTATCGCTGACGTTCCTGAGGCAGCTAAGACTTGGGGTGTAACCCTCACAGGCGCTCCTGTTCCTGGTATGGGTCTTGTTGCAGATCATGTAGATACTACTCTTGTTAAACCTTATGTGATCACTAATAATCACCCATTGACTGACAACTTCGCACAATACTATGTGATGGAAGGTTCAGGTGACAATAAGGGTCTTTATATCTACGACCAAGAGATGAATCGTCTCAATGCTACTCCTTATGCTTCTTCTGACGCAGCATGGAATGCTCCTAAACGTATGGCTGTAGCTTCTGATGGTACACTCTTCATCGCTGAGTATAGTGACGACCATAGTGGTGTTTACGTAATGGATCCTGCTCAACCAGAGAATATTACCCAATTCTTCACAGGTACACGCGATGGCAATGGTGTCATCTCTAATGGTGGCGTTAATGTAGGTGCTTCTACCGCAGGTATCTCTATCTACAAAGAGGGTGCAGAATCTAAGTTGGTTGTTTACAACGAGGACTTCGGTGCTTCACTTGGTAACATCTTGATTTACAATATCGGTCAAGAGGACGGATCTATCGTTAAGACTTGGGAGGCTGCTCCATCTGAGGTATATGGCAAGGGTTCTAACCTCGCTGGTTTGGTGAACAAGAACGGTCAACCTATCCTCACCGACTACGGATTCTTCGTTTCTACTCTCCGTTATGCAGGTGGTAACAACAGTTACGCTACTTCTGTACGTTACTACAACTTCAATGAGGAGTGCGAGTTCTCTACTCACTACGACGAGTTTGTAGGTTATGTGAACGGTAGCAACGACGGTGCTTTGGCGCTCAGCGCAGATCAAAAGTATCTTGTATTGCCTGACGATAACAACCAATTCGTAGTATTTGAGTGCGCATGGGATTCTCTCGGCAAACTCAGTGTGAAGTACGTAGAGTCCTTCGTTCATGATCTCGGTCCTGTTTACCAATTGAGCTTCGACTATGCAGGTCGCCTCGTGGCTTCTGCTGCTGGCCATGTGACTATGTACACCATGCCTACAGCTGATAACACTATCGTTGTTCCTGCTAAGACTGCTTTGGCGGATGCTACAGCTCCAGATCCTGAGACAGCAGTAGAAGATGTGGTTCGTGAGGCTACTCTTGACTTCAATGCTCCTATGTACGATGTATTGGGTCGTCAAGTGGATAAGACCTACCGTGGTATTGTTATCCAAAACGGACAAGCATTCCTTATCGTTAGATAAGTTTCTTCGCCTATAGCCTATAACCTATAGCCTATAGCCGAATATTAAATAAGTGCTCGACTTCGGTCGGGCACTTTTTCTTTATCAAATACCCTTTAATTTTCCCGTTTCTTTTTTTTGAATAAAAACCGAATACTACTTTGGTTTTTACGTTAGATACACGATAGATATACGTTAGATATACGATAGATACACGTTAGATATCTATAGGAGTGCCGAGGAAAAATACACACCCAAACACCCAATGACTAACACTAATTTTCTCCTATAGTAGATTATTTACATCAAAAATTTGCGTATATGCATTATTTTTACTACCTTTGCGCCGCTTTTCGTGCGCATACGCACTATGTGAAACAGTAATTAAGTACAAAAAAGAATAAAAATTACAACTATGGTTATTAAAGTAAGTAACACCAATCAACCTAAATGGACAGATTTGAACATCCATGCAAATCTTCCTAAGAACCTCAGCAAACTTCAAGAGATTGCTAACAACCTCTGGTGGGTTTGGAACTCTGAGGCGAAGAACATCTTCCGTAAAATCGACATCGATGCTTGGCACCAAGCGCAATCAAACCCTGTGGTATTGCTCAATACTATCAGCTACGATCGTATGCTTGAACTCAGCAAGGATGAAGCCTTCATGAAGGAGCTCGACGCTGTGTACGCAGATTTCCGCGCATACATGGACGAGCCAAAAGATCCTAAGAAACCAAGCGTAGCATACTACTCTATGGAGTATGGTTTGACCCAAGTGCTCAAAATCTACTCTGGTGGTCTTGGTGTACTCGCAGGTGACTACCTCAAAGAGGCTTCTGACTGCAATGTGGACATGACCGCTATTGGTTTCCTCTATCGCTATGGCTACTTCACACAAACACTCTCTCCAGAGGGTCAACAAATCGCTAAATACGAGGCACAAAACTTCTCTAACCTCCCTATCTCACAAGTGATGGAGGCAGACGGCACCCCAATGATCATTGAGGTTCCTTATCCAGAGCGCACCGTGAAGGCTTACCTTTGGAAGGTGGCTGTAGGTCGTATCAACCTCTATTTGCTCGATACCGACAACGAGATGAACTCTGAGTGGGATCGCCAAATCACTCACCAACTCTATGGTGGCGATTGGGAGAACCGTATCAAACAAGAGATCATGCTCGGTATGGGTGGTACACTCGCCCTCAACAAATTGGGTATCAAGAAGGATGTTTACCACTGCAACGAGGGTCACGCTGCATTCATGGGTCTCCAACGTATGCTCGACCTCGTAGAGAAAGAGGGCTTGAACTTCCAACAAGCATTGGAGGTAGTTCGCGCAAGCGGTCTCTACACTTGCCACACTCCAGTACCTGCTGGTCACGACTACTTTGAGGAGGGCTTGTTCTACAAGTATATGAATATGTTCCCAGCACGTCTCGGTATCGAGTGGGCTGACCTCATCGGTATGGGTCGTCAAAATCCTGCTGACAACACCGAGAAATTCTCTATGTCAGTATTCGCGCTCAACACCTGCCAAGAGGCTAACGGTGTGAGCTGGTTGCACGGCGAAGTGAGCAAGAAGATGTTTGCTCCTGTATGGCCAGGATATTTCGAGGAGGAGTTGCACGTAGATTATGTGACCAACGGTGTACACATGCCTACATGGGCTGCTAGCGAGTGGAAAGCTATCTACAAAGAAATCTTCCCAAAAGAGTGGATCAAAGATCAATCTAACCTCGCAATGTGGGCTCCATACAACGATATGCCAGAGGAGAAGATCTGGGCTACTCGTATGAGCTTGAAGAAGAAACTCATCGACTACTTGAAGGAGCAATTCCGCGACAACTGGATGAAGAGCCAAGGTGATCCTGCTCGTATCGTTCGCGCATTGAACGAGATGAATGCGGACAACCTCATCATCGGTTTCGGTCGTCGTTTCGCAACATACAAACGTGCTCACTTGCTCTTCACCGACTTGGAGCGTTTGGATAAACTCGTTAACAACCCTAACCGTCCTGTACAATTCTTGTTTACAGGTAAGGCTCACCCAGCTGATGGTGGTGGTCAAGGCCTCATCAAGCGTATCATTGAGATTAGCCGTATGCCACAATTCCTCGGTAAGATCATCTTCCTTGAGAACTACGACATGCGCCTCGCTAAGCGTTTGATCTCAGGTGTGGATATTTGGTTGAACACTCCTACTCGTCCATTGGAGGCGTCTGGTACATCTGGTGAGAAGGCACAAATGAACGGTGTATTGAACTTCTCTGTGCTTGATGGTTGGTGGAAAGAAGGTTACGTAGAAGGTGCAGGTTGGGCATTGACCGACAAGCGTACCTACGAGAACCAAGCTCACCAAGACCAATTGGATGCAGCTACTATCTACCAAATGCTTGAGAACGAGATTATCCCATTGTACTACGCTAAGAACTCTAAGGGTTACTCTCCAGAGTGGATTCAAACTATCAAGAACTCTGTTACTAAGATCACTCCTCGCTTCACTACCAAGCGTATGATGGATGACTACTTCGAGAAGTTCTACAACAAACTTGCTAAGCGTCACGCTCTCCTCGGTGCAGATAACTACAAGATTGCTAAGGATATCGTAGCTTGGAAGCAAAACATCGTTGCTCACTGGGATAGCATTGAGGTTGTAAACTCTACTCTCAACGCTAAGAGCGCAGAACTCAATGTAGGTAACAAGTGCACTATCGCAGTAGAACTTGACACCAAGGGCTTGAACGACAAGGGTATCGGCGTAGAGTTGGTAGCCGTTCGTACTTCTACCCACAACAACGATAAGTTGTTCGAGGTGAAACCATTGGAGTTGGTACAAGCAAAGGGTTCACGCCTCTTCAAGTCGGATCGTAGCCATG
>JAZQTO010000013.1:0-40358 GCA_045630805.1 Paludibacteraceae bacterium
TCGGCAATGCCGACAACCCCAGCCTTTACACCATACACTCTACACCATACACAAAAAAATAGGCTTCCTCACCACGAGGGAGCCTATTTTTATTCCCTGCCTTTCAACCTTAAACTATAAACTTTCATCTAAAATTTGCAAGTTCAGCAAATTTTTACTACCTTTGTCGCCTATTTTTATCATTTTATCCGATAGAACATGAAACATCTTCTGCTCTTATTAACAACATTACTTATCACCACCATCGGTATGGCTGACGACACAGTACTTATCACTGCTGGCAACAACGCCTCCTACTCTGCTGGTGACGCACTTATTGTCAATGGACTATCCGCTACCGAACTCAATATCCATGGTGAAATTTCCTTAACCGTATATTGGGATGGCAATGGTGGTGCTACTACAGGTTATGCCGCAACACTCACTCGCAACGGAGGCAGTCTGGCCTTTTGCGACGAAGGACTGATGGTTACTCGCAACAAAGATGCCATCATCACCATCACAGGCATCATGACTGGATATGGCAACAACTCCTACGAACTAAACGTAGAAGTGGCACCAAAAAAACCTTCTACCATACATCTCCAAGGCACTATCACAGAAACAACCATCGATCGATTTGAACCAACCGACCTCATTATCTCTGCAAGAGCTACGGGATATAATTTCTCCATCACACTCTTCAACGGACTAAACAAGAAATATGGCGAATACGACATCAACTCCCTCTATGTGGAGATCAACAACGAGAGTGCTACTCTCAAAGACAGCACCACCCTTCAATACTACCAAGATGGCGAACAGGCTATTATAGAAGCTGCCTTCGTTAGCGGCATAGACACCCTTATTGTTAAACTATCTGGCGCCCCATACGTAGCGCCAGAAGACATTTTACCTACTGACACTATCTCCTACTCCCTTTATGGTGCCACCGTCGGCAAATCATCTGGATTCAACACAGTAATGGGCAAGAATGACCAAATCGAACTCAAGATTCAAATACCTAACGGCGATTGGCTCAAAGGAGTAACCCACGAGAGTTTCTCATATGGTTCTTACCTCAAGGTAGATGGTCGCAAATTAACCATCTTGCGTGGAAACCTAATCGTGACACAAGAAGGGGATGTCAAAACTGCCACTATCGGACTACTCTGCTCCGACCACATATGGTACAACATAACAGCGACTACCGCCGCTCAAACCAATATCACAGAGATTGAATTAACCATCACCAACAAAGAGGTGCAAGGTTCGGGTCGCTATGCCAATCTCGTTCTTACTGGCAAACATGACACCTATGGCATTATCACCATCTATCTCAACGAATTTAACAACACATACAAGACCTACGCCATCTACTACGCTACCATAGGCAACCTAGAGGTAACAGGTGAAGGCACATGGAGCAAAAATGGTGATACAGAAACACTAGATGCAACCGTCTCTACAGCCCAATTTGGGGAAGAACCTACCGACCAAGATCAGATCTTCCATATTATCGCCACTTACACACCAGAAAAAGTAGTCACACTCAACTTCGAAGGATTCAATAAGTTTGGCTATGACTCACAGTATGGAGACTGGTATATGGAAATCATGGGTAACGAACCAGGTACCCCCGAATACCAATACAAACTCGTTTTAGCATACTACGCACCTGCCAACAATGGATATGGTACGTTCACTTCTGCAAAAGATGAAATCAACATCGTTGACTCATATATACTTACGCCAGCAGGCGCGTACGTAATGTTTGATAGTGTAACCCTCTCTATGGAAAAGCAGACTGTGAGCAAAAACTTGCAGCAAACCATAGCCCATGCCACATTGCTCGGACAAGATGGAGTGACCTACCTCGTCACTTGCACACACAACAGCATCACCCCTAGCCAACAATACACAGCGCAAATCAACAACGCAACATTGCAACGAGACGAAGACTCTTTCACTTTCGAAGGGGACAATGATTCTTATGAGGCACGTTTGACAATCAATAGCAACACTTTGTTTGGCAAACATGCCATGAAGGCTATTGATCTGCAAAACACCAAGTTCATACACAACGGAAACACCCTAGATATTCTATCCATCCAAGCCGAAGTCACCACCAAAACAATTGGCAAAGACCTCGCTTGCGTAGCACAAGTCGCCTTCCTTACCAAAGACACTGTACAATATGTCCTTGCTCTAGTGCACAATCTTCCAGCACCTACTGAGACGGTAGATATCACTTGCACCAACGTCATCGTCAATGACGACCTATCCGAATATTTAGGAGTTGTCAACTTTAATGCTAGCAACAATCTGTACACCCTTTCTGGCACATGGGTGGAATCCGAAGCTTACGAAGGTACATTTACCAGCAAACACAATGTCACCATCGAACTCCTAGACCGCAGCAACAACCAAAAAGTGCGCTCTCTTGATGCCACCATTCATGCCAAACTGGACGAACAAGAGCGTTGGACTATCACAGGAACCATGCGAGGAGAGAATAACGTACTTTATAATCTCAATCTCACATATGTTGTCCCTACACCTACAGACACTATCCTAGTGCGCTTTGACCAATCATCACGAGCTGAGTTCACACAAGACATGGATAACTACCTCTATTTCGACAATACCAATGACAAATTCTTTGCGTCACTTGCTATCCACGGAGTAGCAATGGGTAGTGACTTCTCCATCCAAAATGTGGATCGCGAGTTCTGTGGTGTTAAAGATTCTATCACAGGCCTTTCTACAAGTCTAGCAGATATCAATGGACGCATTTTCCAACTGGGCGACACCACTATCATGCAAGCCCAACTCATCAGCATGGACGCCATTCTCTACGATATTGAACTATGGTACACCGTACCTACCCCAACCGATACAGTCACACTATCCTTCCCCGTAGAGTTCGGCGACATGCGTAGCGAACAGGGCTTCTACCAACTCTACGGTCCATCTCCTGACACTGCTTATGTAGTGGCATTCAGCCCACTATCCGAAGAAATCGAAGGCACCTTTGTCAACGATGGCATGTTTGGTCGCTTTGGCGCAGAAGGTGGCCGCATAGAAATGGATCATCGCAACTCATACATTGTTACCATGGATGGTATGACCATGACCAGTATGATGGCTATTGAGTGGGGACAAATGACTGTAGAGATGGACGAGAATGGCGATATTACTGCTGTTGCAGAAGTCATCTGCGCAGATCGCAAACTCTACCACATCACCATGATCTCCCACTACGAGAGAGAATATCTCCGTGGCGACAAACCATTCGGTTCTGTCGAACGAACCTATACCGCAGCAGATGTCCTCACCATCGTAGATGACTATATCGATGAAGGCTATCTCTATCTTGCAGTAGGAGCAGCAGACCAATCCGACCTCATGGCTATGCACTTCTTCACAGACTCTACAGATGCGGACATTATTATTCCTGAGGGCACATACAAGATTAACAAGTCTTTCCGTCCAGGAACAGTCCTCGGCAACACCGGTCCTGACGAAAACAACCAAATATCTACTCCGTTCTACGCAACAACAGATCGCTATGGTTATCTGGTAGATATCTACATGTGGGTCAAAGGTACCGTCACCATCGCTAAGAAAAACGGCAAACTCTACCTCGAGGTCAACGCTTTCAACTCCTATGATGTTCCCGTACACATTATATACGATGGTTCTACCCAAACAAGTGTTATCAGCCCGCTAAGACCTACAGCCCAACCTCGCAAATATATTCGCAATGGGCAACTGCTTATCAACCAAGACAATACAGAATACAACATACAAGGTTCAATAATTCAATAAAATAACAACAAAAACATCATTCTAATGAAAAAAATTCTTTCTTTCATCCTGCTCGCATGCTTGACTCTTGCAGCTACTGCACAGACCAAGCCACAAGCCTTGAAAACCCTCATGGCTAAAGAGCACTTGAGCAACACCCTGCAATCTAAGCAGCAACCTGCTCGCCAACAAGCTAAACTCGTAGCCGAGAAACCAGCTACATGGACCGCTACAACCTATGCAGCCAAAGCTCCTACACAACTTACGGGGCTCGACACTACTGAAGTGTACTTCACTTCATTCTACGAGGACCCTTACTTCACTCCTGCAGACACAGTGATTGGTCGTAACAACCAAACGGTAATTACTCCAGCAGAGTGGTATTTTGTATTGCGTAACGAACGTTATCAATTCAACTTCGACATCATCAATAACGCTAAGCCTGAAACATTGGCTGGTACATATACGGAAAAAGACCTTGAGGAATGGTTCTCATGGTGTATGTTCCCTGAAGCTAATGGCGACACGCACTACTACAAAACTTGCGAATTGACCATACAAGAGGAGAAGGTTAGCAACAATCTTATCAAGTACACCTTGGATGCACTCATACTCGCAACCTGTGGTATTGGTGGTCCAGAGTATGGCTACTTTAAGGTACACGCAGAGCACAAAGTCATCAATGCAACTACCAAACTAGATGTGGCGCTCTACAACTGCTCTATCACACCAGAAGAGGATCGCTGGAGCATCGCTGGTAAAGACAATGAAATCGAAGTGGACTTCACCTTCTTCACCGAAACTGGTATTGACGGTTACTACTCTCACAAACTCATGGACGAAGAGAATAGCAAGATTGTTCACAAGGGCAAAGAGAAAGGCATCATGGATCTCGAAGGCGTAATTTATGGTGCTGAGAATGTCTATGGTGGCTTGACATATATCTTTATGTGCGAGGCATTTACCACCGACACCTGCTTCTACAACATCGCTATGGAGGCACCTGTACAAGCTAAAGATACTATCGAGATTACCTCTACCAACACCATCATCAACGATGCCTATGGTATGACCGACCAAACCATTCTCGTGGATGCTAGCACAGCCGAATACGAGATTAATGCCGCATACAATGCTACAAAAATCACTACCCCTGCTGAATATCCTACAGGCTCTTCCTATGTATATTTGACCGACCTAAAAACAGGACGAAAAATTGAGTCTATCATTTGCAACCTCAAGATTACTGGCAACAAGCTACAAGGCTTCCAAGTAGAAATCCGCATGTTGGGTACTGACTACAAATACTACATCATGCATCTCTCTTATGGCGTGCCTGCAGTCAAAGAGACCAAGGTGCTTGACTTCAAGGAGAACGCTAAAACGATGTATTACATCCATGTACCTATCTTGCATGAGTTGCAAATGGCTAACTTCAATGGCGAATACTCTGTATCATTTGACTTCCTCTATATTGATCAAGTGATGGGCGGCGAGTTTGATAAGACCAATATGTTTGACGAGCAAACTTTCCTCATTCACCATGTAGTAGAAAATGGTGAAACATATGATGTGCCTGTTAAGTTTGCTGAGTTTGGCGGTAAGATCTGGCAAAAGAATGACACCACCTACCTCACAGCCTCTATCCTCGGCTTCGACTCCATCCAATATGAGATCTCTATGTTCTATGCCGTTCCTGCTCCTACAAAGACAGTAACCTATACCTTTAATGGTCTTGGCGATGACATAGTTGACCTCCAAAATGCCGTTTCGCAATCTGGCATCTTCATCTTGGACGCTATGAGTGCAGATGGTCAACTAATGGCTAAAGTCAACGTAGAGCGTATTGAGAATAAGAGCATTGAAGGAACCTTCTACAACGATGGAAAATTCGACCATAGCGATTTCTATCCAGTAGATACATGGGTGAAGGTTTGGAATGAAAGCACCAAGGATTACGATGAGTATGCTGTACAAAAGGGCACTATGACCGTTAAACAAGAAGGCAAGATTGTGACTGCAGTAGCATCCTTCATTTGCGACAACGCTGTACAATACGACCTTACCTTCATCACCGAATACACACGCGAGCATATCGGATTCGATTCAGAAGAAGGTGACGTGGACTATACATATGCACCAGAGTCTTACTATGAGTTTACAACTGATTATGTAGAGAGTCACAACCAACTATATTTTGACATTTTAGCTGCAGACAATTCTAATGTAACTGCGATGGTATTCTTCGTAGATCATGTAGATTCTGATATCACTGTTCCAGAAGGTGTTTACACTATCAATAGTTCTATGGAACTCGGTACTGTATATGCAAGCCCAGGTGTTGCTGTTGGTGGTGGTCCTATCCAATCTTATTTCTGCTACACAATTGAAAAAGAAGATGGTATTTACTATGACCAGGAAGGTCTGTACTGCCTAGTAGATGGTACTGTGACCGTTAAGAAGGTTAATGGTAAATTGAGTATTGATGTAGATGCTTACAACTCATACGATTTGTCTGTGAAGTTGCATTTCAACGCAGATGCAACGGCTGTAGAAGATATCACCGTTGACAACACCAATATCAGTAAGCGCCTCATCAATGGCCAACTCCTCATCATCCGCAACGGAGAAACCTACAACGCCAACGGCGCACTGGTAAAATAATATCTAGTATTACTAGCAAACTAGTATTCCTAGAGCCCCTAGAACGACTAGTCTACCTAGTTCAACTAGTTCCCCTAACAAAAAACAGCGTGGTTCTTCAACCACGCTGTTTTCATATCCATTGCCTCTAGCCTTTCGCCTATAACCTATAGCTCGCAAAGCGAGCGTCCTATAGCCTATAACCCAAAACCGTGTACCATTGCCCTTGCTTCTCTATTAACAACTGCCCATCTCTTAACACTTTCTGAACCTCTGAACTCCTGAACCCCTGAACATCTTCCACTCCCGTCGCCGCAGGCGAAAAATCATACACCGCCGTTGCCGTCACACTTGTACCATTATAGGTCGTGAAGTTCAGCGAGATATTACCATTTGCATCTATCGTCATCTCTCCCTGACTCATCCGCCACTGATGTATCGGAGTCACTATTCCATTTTTCAAATCTGCAGACACAGCATAAAACAATCTAGAGCCACCCAACGTCTCCTCCTCATCCAAACGATAACCCGCTGTTATTGTACCAGTTACACCACTTTTATCAATAGGATAAACTCCTGCTTGCAACACACTATCCTCTGTATTTACACACACATAACCCACTTGCTTACAAATACCAAAATAACTAGTCTTAATCGTCTTAGAAGAGATCAACATCATCTCCAACTGACCATTACCCAACCTTGTCACTCGCACGCTATCAAAACTGATACTCGTATTAGGCCCCTTACCCTCCGTGATACCATATGGGCCATACTGTTCGCCACCCTCAGTACCAGCCACCAATGCCACTTGCTCCGCATTGATCACAGGACTCTTCTCCAGCGGAGTCAAGTAGGCCACCACACAGCAGTTCTCAGGCACCCATGCTTCATCAATAATATAACTCCTCGTATAGTTATATGCCTGATTCTCCACCTTGACCGTATCGCCAAAAGTAGCAGTCACCATATCGCGAACCACTCGAGGGTGCATATACTCTTGCCATTTAGCCCCTTTCCATGAGCAATACGCATCTTCCTGCTTGCCCACCAATCGATTTTCTTTGATCAATATACTAAGTAAATACGCTTGTCTGTCCTTATTGGCTACTTGACCACTTACTGTGATATCCAAACGACGAGTAACAGCATCAAACTCATGATCAATCACCACAGACGCCTCAGCCACCGTATCATCTTTCACTACCAAATTCTCAATAGTCCAAGCTCCTATCACCATGAGACCATCCTGCTCATTGCGATTAAACACCACACTAGGCACCGTATTCATACCCAAGTAGTTCATCGCAATAGCATTACTCGCGGGGATAGTGTATTCATCCGTGCCATACACCGCATGATGGCTCACCCATATATAGGGTGTTGTCTGCTTGTCCAAATACTCCACGATATACTTCATTCCCATCGGACATTGATTGCAATTCGCACTTGTGAAATGCTCCAACAAGAACTTTCGTGGAAAAAATGTCGGCACTTCCTGTGCCGACATTCCTATCGCTGCTATTAGCAGCAATATAACCAATGACTTTTTCATTATAGATATAATACGGTAGCTGATTGCGCAGCAACCTTTGCGCTACCCTTGAGCAAGCCTTGTGCCACTGCTGGACACTTGCCATCAGCCACTGTCACATGGTACTCACCCTCTGGCAATGCCACGGTTTGAGCGGTAGCTTGACCATTCAAAACGACCACAATACTCTTCCACTCATCGCCTACAGCCTCACCATTCAATTGATATGCAACGACGCCCTCTGGAGCCTCCATGAAGTGCAAGTTCTCACGCACCATGTCTGCATCACCCATATGGAATGCAGGGTGAGCCTTGCGCATAGCAATCAAACCTTGATAGTATGCAAACAAATCCAAGTTCTCTGCCTTCAATGACCAATCAATAGCGTTGATATCATCAGGACTACAGTATGAGTTGTGCACACCTTTCTTATCGCGCGCAATCTCCTCACCGCACCACAAGAATGGCATACCTTGCGAGGTCAGCACTGCTGTCTGAGCCAACTTGCTGAGGCGTTGCAACTCACCCGCTTTGAGTTTTTTATTCGCTTTCAAACGGTCGGTCAACATCATATCATCGTGGCAAGACACATAGTTGATTGATTGAGTAGGTTGACTCGTCCACGCTTTCTTGGAGTAGTTCACCTTTTCCATATCCACCTCTGGATGCTCGATACAACCCACCAAACCAAACTTAATACTCTCTTCATGACCTTTCTCGCCAATCAAGAATGCACCCTTGTTGTTATCCGAGAATGGACCACGCAACGCATCACGCATATCGTCACAGAAAGCACCTATACCTGGCAACTTCTGCATATTAGCCTTCATTGCCAACTCATCGCCCGGGTACAATGGACCACCTGCAGCCCATCCCTCGCCATAGAGCAACAAACTTGGGTCAATGCTATCCAACATCACACGCACTTGGTTCATGGTCTCTACATCGTGAATACCCATCAAATCAAAACGGAAACCATCCATATGATACTCCTCAATCCAATAGCGGCAAGACTCAACGATGAACTTACGCATCATCGCACGCTCACTTGCAGTCTCATTACCACAACCCGAAGCATTACCCAAATCGCCATTCTCGTGCAGACGATAGAAGTAGTCTGGGCAAGTTTGTGTAAAATTGCTATTCTCCACATTGAAAGTATGGTTGTACACCACGTCCATAATCACGCGAATACCTGCTTTGTGCAACGCTTGAATCATCTGCTTCATCTCACGCACACGGGTAGCAGGATCATAAGGATTGGTACTATAACCGCCATCAGGAGCATTGTAGTTCACTGGATCATAACCCCAGTTGTACTTATTGTCACTCAAGCGAGTCTCATCTACTGATCCGTAATCATACGAAGGCAATATCTGTACGTGAGTCACTCCCAACTCCACCAAGTGGTCAATACCCGTTGCCAAACCTTCGGCAGTCTTGGTGCCATGCTCAGTCCAGCCGACAAACTTACCCTTATTTTCCACACCAGAAGTCGCATGAATAGTCATATCACGGTGGTGCATCTCATAGATGATAGCGTCTTTCGCACCCGCAAAAGCAGGACGCACATCCTCTGCCCAACCCTCTGGATTAGTAGTCGCCCAATCTATGATTGCCGCACGGCGACCATTCACACCCACGGCTTTAGCAAAGATACCTGGAGTCTCATGCAATGTCCAACGAGAACTTGGCTCTACCACTTGGAAAGTGTAGAATTGACCATTCAAGTCCCCTTTCACGGTCTTGGTCCAACTGCCATCTTTTTGACGTTTCATCGCCAAACGCTCCAATGGCTCTGCTGTAGTTGCATCCGCATACAAGTTCAGATATACGCTATCTGCATTAGGACTCCATACAGAGAAATCAGTCTTCTCCGCAGAATAAACCATCTCCTCCAACGAGCCCTCTTTCACTGGATACGCATCCACATTCTCATAATGTGGTTTACCGCAGCAACCCACCAACAAGCTTACCAAGCCTAGCATGATTACATTTTTCATTCCTATCATTATTTTTATTAGTTACTCAATTTATTCACATCCGTTTTCTCTATTCTAGCTTGCGCGTACTCCTTGGTCACCTCGTAGGTCTTTTTGCGTTTCTTAGACGATGGCAACTCATACATCACATCCATCATCACCGTCTCCATCAGACCACGCAAACCACGCGCACCCAACTTATATTCAATGGCTTTGTCCACTATATAGTCAAGCATATCATCTGCAAAACTCAATTCAAAGCCATCCATCGCCATCAACTTCTGATACTGCTTCACAATCGCATTGTTGGGCTCCGTCAAAATATTACGCAATGCCTGCTTATCCAATGGTTTAAGATAAGTCAAGATAGGCAAACGACCGATAATCTCTGGTATCAAACCAAATGATTTCAAGTCTTGTGGAGCAATATACTGCAACAAATCGCTCTTATCCACTTGCTGAGACTTCTTTGCCGCATCAAAACCTACCACTTGGGTGTTCATGCGTTGAGCAATCTTGCGCTCAATACCGTCAAACGCACCGCCACAAATAAACAAGATATTTTGTGTATTCACATGAATAAACTCCTGCTCAGGGTGCTTGCGACCGCCTTGAGGGGGTACATTCACCACCGAACCTTCCAGCAATTTCAACAATCCCTGTTGCACACCTTCGCCAGACACATCACGTGTGATAGATGGGTTATCTGATTTACGAGCAATCTTGTCGATCTCATCAATAAACACGATACCCTTCTCTGCCTTCTTCACATTGTAGTCCGACTCTTGCAAGAGACGAGTCAACAGACTCTCCACATCCTCGCCTACATAACCTGCTTCGGTCAAAACAGTAGCATCTACAATCGTAAATGGCACTTTCAGCAGCTTCGCAATAGTCCTAGCCAACAATGTCTTGCCTGTACCTGTTGATCCAACCAAGATGATATTGCTCTTCTCAATCTCTACGCCACCCTCTTCTTTGGGTTGTAGCACACGCTTGTAGTGGTTATATACCGCCACCGACAAATAGCGCTTAGCGTCATCTTGTCCGATCACATATTGGTCCAAGAAACCCTTGATCTCAGCTGGTTTAGGCAGCGAACCCAAACTCAACCCCTTGACATCGGTCTCGTCCTCATTGTATTGCTTCATCTCGCGAATCATGTTGTGACCTGCCTCTATACATTCATGACAAATATATACACCTGGTTGCTCGGCACGAAACAGATTCTCCATCTCACGCCCGCAAAAAGCACATTTTTGTTTATTCTTTCCCATTTTTATTTTGGTGTAGGGTGTAGAGTGTAGGGTGTAGGGGCATTCATGCAGCCATGCTGCTACCCTTACCTTTACACTATAAACTATAAACTTTAAACTATTTCTCTCTCGAATACACCTTATCAATCATACCGTACTCCAATGCCTCTTTGGCTGTCATCCAATAGTCGCGATCCGCGTCTTGACGAATCTTCTCTACAGTTTGGCCAGAGTGATCAGAGATGATTTGATACAATTCATCCTTCAACTTCAATATCTCTCGCGCAGTAATCTCAATATCAGACGCTTGACCTTGGATTCCGCCCAATGGTTGGTGAATCATCACACGACTATGAGGCAATGCTGCACGCATACCCTTCTCGCCAGCTACTAGCAAAACTGCACCCATACTTGCCGCCATACCCGTACAGATAGTCGCCACTTTGGACTTCACAAATTGCATGGTATCATAGATACCCAAACCTGCATATACACTACCGCCAGGAGTATTGAGGTAAATACTAATATCGCGATCAGAATCCACAGAATCCAAATACAACAATTGCGCTTGAATCACATTAGCTGTATAGTCATTCACCTCTGTTCCGAGGAAGATAATACGGTCCATCATCAAACGAGAGAAAACGTCCATTTGAGTTACATTCAACTGACGCTCCTCCAAAATAGAAGGACTGATATAACTAGCAGAAGCGTTCATCGCATTCTCCACGTGCATCGAGTTCATTCCGTTAGAAACGGCAAATTTCAAAAAATCATTTTTCATATTTTCAATATATTTTAGGTTTATTATTTCCCATTTTTAGTAGCGACTACAAAGGTACTACTTTTTTCTGACATACGCAAATTTTGTCACTCCCTCAATTTACTTATACGCATAACATTCCAAAAACGAACATCCTTTCCCCAAAAAAAGTCACACTAATGCTTCGCAAGCAGCCTTTCACAACCTTCCACCACGTCCCTGTAGGTCGCTTCAAAGTCTCCCGTGTACCAAGGATCAACCACATCTCTGTCCAACAAACGACCAATCTTTGGCGCTGCCTTGAGCGCATCTTCTTCCATCAATGCCGCACCCAAAGTATGACGAAGATTACGAATATTATACTCCTCCATACAGAGTATCAAATCAAATGCCTCGTAATCCTCCCTCGTTATTTGCCTCGCCGCATGACGAGTGAAAGGCACACCATGTGCTGATAAACAGCGCTTTGCAGGCGGATAAATATCATTACCTATCTCTTCGCGAGACGTAGCACACGAGTCTATCACAAATTCATCTTCTCTCCCTGCTTCCGCCACCATATGACGCATCACCATCTCCGCCATCACACTGCGGCAGATATTCCCATGACATACAAATAATATCTTTTTCATCTTACTTAAATCCAAACACAAAATACACCGCCGCCACCAAACAGAGGGCTGCCACAATATGATTCCATTTCACTTGCATATGAAATGCCAACACAGAAAATACAACAAACACCACCAAGGTGATCACCTCTTGCAATATCTTCAGCTGCATCAAACTAAACGGACCGCCATTTCCCTCAAAACCAATACGATTAGCTGGAACTTGCAAACAGTATTCAAAAAAAGCAATGCCCCAAGAGATCGCTATCACTCCTATCAAAGGCAAGGTTTTGAACCACGAAAACTCAGCCATCTTCAAATGGCCATACCACGCCAATGTCATAAACACATTCGACGCCACCAAAAGTAATATTGTATAAAAACTATTCATAATCTTTTACTACCCTCTTCTTCCCGTCTTCTTGCCCTCTATTTGCCACCTGTTTTCATCGGAACCTCATCGGAACCTGATCGGAACCTCATCGGAACTTCATAGGGACTTCACCGAAACTTTACCAAAACTTTACCGAAACATAATGCTAACTACACCCTACCCCTATAGCCGCTTGCGGCGTCCAATAGCGTAGCGTCCAATAGCCACCTCTACCCCTTCTTCGGCAGATAATCGGACTTAATATTCTCCATTGCACCCCAAATCGAATCACGCACATTGGGATTTAAACCCTCCAACTGCGCCAACAAACGCTTCACCTCTGCGCGATTACTCACTTTCTCCAGCGGACAAAGTTTCACTTGTTTTTCATAACCGCTCAATTCCGCATACTCTTGTATCTCCTTCTCCTCAATCAAACACAACGGTCTTATCATCTCAATCGGCATTTTCTCCATTTGCAAAAGCGGAGGTATCGTTGCCACACTACCCTGAAAAATTAGATTCATCAACAACGTCTCCACCAAATCATCCTTATGATGTCCCAACGCTATCTTGTTACAACCCAACTCTTGCGCCACATCAAAAAGTGCTTTTCGCCTATACCACGAACACAAAAAACACGGATGCTTCTCTTTACCTTTAACCTCTAAACTGTAGCCGTTTGCGGCGTTCTCTAAACCGCTCGCGAAGCGAGCCCCTCCTATCTCCGTATCCCTTACTATAAAAGGTACACGCACGCGCGCGCAAAAATCCTCCAAATAACTCAAGTCCGAATGATAATCACGCTCCTTCACACGCACATGCACAGCCGTAACCTTAAAACGAGGCACATACACTTGCGCACGTTTTCCCAAAAACTCAACCAATGCCAACGAATCTTTGCCACCACTCAGACCAACAAGCACATGATCGCCATCGGCTATCAATCCATAATCCGCACAAGCTTTATGAAAACGTTTAGTCAGTCGAGTGCGTAATTTACCAAGCGCTATTTCTTCGGGAGTTTTGTTCATAATCGACTGCAAAGTTAGTGAAAAAATAGCAAATATCACACAAAAATAAAGAAAAAAGCACTTTTTTTGCATTTTTTTCGCAAAACATTTGGTCAATTCAAAAAAAAGCAGTACCTTTGCACTCGCTTTCGGTTGAGAGCGATGTTCTTTAACATTTTGCGGCAATAGCTCAGTTGGTAGAGCACAACCTTGCCAAGGTTGGGGTCGCGAGTTCGAGTCTCGTTTGCCGCTCTATAGAAATGAGCAGGACATTGTTCCTGCTTTTTTTCTAAAAGCTCTTTGAATAAGGAATATAGAATCGGCAGTCAATACAATGTTGCTGACACAACGCCCAAATGGCGGAATTGGTAGACGCGCTCGTTTCAGGTGCGAGTGTTGAGAGACGTGCAGGTTCGAGTCCTGTTTTGGGCACAACCTGATTCCGTAAGGAAAAAAGTGATCTTACAAATACGCAATCTTAAGGTTGCATTCCCTATAAAACCAAATCGAAAGTTACTTTCGATTTGAGAGGAGGAATGGCGGCAACCCAAATGCGCTCTGCGCATTTCATTGTTGCAAGCCAATTCCGACGAAGCGCAGGTGGTGAAATTGGTATACACGCTACTTTGAGGGGGTAGTGGTCGCAAGACCGTGTGAGTTCGAGTCTCATCCTGCGCACATTTTGACTTCGGAAGAAGATTCTACGGAATTTTCTTCCGTTTTCTTTTTATATTCTATTGATAATCTATCAATTACATCAAACACTTTATTTCGTGTTGGAGTTCGATAATTGCGAATAAACCTCTCCCATATCATTCTTAGTGGATATTGTAAAAATAAGATTGCCCTATTCTGTAGGACAACCCTATGGGTTATTATACTTGCCATACGGGGCAATTCGTTGGGGATGGGACGTAGAGAAAAGTCAATACTACTGCCCAATAAGGGAGGATAGGGACTACTTAATTTCTATTCACATATCCCATTAGACGAGGCGCAGAAAAAAGCCATCTAACAGTTGTTAAATGGCTTAATGGTTTTGAAAAATTCAGATTTTATGCCATCTCTATCTTGAGAATAATAGCATCTGAATAAGATGAATTTTGTCTAACCAACGCAGCTTTCGCTGCACTCTCTGTGTTACCCTCAGCCATTACGGTTTGTACATTGGTGGTTGAACCTTTGCGATAAGTTACTCTTAATCTGTACATGATAAAATATGATTAAAGTGATGCGAATACTTCAGGGGATTCACTTACCCTTAAAAGACATTATATATATCTAATTTACCTTGGCAATAACTATAGGACACACTTACACCATGGGAACATTTTCGGCATACACCATAAACACCTCCTGCGTGGTTATCTTCAACTGTTATTACTATTGGATTTCCGCAATGCTTACATGGGACTGTAAAAGTTGTTGTCATAATATGTAATGAAGACAGTTGATAGTATTGACAGACTATGATAATGACGCGAGAATGACTTGGAGAATTATACCAACAAGACCTATCCACGCAAACTTAGCACAATCGCTAGCTTTTTTACTATCATCATTTTTGAAAACAAAGTAGAGAACCCATCCTACAATAGGAAATAAGATAGAGATAAATTTGAGACCAAATGATGCTCCGTTATCAGATTGCGATTTATCATTGTCTGATTGCGATTTTGAAACTTTTGTTACAAAAGTTTGTATATTCTCCAAATAGGCGTTAGAGTCAATTAAACCATTATACATTACCCTTGCTGCCCATTGTAAATGATTTCCTTCAATGTACAAATCTGCATATTTACTATCATCTTGAGCAGTTATTCGAAGGTCTATTGTTTGAGCATCACAAATAGCTTTCAGTAAGTCTATAGAAATTTCATACCAACAAGAAACTTTCGTTATACTTTCATATGGGGAAGAATAACTTTCATGAGCTTTTAATGTATAACGCTGACAATCATCAATAATCATCAAAAGATTTCCTGCGCCCAAATCGTCTGTTCTTGAAATAGTAGTATTAATATCCATAACTAATGTATTTAAGTCGGGCATACTGATATGACGAAGGTTAAAGTCAGACTTTTCCGAAATCCACATGGTCGCATGCTCTTCAGAACGTTTAACTGAAATGGGATTAACCAATGTAGTTGTAGTTTTATCTTTAAATTTGTCGTAATCTTGTTTTAAAAACTTATTCATAATATTTAAACATTAGTGTGCCTACTCTTTATCGGATTTTCGGCTTTTTTTCCGAAACTAAGCCCTTTACGACGGTAATAGACAACAAAAAAGCGCGGGCTGTTGCTTTATTGTCAATTCGGGTCTTCGACTACCCACCACTCCAATATACACAAAAGCTCACGCCGAAACGCGAGCGTTGTTTATATTCAGGAAAGTGGTTTCAAAGTGTCGAAGTTTGAATTGTTCCTTATATAAGCAAACGCTTTATATGTTTATGTCTTTTTAGACCGTTTTATTCCATAGGCAATTGATTGTGAATTTTACGCTGCAAAGGTACAAATTTTATTGGGAATAAACAAGATTTCAATAAAAAATCTCAATAAATTTTTATAATTGATAAAAATGTAGTACTTTTGCAAAATATTTGACGTGTAGTTTTATACATTGATATGTTTATGATGTCTATTATACCACTCAATAAAATCAATAACACTATTAAGGTTATCAACAAAAGTTCGATAATCTGTAATAGTCACGCACAAGAAAGTGATTATTTATTTAGTAAATAGTCACTTTTTTTGTACCTATTATTTAACAATATCATGCGTAAGTTTATTCTTTTTGCCTTTATCCTTATCGCTGCACAAGTAAGTGCAGCTATCAAAGTCACTTTTCCAGACTCTTTTGCGGATGGTTGGGAGCCTTATATCGGTCAAACCGTTGAGTTTACCCACCCCCTCTATGTCTGTGGCAACTACTACGACTCGCTCATTCTCTCCCCCGAGCGACTTTATGTCCCAGAAGAGCATGCTGTTGGATTAGACCACGGCGATAGTACCATTTATTGGAAAATCAAACAAGACAACCGCAGCAAGATGCTCAAACTATCTTGCAAAATCACCAATTACCAAGTACGAACAGGCTGTACAATCAAAAAACTAACGGCCAAAGTAGTGGCGCCTGGCAAATTAGTCACAGGAGCTACCCCTAAATTTACCAACAACAAACCCGAACCCAAACCCAAGATGCCTAAAGGCGGACTACTCATCTGTGCAACGAATATTCAAAACTACTTCTTTGACTTAGGAGGTTATGCCCAACGCAAGACTACAATCAAGCAACAATCCATGCAGACCCTCAAAATAAGCAAAGCACTCACACATATCAATGCAGATATCTACGCCATATGCGAGATTCAACGTGGTGACAGCGCACCACAAATGCTTGTCAATGCGCTCAACCAACTAGCAAAAAAAGAAATATATTCCTATGTATCAGACAATTGGGACAATCAGGATATGATTTCATGTGGCTATATCTATCGCAAGGACAAAGTGCGCCCTTATGGCGAAATGCTCCATGCTTATGCCGATACTGCGAGCCACTACCACTATCGACTTATTGCCTTGGGTTGGGAGGAGATCGCTTCAGGCGAGAAGTTTGTTCTCAACATCAACCACCTCCGTTCTAAGCGAGGCACAGGAGCTGAGTCTAACGACAAACGCATGGCAAATGTAGATAGCCTAATGGTCATGCTTAACAAGATTCAGGAGCAACAACTCTTCCATGACGAGGATATTCTTCTCGTGGGCGACTACAATAGTTATACCTATGAACAACCGCTGCAAACCATTATTCAAGCTGGCTATGAAGATGTGCTAATGCACTATGCACCAGAGGGATATTCCTATGTATATTATAGCGAAGCTGGCTATTTAGATCGCGTTTTTGCCTCTCCAAGCATGCGTGCACAAGTCACTCAGATACAACCTTATCACTTGAATGCCGATTATTTCTATAGCCGCGGCTTCAAACGTGGTTTAGACGCCACTATCTTCCGATACGCTGACCACGACCCAATCCTAATCCATGTGAAACTTGGAAAATAAAGAAAACTTTTACTAGCAAATAGTACTTTTAACACAATCATATCCATCATATGAAACATATTAGTCTTTGTGCCTTATTCCTGACTCTCTGCTCATTCGCACATGCAGAACAAATAACTATGGATCTTAACACAGCAACTGATCTCAACGGCAATCCCATTACCTACAGCCAATCCTATGGCGAAGGTTACTATGATCTTACTGACGTATGGGACCAAACCTACAACGATGCGGACTCTTGCCGCCACATCCTCGTTAACGACGGCGTCTTTCGCCTATCACACTTACCTAGTGAAATGTCATATGGAGGTTTAAGTTGGGAAGGATTTACTCTATCCACTGTGTCGCAAGATACGGCCTGCGTATTTGGGTGTGTAGCCAAAGGTGGACTTGCTAGCGTGGGCACACCTTATGTCATAGGATATTATTCTGAGTGGGTGAGCGCATCACAAGGCTATTCGTCAAATATCATCGATTTCAACGGAGAATTTTACCCAGAATATGTCTATATCTGCCAAAACAGCAACACCATGGAGGGTATCACCAATGGCGTATTTAATTCGCGTCCATTTACCGAAGAAGATACCCTTACACTCATCATCCAAGCCCTAGATAGTACTATGCAACCTACTGCCACTACCCACTATTATCTAGCAGTAGATGGACAAAAAAATAACGGTTGGGTAAAAGTACCACTCAACTCGCTAGGCAAGACATCCCGTCTTAGTTTCTCTATGCAGACTACAGAGATAGGAGAATTTGGCTCCAACACCCCACTCTATTTTGCGTTGGATGGTTTAACCATCAACACTGAAATGCCAACCGCCTTGCCTAATAGCCCTATCACCTCATCGCCTAATAGCCACAAAATATGGTGCAATGGAGAATTACTGATTTTCAGTAATGGTCAATATTATACCATCCTCGGAATAGAAGTAAACAAATAATCTTTGGCGCGGTTTTTGTAGTTATATTTCAAAATAAATAAAACTATGAAAACTATCATTAACTCCACAGACATCCTTGCCATAGACAATGGCAAGACAATTGGACAACTAGAGTTCACCATTCAAGACAAACAAATGACCATCATTCGTACTATAGCCCATGAAAAAGGACTAGGTATAGGAACCGAACTAATGAAAACAGCAGTACAATTCGCCAATGAGCACCATTATACCATTAATCCAGTGTGTTCATTTGCGAAAAAGTATTTAGCACAAAAATAGAACAAAAATAATATTTGATTTTGTTATTTGAGAAAAAAGCAGTACCTTTGCAGCGCAAATCTGTTTTATGGGGGTGTTTGGTTTTGACAGCAGGTAGAACAGGTATGTAAGCACGCCGAGCATGAATACCGCTCGTTAATCGGGTTCGCCATTATAACTGGCAACAATACTGTAGCTCTCGCTGCGTAATCGAAGTATAGTAGATTCGCCTAGTTTCGGCACAAGGTGCTGAACCGAGACATCGCTCCAAGCCAACGCCCAGAGGCTGATAGGATCAAGCGGTGCGGAAATATCAGGGCTGGTTCTTGTAGGCTGCGATGCAAGAATGAGATTTAGCAGATAAGGCAATGGTTGGTGGCTTGGGTCTTGCTATTGCTCGAAAATGTAGGCCAAGATAAGCGTGTAGAAAGCATATTGGTTCCTTGTTTGGACGCGGGTTCGATTCCCGCCACTTCCACAAAAAAATCAAATTTATTTGGTTATTTCAAAAAAAAGCAGTACCTTTGCAGCGAATTTCAGTTATATGCTGTGAATTTGGGGTCCTATAGCTCAGTTGGTTAGTAGCACCTGACTCATAATCAGGGGGTCCTTGGTTCAAGCCCAAGTGGGACCACAAAGAAAAAGTCATCCAAACTTGGATGACTTTTTTCTATATTCCCCAATTAGCGTTGAAGAAGTTCGCGATATTTAATTCTAAACCTTGTATGCAAACATATCGCCGCTACCGACAAACCTACAACAAAACCGATCCATATACCTACTGCTCCCATGCCCATTGGAAAAGCCAAGAATAGACCAATGGAAATACAGACTATCGTATATGAGAACATGGCTATAATCATTGGCACCTTAACATCCGTAATACCACGTAACATAGATGCTGCCACTACTTGCAATCCATCCGCCAACTGCAGCACGCCCGCCAAAACCACCAACTGAGAGGCAATAACAATCACCTCTTGATCATGCGTAAAAAGCAACGGAATATAATTACGGAATCCTATCATTACCACAGCGCCAATGGCATTGATAAGAAGGACTAGATGAATACTAGCATTACTCGCCATACGTACACCCTCCAAATTATTGGCACCTAACTGATGCGACACGCGAATAGTGGTGGCTGAACCTATCCCGAGAATAACCATAAAGGTCATATCACATATCTGATTGGCAATCTGATGCGCTGCTAAAGCCTCCTTACTAATCCAACCAATAAAAACAAACGCTGCAGTAAAGGCAATGGTTTCCATCAATGTTTGTACACCAATAGGAAAACCTATCCTGCTCAGTTGCTTGAGCACACTAGCCTGAAAATTACGCAAGCGAAATGCAAGTAGATAATCTTTCCACTCATGGCGAAGAAACATCACTACTACGAAACAGATAGGCATACCAATACGTGCAATCAATGAACCGATACCCGCTCCAGTAGCACCCAACTCAGGACAACCCCAGTTGCCATAGATAAAGAGCCAATTGAGGAAGATATTCAAGCCATTCATCAATAATGTAATAACCATCGCTACAGAAGTATTGCCTAATCCCTCTAGAAACTGTTTAAAGAAAGTAAAAAAGAGAAAAGGCACAATTGACAACACAATCAATACATAATACGGACGAGCCGCCTCAACAACCGCTGAATCTTGGCCAAAACAATGTAAGAAAGGAATACAACCGCCCAAAAGAACGAGCGTGAAAATACTCAATAGAACGGTAAAAAGCATACCATTCTGAAATAGAGAGGAGATGAGACTTTGAGGGGAAGAGGCTATAGAGTTATCAGATTGGTCATAATGCTCACTATTGGAAGTTTGACCAGTATCGCTATTAGAAGAGAGGCTACCCACTTGAAACCCAACGAGAGGAGTTAGACCCATAAGAGCACCCATAGCGAAGACCATGACGGTAAAGAAAAGAGCATTAGAGAAACTTACCGCAGCCAAATCTACCGTGGCATACCGCCCTACCATGATAGAATCAAACAAACCAACCAGCGATGCACCCAACTGGGTAAGCATCACTGGCAGAGCAACCTTAAGATTGCGTTTGTAATATGGTAGGTACTTACGAAACATCAATGGTGATGGTGTTCGCCTTCAACATGATGATGGTGATGACCTTCACATTGGTGATGACACTTAGGTGCCTCAGTAGTTGCTGGCTTGCCAATCTTAGCAAAAGCCTTTTGGATAGTAGGCACATCGGTCTTGTTCGCATCATAAGTGACAGTTGCTGTCTTAGCCTGCAAATCAAAAACAATATCCTTCACACCACCCTTGAGATCCTTGTCATAAGGAATATTCTTCAAAATCTTATTGCAGCAGTCTTGACAGTGCAAGTCCACATACAATACAACGGTTTGCTTGTTAGGCTTAGCCTCAGCAGTTGACAAACAAAATGCCATAGGCATAATAGCCAAAAGGAAAATAACTAGTCTTTTCATATAACTTATATTTATTTTAATCTAATAGACGAACTTTACTCCTCGCGTTCGAGGGACCAACGGAAACCGAGGTAGAGTTTCCAACCGTGGATAGGAGCCCAAATCATCGAAGCATCATATGTAGAAGAAGATGGATCTACCAAATGATGTCCATTATGCTCAACTGTAGAACCTACGATAGGATTATCCTGCGTAAAATCAGTCATATTCTCCGCACCCAAATAGATGGACCATGTACGGAAGAATTTGGTTACCTGACCTAATAGCTGAGGATACCATTTGTGATGATTTTGCCCGAATTCATCGGTAAAATATTGATTGCTGCCACTAGGAATCTTAAATCCATCAGGCATACGACCTGGTCCATTAAACTGCGCAGTCAAATCAAACTGCCATGTCTTAAGTGGAGTTTGATAACTAGTTGTGATGATACCCTTGAACTTATTTTGCAATGGCTTATCGCGAAGCAGGTACTTGTTGGCAGTCGTATTAAAAGTAGTTTGTTTCACATCCGTATAACGGAAGGCTGCCGTCATCGTCCATCCACGGAGGATCTCCATAGTCGCTTCTACTTGCCAGTTGTGTGAGAAATACTGCGCACCATCCACATCGTGCATATTATATAGGGTGATACCATGCAAACTACGATCCATATCCGCGATTACACCATCGAGGAACTTAGTATAGTAGTACTCACCCGATAGTTGCAATTCACGCTTGCCCATTGGGATATAAAAAACAGTACTTATACCCGTATTCATCGATCGTTCTTGCGCTAGATTCATCGTTCCCAATACAGTCAATTCATCCGTTGGCAAAAACTGCGAAAACTCTCGATTACTAGATAAAAATGCAGCATTATCCGCAATGGCATTAGGTGTACGATATCCCAACCCCACACTTCCACGAATGGTCCACCATTCAAAAGGTGCATAACGTACATTCATACGAGGTGTTGTGAAGAAACCATAGCGCGTAGAATAATCCTCACGAATACCAGCAAGCAAGGTAAGTTTATCCTTGTAAGTATAAGTATATTCCGCAAATACGCCTGGTGTCACTTCCCAACGATTGAGGTTATATGTTGGCGAAAGACTAGAAGCGAAGAGCAACTCTTCGTTGTATCCATCATAGTTAAAACTCACCCCCGCGGAGAGTTTATGCTGATGATCATCCCAAGGATCAGAAGCAGAATCGTCGAACGATGTTTGGAAAATTGCATTCAAGTAGGCATTCGTTTGTGCAGCATTCCATTGGCGAGAACCGTAGGTGTTTTGCTGGTTGTGATACGATACAGAAGCAATAACACCAATGGAAGTTCCTAAGTCATGATTAAATACATAACCGTTCTTCATAAACCCATCTACACGCCAAGTATTCAAATCAATATGATAAGGTGTAGAGGCGAAAGGCGAAACAGCAAGAGCATCCTTAGTCTGACCACCTTGACGGCGGTCGTATAATCCACGAACTAAGAATTGTCCGGTGTAATCGTCCGTTTTAACATACCAGCGGTTGAGCAGATTGATATTGGTATTCTTAGGCATATCCAAGAATCCATCGTGGTTATGATCTAGTTCGAGTGACATGTTTTGGGCATGGAACAATATACCTGTGGACACAACATCATTGATATCCCATCCACCAGTAGCATTGACCTCAGCATGGGTCTCAGTACTAATCATGGCATTGAGTGAAATGGGATCTTGGGTTTGTGGTTTGAGATACTCCACATTAATTTGTCCTGCGATAGCCTCGTAGCCATTCACAACAGAGGAAGTACCTTTACTCACTTGAATGGTTTCCATCCAAGGACCAGGTATATACTCCATACCAAAAGCTTGAGCCAATCCACGGATATTAGGGGTATTCTCCGTCAACATCTGCACATAGGTACCGCTAAGCCCCAACAGGCGAATTTGCTTAGCACCAGTTGCGGCATCAGAATATGCGACATCAACACTAGCACTCGTCTCAAAACTCTCGCTAAGGTTGCAGCATGCTGCCATACAAAGCGCTTCACCTGTGATTGTTTCAGTTTGCAAAGCAGACACACGCGAACGCAGAACAGCCATCTTTCGCTCAACAATATCCACTTCCTCTAGTTCTAGGTCACTCACAAGGACGATGGTCAACTCTGCATGTCGAACTACTTCTGTTGTATCATTGTGAAATCCCATAAAGCTAGTCACCAATCGGTTGGTTTCTTTGATAGGTTCTAGTTTGAATTGCCCATCTATATCTGTGGCAACTCCAACGGTTGTACCAGCCCAATAGACATTGGCACCTACCAATGGAAATCCTTTATCGTCCAATACGACACCCCACACATGCGCATGGAGACACAGATAAGGTAGGAAAGATAAAAGCAGGGTTAGAATGTATCTACTCATTTTAGTCATATTTCTCTCTTAGTAATGTTATTATAATTGTGCGCTTATTGTGCGTAAATAGTGCGTCTATTGTGCGTGAATAGTGCGTAATACTTAGTGTATAAATAGCGTCCCGACTTGATAAATTAAGAAACTCACCACCCATGCTAAAATCATTGATTGAATCAAACTAAACCATGCCCATTTAGCTCCTAACTCTTTACCCAAAGTAGTAATAGTAGCTACACAAGGGAAATAAAGCAATACGAAGGTCATAAAAGCATATGCAGTTACAGGCGTGAACGCAGACAAAGCACTATCCGATGGATAAAGGATACCCATAGTGGAAACAATTGCCTCTTTGGCAGGAAGTCCCGTCAACAGACAAACAGACATCTTCCAATCAAAGCCTAGAGGTTGCATCACAGGTTCCATCCAATGACCAATAGCCGCTAAATAACTGTGCTCCATATCGTTCATGCTTCCAGTAGGGAAATAGGTCAACGCCCAAATAATGACACTGGCCCAGATAATAACGGCAGGTATCTTTTGAAGATAATCCGCTATTCGTTCCCAAATATGCAAACCCGTTGTACGCAAGGTAGGATAGCGATAAGCAGGCAACTCGCTCACATAGTCATGTTTAGGTTGACGAAAAGCGGAAGTGCGTTGCATAACGAAAGCAAATAAAATGCTCAAGAGAACTCCTAAGACATACAACGACAGCATCACTATCGCCTTCTGTTCAGCAAAGAACGCTCCTACAAACAGCATATATACGGGCAGACGTGCCGAGCAACTCATAAACGGAACCATAAGCATGGTGAGTGCGCGATCCTTTTTGTTCGTGATATCTCGTGCTGCCATGATAGCAGGGACATTACAACCAAATCCCATTAACATTGGAATAAACGAACTGCCATGCAAACCAATACGGTGCATAATCTTATCCAACACATAGGCTGCACGTGCCATATAACCCGAATCTTCCATTAAACTAAGGAAGAAGAACATGATAATGATATTCGGCAGGAATGCCAATACGGCTCCTATACCCATTAGGACACCATCTAGGAGCATACTCGTCCACCAAGTGTCTGGCATCAAGCCATGCAGCCAATTCACTAATGCATCTACGCCCATCGCAATCCACTCCTGTGGGTAAGAGCCGAGAGTAAAGGTGCATTCAAAGACCAACCATAGTACAAGCATCAACAAGGGCAATCCTACCCATTTGTTTGTCAAGACCTTATCTACACGATCCGCCCAAGAGTGCCCCGTGTCATGCTGAGCATGAGTCAATGTTTCCTCTAACGCACCATGTACAAAACCACGACGTGCATGAGCAATGATTTCTTTAGCCGACATGCCGTATTTTGCTTGCAGGCGTTGACGTTGGTCATTGGCTACACGTATAAGCTCTTCAGAATATGGCAATAGAGCTAACATCTCATCAGGACGCTCCAGCAAACGAATAGCCATATATCGCTTGGAGTATTTCTCACGAATATCTGGCAAGGTAACAATTACGTTGATAATCTGATCAATAGCAGCCTCTATATCCTTGCCATAAGTAACATGGATATGACGAAAATCCACCTCACTCTGCAGCATTCGCAACTTATCTTCGGCCAGTCCTATAGGGACACCAAACAGTTTGCTTAGGAGCAAATAATCCAGCGTATGTTGAGTCTTGAGCAAATCATCATAGTGCGTCAAGAGGACAACAAAAGGTTGGTGACGATCTATCAGTTCGGCCGTACGAACCAAATCCGTCTCCAAAAAACGTGCATCCACCTCTTGCACCTGCAATCCATCAACTATGTACTCTTTTTGCTGCATCTACAATGCGATATCATTTCAGTTTGCAAAATTACTGCTTTTTTTGCAACCTAGCAATACCTAATGCTAGGTATTTTGCAAAAAAAAACGATTTTTCTTGCAAATATGCATAAATTGTTGTACCTTTGCACCCGATTTTGAGCCGCGATGGTGGAATCGGTAGACACGAAGGACTTAAAATCCTTTGGCCAGTGATGGCTGTGCGGGTTCAAGTCCCGCTCGCGGTACAAATTAAAACAAAGTGCTTAACATATATGTTAGGCACTTTTTATTAATCAAAACACGCAAAAAACGGAATTCCGTTCTTTTTTTACAACATCCGCAAAATAAAATGCTAAGGAATCAACCAATCGTTTAGTTTGCGGCGCAAATCGCCTAAGCTATGTTCATCCCTAGGGTGAACACGGTTGGTGAGCAGAACGAGTGCTCTGCCCGACTGAGGCATTATCGTCACACTTGTTCCAGTATATCCCGTATGGCGACATCGTTGTTGCTCTCCCGTTGAGGTAGTTACTGTATCTGTCCACATTCCAGCTTGACATCCCTTCTCTCGTATCTCAAGAGGTAACCGCATAAACCATATAGCCCAAGTAGCCACCTCTTCAGCAGTAGCAAAGATTCCAGCATTGCCTGAGATACCACGCATCATTACACGGGCAAGAGGATCATGTACTTTTCCATGTAAACAATCATATTGCTGACATTCGGTAGGAGCAATCAAGCCTAGTAACACAGAATCTGGCAACCAACCCATATTTATTCCTAAATCCTCATATAAAGTAGATCGTAGATAGCTATTTATATCCATTCCAACAATATTTTCTACTACTCGTTGTAAGCTAATAAAATTAAGACAAGAATAACGATAAAGCTCTCCAACAGCTGATGAACGTTTGCATTGTGCAATGGTATCTATCATATAATTAGGATATTGACTAGGATCTACATTGCGACTTGCAAAAATACTATCTAATCGATTTGCATTCATATAGGCAGGAAGTCCTGAATAATGTGTCATCAAATGACGAATCTGCACATCATTATGGTAACTAGCAATATATTTCGACACATAATCATCGACACTGGCTTTTCCCTCTGCACATAGCAAGAGCATAGCCGTACCTGCGCCAAGAGGTTTGCTTACCGATGCAAGATCAAAAATGGTTTGGGGTGTCATGAGCTCCTGCTCTGGAACGACACGGCATTGCCCATATGCTTGAAGATAAACAATATCCTGGTTATCCACCACACAAAGTACTGCACCTGGAATCAACGAGTCGTGGATAGCAGAGAGAATCACACTATCAGCATATGCATAACGCAAAGAAGCCTGAGTGGGGAGCACAAGAAAAAGAGCACCCAAGAAAAGAAGTAAGAATCGGAATAGTCGCATAGTTGTGATAGTAATTTTGTGCAAAAGTACTACTTTTTTTGCATATTTCAAAATAAAGCAGTACCTTTGTACACAAATTGTACATTTTATTTACATATGAACAAGATTTACTCTTTTTTAATTGCATTGACATTTAGTACACTATCATGCACGATCCATGCCGCTAATGATACCATTCGCATATTATGCATTGGTAATAGTTTCTCATGGGATGCAGTAGAACAAGAGTTAGCCCCTCTCTGTCATGAAGGTAAACAACCTATTATCATTGGCAATCTATACTACGGAGGTTGTTCGCTAGAGCAGCACTACACCTTCCTGCACAAGGATACCGCTGCCTATAGTTTTCGATATATAGAGCACGGAGTAAGAACTCCTAACGAAGGTTACTCCCTTCGCCAAGCGCTAAGACTGATGCAATGGGACTACATCTCGCTGCAACAAGCCAGTCATGATAGTGGCATACAAGGTAGTTTTGAGCCATATTTGTCCGATTTGATCGATACTGTACGCGCTTATCAACCCCAAGCGACACTCTGCTGGATGCAGACATGGTCATACTCTCAAGACGCCAAACACCCTGAATACCCACGCTATCAAAAGAACCAACAAATCATGGATGATAGCATCCATAACGCAACGATCGCACTACTCAATAATCATCCAGAATTGGTATTGATTCCATGTGGAAAAGCCATCACTCTAGCCCGTCAAACTAAACTAGGCGATACACTATGCCGAGATGGTTATCATTTGAACTATGAGTATGGTCGTTATACCGCAGCATGCGTATGGTATGAGTTATTGACAGGTAAGAATTGCTGCACCAACAAGTATAAAAACGACAAAATGACCCCAAAGCATAAACGCCTGACCCAACAAGCAGCACATAGAGCTATGCAATGGAAGAAAAAACTACAATAAGGCATAATTATTGTAGCATATTACAAGTAAAACCAAGCATTAACTATTCATATTTTGACAAATGAAAACCAAAGACCTCATAGCTAAGCGAATGCGCCGTGAGAGAGCGCATCTACGTAAAGAGCGAAACAAACAAACAGAGCCAACGCAGTCTCAAAAATCCAAAAAAGAAGGTGAATACACTATCCCTGAGGGATTTGCAGAGGCAGTACTAAAAGAAGTAAAGAAACTACCAGGACTAGCTATTCCTGAACAAGAGATAATGCGCCGTCGCGATATGCGCGATGTGCTCACTTTTACCATAGATCCAGACGAGGCTAAGGATTTTGATGATGCTTTGTCCTTCCAACTACTAGACAATGGTAACTATCAAATCGGTATTCATATAGCCGATGTGACGCATTATGTGGAAGAACAAACCGCATTGGACGAAGAAGCCTATCATCGCGGAACAAGCATCTATTTGGTGGACAGGGTGATACCTATGTTACCCGAGCGACTAAGCAATGAGTTATGCAGTTTGCGTCCCGATGAAGACAAACTATGTATGTCAGTAATCGTGGAAATGGACGCAGAAGCCAAAGTGCTCAAACACAAGATATGCCGCACGGTTATTCGTTCTAACTATCGTCTTACCTATCGTCAAGCACAAGATATATTGGAGCAGAAAGAGTGCAGCTTGGTAGGAACCAACCTACCTGCCGTATCGCAAGCCATCCAAGGTCTAGATAAACTAGCCAAGATTCTACGTGCTAATCGATTCCGTCATGGAGCTATCAATTTTGAGAGCACAGAGGTGCATTTCCGTCTAGATGAGGCAGGAGAGCCAATAGAGATACTCTTCCATAAGTCGTATGACAGCAATCACTTGATTGAAGAGTTTATGTTGCTCGCCAATCGTATTGTAGCTACAGAAATAGGGAAAAAAGGCAAAACAGAAAATGGCGAGAATAATAACAAGTATCCTTTCGTATATCGCGTACACGCGAATCCTGATCCAGAGAAATTGAGCAAGTTAGCTACTTTCATCAAGCGATTTGGTTTCAACTTAAAGACATCATCCAATGGTAGCGCGACCCACAAGCAAATCAATAGTCTATTGGACAATTGCCAAGGTCATCCATCACAAACCCTAGTGGAAACACTCACTATCCGCGCTATGGCCAAAGCGGTTTATTCAACCGATAATATTGGTCACTATGGATTGGCATTCCCATACTATACGCACTTCACATCGCCTATTCGTCGTTATCCAGATATGATGGTGCACCGTTTGGTAGCGAAATACCTACTCCAATCCAAAGCACTATGTCGCAGCGAACAAGAAGAACTAGAGCAAGCATGTGTTCATTCTACCGATTGCGAAATGGGAGCCCAAGCTGCCGAACGAGATTCCATTAAAGAAATGCATGCACGCTGGATTAGTCGTCACTTAGGCGAAGAATTTGATGCGATTGTCAGTGGAGTAACTGAATTTGGGTTGTTTGTTCAATTGAAAGATACTATGACCGAAGGTTTAGTGCCAATCCGAACTATTGAACCACACGACTATATGCAGTTTGACGAGGATAATTATTGTCTTGTTGCTGCACGTAGCGGAAAAACATACACCTTGTCTGATGCGGTGCGTGTGCGCGTAACAAAAGTAGATGTAGAACGAAAATTGATAGACTTTGTACTCGTGAATGAGGATTTTTAGATTAGTGCTTGCACATATCTATAAAAATTAGTACCTTTGCAGTCTATATTGAGTATTTTGAAAAACTACAAGTACATATTTCTCCTTTTTAGTTGTCTGCTATCATCTATGATGATGGCGGAGGTCGTGGTATTAAACTCTGGACAACGCATACAAGGAGAAATTACGCTATTAAACGAAGAGGTGGTAATCATCAAGAAGAAAGATGGCACGCGGTATCAATACCCACGAAGCGAAGTCCAATCAATACAGGAAGACCAGATTATCACTTCTATTAACACTACTCCCGAATCTACTACAACCAACAAAAAAGTAGTTGTACGCGTACAAGCATATGGAGGTGCAGTATATCTGCCAAATAAGGGTTGGGGAGGACAGATTGGTGCAGACTTGATACTAGGAAGTAAGAAGATTGGCAACACTCCTATTTTAGTAGGTGGTAGTGTGGGTTTTAGAACCAAACTATTACCCGAACAAAACTACACTTTTATTCCTATTCAAGCAGTGGTTTCTATGCCTCTCATACAAAAGCAACATGCACCCTATATAAGTATGAGTTTGGGTTATGGGTGCTCTACAAACAAATCAACAAAAGGAGGCATTTGTCTGAGTGCAGCCGCTGGTTGGACATATCAAGTCAATAGTAATCTCGCTTTACTACTCAGTGCGTGTGCAGAATGGCAAAACACTCAAACCGAAATTACGGAGATCATAAACAATCAGGAATACAAGAATATTGTAGGTTGTAATTTCATCACCATTGGAGCAACAATTGGCATACAATTCTAATGAAAATAAATAAGAAATATAAATCCAAACCAGAGCCACGCAAGCACAAAATATCTATCATGCTTAATGATAGTGAGATGCGTGCATTGGAGCGCTATTGTAATCAATATACAGTGAGTAACCGATCCAAACTTATTCGCGAGACATTGATGCGAAATATCCTTAAACGTTTTGATAACGATTCACCTACTCTATTTGATTTTGACAACGATTAAACTTATATAATGGATCAAATGTGTTGAAAAGCATAGAAAAAAGCATTTTTCTCACTAAAAATTTGGTCATATCAAAAAAAAGCAGTACCTTTGCACTCGATTTCAGTTGACACGTATCAATTGGGATATATATCGCGGAGTAGAGCAGTGGTAGCTCGTCAGGCTCATAACCTGAAGGTCGTTGGTTCGATTCCTTCCTCCGCAACTAAGTAAAGCCGCTAGTTTAGCGGCTTTTTTGTCTCTATAAGTAACTAGTATAACTAGCAGTACTAGTATGTCTAGTACACTATAACACAAAAAAACTGTCTAACAAATTGTTAGACAGTTTTTTTTATTGAGTATTAAAATTACTCTGCGCTCTCTGCTACTGGAGCCTCAACGGTAGCCTCTTCTGCCTTAGGAGCAGCCTTCTTACCAGCACGACGTGTGGTTTTCTTAGCAGCTGCCTTAGGAGTCTTAAGCATGTTCTCGTTGTAGTCTACGAGCTCGATGATAGCCATCTCAGCTGCGTCACCAAGACGGAAACCAGTACGGAGGATACGAGTATAACCACCTGGGCGGTTAGCGATCTTCTCTGCTACGTTTTGGAAGAGCTCAGTAACAACAGTTTTTTGTTTGAGTTTAGCGAACACGAGACGACGATTAGCTGTAGAGTCCTCTTTCGCATGGGTAAGGAGTGGCTCAACGTACATACGGAGAGCTTTAGCCTTAGCCAAAGTGGTCGAAATGCGCTTGTGCATAATGAGTGAGCAAGCCATGTTGGAAAGCATTGCACTACGGTGCGCAGCCTTACGACCAAGATGATTGAATTTTTTATTATGTCTCATTTTTGTTTTACTTTTGTTAATTAATCATTAAGTTTGTATCTGCTAATATCCATACCGAATGCCAAGCCGTTTTTCTCGAGCAATTCGTCGAGCTCGGTGAGAGATTTCTTACCGAAGTTACGGAACTTGAGCAAATCAGAACGGTGATATTTAACCAATTGTCCGAGAGTATCTACCTCTGCAGCCTTCAAGCAGTTGAGTGCGCGAACAGAGAGGTCCATATCCACAAGACGTTGGTTGAGCAATTGACGCATACGCAAGTGCTCCTCATCGAATGCATTGGTAGCTGGCTTGGTTTGATCCTCAATAATAATGCGCTCCTCAGAGAACAACATAAAGTGATAGATCAAAAGTTTAGCAGCCTCAGTAAGTGCATCCTTAGGAAGGATAGAGCCATCTGTAGAGATCTCAAGTGTGAGTTTCTCATAGTCAGTACGTTGCTCCACACGATAAGGATCAATACTGTATTTAACATTCACAATAGGAGTATAGATGCTATCAATAGCAAGCACTCCAATAGCGTCATTTGCTTGACGATTTTCATCAGCAGAAACGTAACCACGTCCTTTGTTGATATTAATCTCAATCTCAAAGTCTGCACTTTCGTCCATCTCTGCAAGAAGCAGTTGAGGATTGAGCACATCAAAAGCTTGGAGATAACTATTGAGTTCGCCTGCAAGGAGGGCAGTATTGCCCTTCACATGCATACGGATGGTCTCTTCTGTTACTTCCATTCCCTCTTTGCGTGCGAAACGTACTTGTTTGAGGTTAAGGATAAGATTGGTCACGTCGGTGATAACACCTGGGATAGTAGCAAATTCATGATCAATACCATTGATCTTAATAGAACAGATAGCATAGCCCTCGAGCGAACCAATGAGTACGCGACGAATAGCGTTACCAACTGTGATACCATAACCCGGTTCGAGCGGACGGAACTCAAAAACTCCGTGCTTGCTGCTCGAATCCAACATGATCACCTTGTCAGGTTTAATAAAATCTAATATTGCCATGAATTTAATTATTATTTAGAGTACAACTCGACGATTAATTGCTCCTTGATATTCTCAGGGATATCCTCACGTTGTGGGATGTTAAGATATTTACCAGCCTTCTCAGCCTCGTTCCACTCCAACCAGCTATATTTGCTGTGGTTGAAACCATCGAGAGAAGTAGCAATAACTTCGAGAGATTTAGATTTCTCACGAACAGCCACTACTTGACCTGGCTTAACATCATAAGAAGGAATATTCACTACCTTGCCATCTACAGTGATGTGGCAGTGACTTACCAACTGACGCGCAGCAGCACGAGTAGGAGCGATACCAAGACGGTAAACGATGTTATCAAGACGAGATTCTAGCAATTGGAGAAGAATCTCACCGGTAATACCTTTGATACGAGATGCTTTAGCGAAAAGGAGACGGAACTGACGCTCGAGTACACCATAGGTGTATTTAGCTTTTTGCTTCTCAGCGAGCTGAGTACCATACTCAGAACTTTTTTTACGGCGGTTAACACCGTGTTGACCTGGAGCGTAGTTACGTTTGTCGAGCACTTTGTCTGGGCCGAAGATAGCCTCTCCGAAACGACGTGCAATACGTGATTTTGGTCCAATATATCTAGCCATTTTCTTTAAATTTTAGTAGTTAAAAAATTATACACGACGACGTTTAGGAGGACGGCAACCATTGTGAGGCATTGGAGTAACGTCAACGATCTCAGTTACTGCGATACCTGCATTTGCGCAAGCGCGGATTGCGCTCTCACGACCTTGTCCAGGACCTTTAACATACGCTTTAACTTTGCGCAAACCAAGGTCAAAAGCTACCTTTGCGCAATCCTCAGCAGCAGTTTGAGCTGCGTAAGGAGTATTCTTTTTAGAGCCACGGAAGCCCATTTTACCTGCTGAAGACCAAGAGATCACTTGTCCCTCGCCGTTAGCAAGTGTTACAATCACATTGTTGAAAGAAGACATTACGTGAAGTTGACCAACACCGTCAATCTTTACAACGCGCTTCTTAGCTGCAACATTTTTCTTTGCCATAATTGTTGATAGATATTAGTTGTTGATACTTGATTACTTCGTTGCTTTCTTCTTATTTGCAACAGTTTTCTTTTTACCTTTGCGGGTACGTGCGTTGTTTTTGGTAGATTGACCACGTACTGGAAGTCCAATACGGTGACGTACACCACGGTAGCAACCGATATCCATCAAACGTTTGATGTTGAGTTGGGTTTCTGAACGCAAATCACCTTCTACTTTGTAGTTAGCACCGATGATTTCACGAATTTTAGCTGCTTGGTCATCCGTCCAATCTTGTACCTTGATGCTTGGGTCTACGCCTGCCTCTGCCAAGATTTTCTTTGCGCTTGAACGACCTATTCCGTAGATGTAAGTCAAACCGACTTCGCCACACTTGTTTTGTGGTAAATCTACACCGACAATTCTTATAGCCATAATTAATTACTTAAGGATAATTGTTTTTAAATGTTTACCTCTATGAAATGCTTATCCTTGACGCATTTTCATTTTTGGTTCTTTTTTGTTAATTACATACAAGCGACCTTTGCGGCGTACGATTTTGCAATCCGCATTACGCTTTTTTACAGATGCTCTAACTTTCATTTTAATAGAGTTTTAGAGTGTTTTATTTATAACGGAACGAAATACGTCCTTTAGTGAGGTCATATGGACTCATCTCCACTTTTACGCGATCTCCAGGGAGAATACGGATGTAGTGCATACGCATTTTGCCAGAGATATGAGCGGTGATGATATGACCGCTTTCGAGTTGCACACGAAACATCGCGTTAGACAATGCCTCAGTGATTGTGCCATCTACTTCAATTGCATCTTGTTTAGCCATACTGCTTTGGTTTATTAATTAAATGAAACGATTTCCTAAAACTTGTTGAATATAGTCGAAAGTGGATAGGATATCTGCCTTTCCGTTGCGTACACACACACTATGCTCATAATGAGCCGCTGGTTTGCGATCCGCTGTGCGAGCTGTCCATCCATCATTCTCTATAAGAACATTGCGTCTTCCCAGACAAATCATTGGCTCAATGGCCAAGGTCATACCTGACTTGAGCACAAGTCCGTTACCACGACGTCCATAGTTGCATACTTCTGGTTCTTCGTGCATATCACGTCCTATACCGTGTCCTACAAACTCACGCACAACAGAGTAACCTGCTTTCTCGCAATGATTTTGTATGGTAAAACCGATATCACCTAGACGTTTTCCAGTGACTGCTTGCTCTATAGCGAGGTATAATGCCTCTTTTGTAGTGCGCATAAGCTGCAATGTCTCTGGAACCACATCTCCTACTGGGAAAGTGTAGGCTGAGTCCGCACAAAAACCATTTAATTTGACAACTGTATCCACTGAAACAATGTCACCATCCTTGAGGATAACTTTGTCAGAAGGGATACCATGTACTACTTGCTCATTGACTGAAGTACAAAGCGTAGCAGGATAACCCTCATATCCGAGGCAAGAAGGAATACCTCCGTGATCGCATATGAATTCGTATGCTACTTTATCTAGTTGAGCAGTGGTAACACCTGGTCGGATGACTTTGGCCACTTCGGCCAAAGTCCTTCCGAGCAGGTCATTACTCAGACGCATGAGTTCAACTTCTTCGTCAGTCTTTAGGTATATCATTTTTATTAATATGCCATAGCACCAGAGCGGCCCTTAACGCGCATGCCAGACTCATAGAATCCGTCATAGTGACGTTCGAGGAGTTTGCTCTCGATTTGTTGAAGCGTATCCAAGATCACACCCACCATAATGAGCAACGATGTACCGCCGAAGAATTGCGCAAAGCCCATGCTCACGCCGAAGAGACGAGCAAAAGCTGGCAAGATAGCGATGATAGCCAAAAGTATAGAACCTGGCAATGTCAATCGTGTCATGATAGTGTCAATGTACTCAGCAGTTTTCTTACCAGGTTTAACACCAGGAATAAAACCATTATTGAGTTTCAGGTTCTCAGCCATTTGTACTGGATTGATAATAATCGCAGTATAGAAATAGGTGAAAACGATGATCAAGAGTGCGAATACAGTGTTGTACCAGCCGCCGTCATTGTCCATGAACGCACGAGTAAATGCGCTAGCACTCTCTGATGTAGAGAATCCAGCAAGTGCGATAGGGATAAACATGATAGCTTGTGCGAAGATAATAGGCATCACATTGGCAGAGTTAACCTTCAATGGGATGTATTGACGTACGCCACCATATTGTTTGTTACCCACCATACGTTTAGCGTATTGTACAGGGATACGACGTGTACCTTGTACGAGGAGGATAGCAAATGCGAACACAAACAAAAGGATAATGATCTCAAGGATAAAGAGCATCAAACCACCACCTTCGTTCAAACGTGAAGAGAACTCTTGTACCAAAGCAGCTGGGAAGCGAGCAATGATACCGATGAGAATGATAAAGGAAATACCATTACCAATACCACGATCGGTGATACGCTCACCCAACCACATCACGAACATAGAGCCCGCGCAGAGGAGGATGGTAGATGAGATGGTGAACCAGTTGAAACCTACTGCTACTGCTTGACCAGCTTGTGCCATTTGCACAGAGAGGTTCACAAGGTAGCTAGGACCTTGGAAAAGGAGAATAGCTACAGTAAGATAGCGAGTAATTTGGTTCATTTTTTGGCGACCAGACTCACCTTCTTTTTGCATCTTTTGGAAGTAAGGAACTGCGATAGTGAGCAGTTGGATTACGATAGATGCAGAGATGTAAGGCATGATACCCAATGCAAAGATAGATGCATTAGAGAAGGCGCCACCTGAGAACATATCCAAAAGTGCCATCAGACCACCCGCTGTCTGCGCTTGCAGAGCAGTGAGGGCTGTTGGATCAATACCAGGAAGAACAACGAAAGAGCCGAAACGATAGATGAGCACAAAAAGGAGTGTGGTCAACAATCGTTGACGGAGATCTTCGATCTTCCAGATATTTTGGATAGTTTGAATAAACTTACGCATACTAATTAGATTTTGTTGATAGTACCACCAGCAGCTGTGATAGCCTCTTCAGCGGTTTTGCTGAATGCATTAGCCTCGACAGTGAGTTTAGCAGTCAGTGTACCGTTACCAAGGATCTTAACGAGCTGAGTCTTGTTGATGAAACCAGCCTCATTGAGTTCAACGAGTCCGATTTTCTCCAAGTTTTTAGCCTCTGCAAGAGCTTGGAGGGTGCTGAGGTTAATAGCTTTGTACTCTACGCGGTTAATGTTCTTGAAACCGAACTTAGGCAAACGACGTTGCATAGGCATTTGACCACCCTCAAAACCAATTTTCTTTGAGTAACCTGAGCGTGATTTAGCACCTTTGTGACCGCGAGTAGAAGTTCCACCAAGACCAGAACCTGGACCACGTCCGATTCGCTTAGCGGTTTTCACTGAACCTGCAGCTGGCGTTAAATTATTTAATTCCATAATGCTACTTTTTAAAAATTAATCAATTACTTTAACCAAGTGTTTTACTTTGTTTACCATACCGAGGATAGCAGGAGTTGCCTCGTGCTCAACCACAGCATTCATTTTGCGAAGACCAAGAGCCAACAAAGTATCTTTTTGCACTTGTGGGCAGCCAATTGCGCTGCGTACTTTTTGAACTTTAATAGTTGCCATGATATTCACAAATTATTATCCGTTAAACACTGTTGAAAGGCTCACGCCACGGTTTTGAGCTACGGTACGAGCATCGCGCATTTCGCCGAGAGCTGCGATAGTAGCCTTAACGAGGTTGTGAGGGTTAGAAGAACCTTTTGATTTAGCCAAGATGTCAGTTACACCTGCTGACTCCAATACGGCGCGCATCGCACCACCGGCCTTAACTCCGGTACCGTGAGAAGCTGGTTGGAGATAAACACGTGCACCACCAAATTTAGCATATTGCTCGTGAGGTACTGTACCTTTGAGTACAGGTACTTGGATGAGGTTCTTTTTAGCAGATTCAGTAGCCTTAGAGATAGCAGCGGTAACTTCGCCTGCTTTACCAAGACCCCAACCTACGATACCAGCCTCATTTCCTACAACAACGATGGCTGCAAATGTGAAAGTACGTCCACCTTTAGTAACCTTAGTTACACGGTTGACAGCAACTAGACGCTCCTTGAGCTCTAAGTCTTGTGTTGATTTTACTCGATTCATAACAGTCTCTTTGTTTTAGAATTTGAGACCTGCCTCGCGGGCAGCGTCTGCCAATGATTTAACTCGACCATGGTAGAGATAGCCGTTACGGTCAAATACTACAGCCTCTACGCCAGCAGCCTTAGCAGCTTCAGCGATGAGTTTGCCTACTTGAGCAGCCTTCTCAGTTTTGGTCATTTTATCTTTAATAGCGAGCGAAGATGCAGATGCAAGTGTTTTACCTTGCAAATCGTCGATAACTTGCGCGTAGATTTGGCTGTTGCTACGGAATACTGTCAGACGAGGACGCTCAGCTGTACCCGAAACACGTGTACGGATAGATGCTTTAATTTTAAGTCTTCTTGCAATTTTCTGATTCATAACTTATTCCTTTCTAATTATTTACCAGCCGATTTACCAGCTTTACGACGAACAACTTCACCTTGGAACTTAACACCTTTACCCTTATATGGCTCTGGTTTGCGGAAAGAGCGGATCTTAGCGCATACTTGGCCGATGAGTTGCTTGTCAGCAGACTCGAGGATAACGAGAGGGTTTTGGTTACGCTCTGACTTGGTCTCTACCTTAACCTCTTTAGGGAGTTGGAGATAGATTGGGTGGGTATAACCGAGTGCAAAGTTGAGAGTATTTTGCATGTTAGCAGCCATCTCAACGCGGTAACCTACACCGACGAGTTCGAGTACTTTCTTGTAACCCTCGCTTACACCTACAACCATGTTGTTGATGAGTGCGCGATAAAGACCGTGCATAGCGCGGTTTTGTTTCTCATCGTTAGGACGAGTTACGGTGAGTACACCTTCCTCAACGTTAACGGTGATATTTGGGTTAACTTGTTGGGTCAATTCACCTTTAGGACCTTTAACAGTCACAAGGTTCTCAGGGCTAACTGTTACAGTTACACCTGCAGGGATAGCGATAGGCAATTTACCAATTCTTGACATAGTCTTTCCTCCTGATTAATAGATGTAACAAATAACCTCACCACCGAGCTTCATGCCGAGAGCCTCTTTGTTGGTCATCACACCCTTAGATGTAGAAAGGATTGCGATACCGAGACCGTTCAACACGCGTGGCATCTCGCGATAGCCTACGTATTGACGAAGACCTGGTGTTGATACACGTTTCAAACTCTTGATGGCGTTAACTTTGTTAACTGGATCATACTTCAAGGCAATCTTGATAGTGCCTTGAGGGCCATCCTCCACGAACTTGTAAGAAAGAATGTAACCTTTCTCAAACAAGATGCGTGTGATCTCCTTCTTCAGATTCGAAGCAGGCACCTCAACTACGCGGTGTCCAGCTTTGATTGCATTTCTGAGTCGAGTCAGATAATCTGCGATTGGATCTGTCATAATGTTTTGTTAAATTAATCCCGCCTTTCGGGACAATATTTAATAAATTAATTTTATTTATTCCCCAGAGGCACCTATGTCCTCTGGGCGAATTTCAGTTGTTTACCAGCTTGCTTTCTTCACACCTGGGATGAGGCCCTTAGACGCCATCTCACGGAATTGAATACGACTCAAGCCGAATACGCGCATATAACCTTTTGGACGGCCTGTGATTTTGCAACGATTGTGCAAACGAACAGGACTTGCGTTCTTTGGCAATGCTTGGAGACCTTCATAGTCACCATCCTTGAGGAGTTGCGCACGCTTTGCAGCATATTTTGCTACGAGTTTAGCGCGTTTCACCTCGCGAGCTTTCATTGATTCTTTTGCCATAGTCTAATTACTTTTTGAATGGTAAACCAAACTCGCGGAGAAGTGCAAAGCCTTCCTCATCTGTCTTAGCGGTAGTCACAAAAGTGATGTTCATACCGAGGAGCTTGGTGATGTTATCAATGTTGATTTCAGGGAAGATGATTTGCTCTTGGATACCAAGTGTATAGTTGCCATGACCATCCATCTTGTTGTGGATACCTTTGAAGTCACGGATACGAGGCAATGCCACGCGCACGAGACGCTCCAAGAACTCGTACATACGCTCACCACGGAGAGTTACGCGTACGCCAATAGGCATTTTCTTACGAACCTTGAAGTTTGCGATATCCTTCTTGGAAACCGTAGCAACAGCTTTTTGACCAGTGATAAGGGTCATCTCTTGTTGTGCAACATCGATGATCTTCTTATCAGCTACAGCCTCACCAAGACCTTGGTTGAGAACGATCTTCTCGAGTTTAGGACACTGCATTACAGTAGTGTAGTTAAACTCCTTCATCAGAGCTGGCACAATGCGCTCCAAATAATCTTGTTTCAAACTTGCTGTATTCATTGTTAGATCTCCTTACCAGATTTTTTACTTACGCGGACAAGCTTGCCATCCTTCTCTACACGGCCTACGCGAACTGGTACACCGTTCTCAACTGGGTTGAGGTTAGAGATGTGAATAGGAGC
>JAZQTO010000014.1:0-3026 GCA_045630805.1 Paludibacteraceae bacterium
CACGACCGTTGGTTCCTCGATCGTATCTGTACGCACATCTTAGCATTTGAGGGCGATAGCAAGGTCTTCTGGTTTGAGGGTAGTTATTCTGATTACGAGGCAAATAAGAAGATGCGTCTTGGTGAGGATGCTAACGAACCAAAGCGTGTACGTTATCGCAAGTTAGAATAATACACCTAACGAATTGCAGAGCAAAAATATATCCCGTAAGTCTCGTATTTGATTACTCATAATACGCGATTTACGGGATTATTGTTTTACGATGTCTTTTCTATACTACGAACAGAAGAAGACAATGAGCAATTGTCCTGCCATGACGCGGAGGAACATCGTGAGCGGATAGACCGTCGCATAGCACACAGAAGCTTGGTCATTCTTGTCCGAAAGACTCTGCGCATAGCCCAAAGCAGGAGCCCCTGTCATGGCACCTATCAAGAGACCTACCACCTTGAAATAATTGATATGCAGTGCCTTATATGCAATGAATCCCACCAACACCAACGGAATCATTGTGATGAGCAAACCATACAACACCCACATATAACCGCCATCCATAATCGTATTCACAAAACCATCCCCTACACTCAAGCCAACTGCCGCCAAGAACAATGTCAATCCTACTTGACGGAGCATCATATTGGCTGACGTAGTAGCGAAAGTAACCATATTATAATAAGGTCCAAAACGACCAATCAACAAAGCGACTATCAGCGAACCACCTGCTAGTCCTAATTTGAAAGAGATATTCATACCAGGAATAGCAATAGGAAGAGAACCAAACAAGACACCCAAGAAAATACCAAAGAATATAGGCATCAAGTTAGGCAAATCCAAACGTTTGAGCTCATTACCAAAAATATCCGCCACTTGGCGTACATCATCACGGTCGCCCACCACCATAATACGATCACCCAATTGGAGCACGAAATCAGGCGTAGCCAACAGCTCCACACCCGCACGGTTAATGCGCGTGATAGTTGCATGGTAACGATGGCGTACATCAAACGAACTAAGGCGTTTACCATTGCACTCAGTACGCGTTACTACAATACGACGAGAGATGAGATGGTTACTGCGTTCACGACCACGAAAACCATAGTGCGTAACCTCGCCCAATACTTGCAAGTCCTTCTCATGGCGTTTATCAGAGACAATACGGATGATATCATTGGGATTAAGGACTGTAGTAGAATCTACCAGTTCGTCGGTACCATCAGCACGGGTAACACGACTGACCATCATCTGGCTGATAGGGCAAATTGCATATAACTCCTTGAGCGTAACGGGATTAGCAATAGACAAACGAATATCCACACAAATAGGGTCATCATCCGATGAATGTTCTTGGCGGAGTGCCTCGTCTTCCTTGCTGAGATTGACACGGCAGCACCAACGGATAAGTTCGAATGATAGGATAAGTCCCACAATACTAAGCGGATAAGCCAAGGCATAACCCATAGCAATATTAGGTGAAGCAATATGAAGATCTGCAGCCGTCTGTTGTACCGCACCCAACGAAGGCGTATTCATGACCGCACCCGACATAATACCCGCCATGGTAGTCATATCGGTGTGCGTGAGATAATGCAAAGCAATCGTTATCACACAACCTAACAGAACAATAGCCACCGCAAGAAGATTAAGACGTAAACCACTCTTGCCGAAAGGCGAAAAAGAAGGACCCACCTGCAAACCAATCGAATAGATGAAGAGGATCAATCCTAGATTCTTGGCAAAAGAGGATATCTGAGGATCAATAGTGATACCAAAAGACGAGAGTGCAATACCCACAAACAATATCCATGTGACGCCAAAAGTGAAGTTCTTAATCTTGATATGCTCACCCGCCCATAAACCAAGAAACACAACCAAAGTCAAAAGAACAATGGACTGAGTAACAGAAGGTTGGATGAATAATTCGTTGAAGAGGCTCATGTTATTGAGAGAGTTGAGAGTTAAGAGTTGAGTAATTTTATTAGGTGAACAAGTGCTTCGGTCACAGCACGAAGGGTAATTTGCTCTCGTTCGCGGGCAGCACCAAAATGAAAACACTTCGCCTCAGTACCCTTTGGCGTTGCCCAAGCTATCCAAACAGTACCAACAGGTTTGTCAATTGTCCCTCCCGTAGGACCTGCAATTCCTGATGTAGCAATAGCATAATCGGTGTGCAACAGATTGCGAACACCTTCAACCATTTGAAGGACGGTTTGTTCGCTAACCGCACCGTACTGCAAGAGTGTATCATGCCGTACGCCGAGTACTTGTTCTTTGATGGAATTGTCATAGGCTACCACCGAACCCATATAGTAGGCTGATGCGCCCGATTGGGCATTGAGGGCTGCCGCTAAACGACCACCCGTACAACTCTCAGCAGTAGCAATAGTCTTACCCTGTTGCTTGAGCAGACGACCAGCCAACGCCTCTAGCGAGATGTCTTCGGTGGCTAAGAGATAGTCGCTAATCAACGGAAGAAGGGTGTCTATATGTGACTGGAGTTCGTCTTCTGTTGCTTCGCCATACGTACTCAAACGCAAACGGATAATTCCGTCCTTGGGCAAGTAAGCCAGATGAATAGAAGAAGGCAGAGCGTTCTCCCACTCTTCAATGAGTATGGCTAGTTTGGATTCAGGTATACCATGGACTAAAATTGTTTTGTGAACAATATCCATTGTCTCTCGCCTTTCGCCTTTAACCTTTAACCTAATAAAAGGCAACACCTGCTCGGTCATGGCAATCTTCATCTCATGAGGTACGCCAGGGAGGGCAATCAAGAATTTTGAATTTTGTCCCTCGCCTTTAACCTTTAACCTTTCGCCTTTAACCTCATTCTCAAACACCATAATAGGTGCACTACCTACTCTATTAGGCAGGATAGTAGCAGACTCTGGAACGAGCCACTGGGTAGCCGTTAGGCGATTAAGTGCTTCAGGACGATCCTTATATAATTCGTGTACGTGTGCGCGCACATGAGAGTCTTCTACGAGGGATGTGCCAAAATACTCACACATCACATGCTTGGTGATATC
>JAZQTO010000015.1:0-8186 GCA_045630805.1 Paludibacteraceae bacterium
CCTCGAGCAATGCTTTCTCGTAGTACGCAGGAATACGGTGTCCCCACCAGAGTTGGCGTGAGATACACCAGTCTTTGATATTCTCCAGCCAGTTGAAGTCGGAGGCCAAAGCGGTCTTAGGAAGACAAATCCCCACTACAACTCCTTGGCTCACAGAACGACATGGCTACGATCCGACTTCCTCGAGCAATGCTTTCTCGTAGTACGCAGGAATACGGTGTCCCCACCAGAGTTGGCGTGAGATACACCAGTCTTTGATATTCTCCAGCCAGTTGCGGTAGGTGTTTTTGTATTTGGTTGGATAGAAGACGATATCGTCGTTCATTACTGGTGGCAACGCAATATCAGCAAAGTGCTGCATACGAATAAACCATTGCAAACTCAAACGTGGCTCAATAGGCACATTCGTACGCTCGGAGTAACCCACTTTGTTGGTATAGTCTTCCACTTTCTCTACCAATCCCTCGGCTTGCAAATCCACCACAATTTGCTTGCGGCAGTCGAAGCGATCCATGCCTTGGTACACTGCTACATTAGGATAGATATCTGCCTCCAATCCCTCTACATTCACGTGCGCGTCCGCGGTAAATATATCATAGGTGGTGAGGTCATATTTTTGTCCCAAAGCGTAGTCATTCACGTCGTGTGCAGGAGTCACTTTCAAACAACCTGTACCGAACTCAATCTCCACATAGCGGTCCTCAATCACAGGAATCACACGACCTACTTTAGGTACGATCACGTGCTTACCTTTCAACCATTGGTTCTTAGGGTCTTTAGGGTTGATACACATCGCCACGTCACCCATGATAGTCTCAGGACGGGTGGTAGCAACTACGGCATAATAACCCTTCTCATCTTTGTGAATCACATTCTCCTCTGAACCACTGAACTCCTGAACCTCATCACCTTCCACTACGTAGTACTTCATATAGTACAACTTGCTATGCTCCTCTTGGTAGATCACCTCCTCGTCGCTCAATGCTGTTTGGCGCTCTGGATCCCAGTTCACCATACGCAAGCCGCGGTAGATAAGGCCTTTGTTGTATAGGTCGCAGAATACATCAATCACGGCTTTAGAGCGGGTCTCGTCCATAGTGAAAGCCGTACGATCCCAGTCGCATGAGCAACCCAAGGTACGCAATTGCTTCAAGATGATACCTCCGTGCTCCTCAGTCCATGCCCAAGCGTGTTTCAGGAACTCCTCACGAGTCAAATCACTCTTGTTGATGCCTTGCTCTTTGAGGCGTTTGATGACCTTAGCTTCGGTAGCGATACTAGCGTGGTCAGTACCTGGTGCCCAACAAGCGTTCTTGCCCTCTAAGCGAGCACGACGAACCAAGATATCTTGGATAGTATTGTTGAGTACGTGACCCATGTGTAGCACACCTGTCACGTTTGGTGGAGGAATAACTACGGTGTATGCCTCACGACCATCAGGAGTACTGTGGAATAGTTTCTTGTCTTGCCAATATTGATACCATTTGGCTTCAATGTCTTTAGGATTGTATTTTGCGTCCATGTCTATATATAGAGTTTAAAAGTTTCAAAATTTCCATCGCCTCAAAAAGCATTCCATCCCTGCGCTTGCAATGGTAGCTCTTCGCCATTGCGTCCTACAATATTCAGTCCGTGCTCCGCCTTGGTGATATGACCAATCAGATAAACATCCTCAATAGGAACAAGTTTCTCATAATCATCTAGTTTGCAAGTGAATAGCAGCTCATAATCTTCGCCACCGTTCAATGCACAGGTCACGATATTGAGGTTCATCTCCTCAGCCAATGCTGCCGCTTGGTAGTCGATTGGCAGTTTATCCTCATAGATAGCGCAACCTACTCCCGATTGCGAGCATATATGTTTGAGCTCGCTGCTCAATCCGTCCGAGATGTCCATCATCGCTGTTGGCTTGATGCCTGCTTTGTGCAGTTGCTCAATGATGTCTTTGCGGGCCTCTGGTTTGAGTTGACGCTCAAGCAAGTACTCACGACCTTCAAAAGCAGGAGTAGCATTCTCATCTGTATTCATCACAATGCGCTCACGCTCAAGCAATTGCAAACCCATATACGCAGTACCCAGATTGCCCGTCACACAGATCAAGTCATTTACTTGCGCTCCATTACGATAAACAATATCAGAGTCATATGCTTCGCCTAGACAAGTGATGGAAATGGTCAAACCAGTCATACTAGCACATGTATCACCACCAACCAAATCCACACCGTAGCGCTCGCAAGCGAGCTTGATACCCGCATAGAGTTGCTCCATATCCTCTACAGAGAAGCGTTGGCTGATACCTAGCGACACCGTTATTTGTGTAGGCTTGCCATTCATGGCGTAGATATCGGAGAAGTTAACCACGGCTGCTTTATAGCCGAGGTGTTTGAGGGGCACATACTCGAGGTTAAAGTGAATACCTTCCAACAATAGGTCAGTAGTCACCAATGTGCGTTTGTTGCTGAAGTTCAAAACCGCAGCATCATCGCCAATTGCCTTTTGTGTAGAGGCTTGTTGTGCTTGAAAATCCTTGGTCAAGTGCTTAATCAAACCAAACTCCCCTAATGTCGAAATCTGTGTAGCCATAGTTATGCATATTAAAATCGGGCACAAAAGTATAATTTTTTTTCCACATATGCAAGTAAAACACAGATTATTTGCAAAAAAGATAGATTTTATCTATCTAAGAAAGATATTAATTATTAACTATTAACTACTAATCACGGGTTCATGACGGGTTCATACTATGAGATTACTATGAGATTACTATATGATTACTATGTAGTTCCCACCCCTTGCTTATCCTATAGCAACACCCTTACCACTCCGTTACCACTAGCCAAAGATACGCTGATGATAGCATCATTTCTATAGCAGTTTATATCATTCAACATGCCATGATACAAAAGAATTAAAGTGAGGTTTTCGAGGTTTTCGAGAAAATTGAGGTTTTGGTCAAAACCTTGAAAACCTCAATAACCTCAATATTCTTTTGTGTTTATTTAATATTATCTACAAAACTCTAATCCGCATAACCGATTCTTTTTCATTCGATTATGCGGATTTGACTTATCACCAGATCACCCTTTCACCTCCATCCTACGGACGTCCTGCGGACACTTTCTCAGCCACCTCAAAAAGTCCGCAGGAATTGCGTCCAACATCCCTTCTCCCTGAAAATCAATGCTCCATTCTTAATTACTCAGCATGGCGGAAGTGGCGCTTGTGACGGAAACTTTCCGCCATTCCGCCACTTCCGCCACATGTCGTTTTCCGTACTACAAGTGAAACAATAAAGAGCCGCAGGCGGCTCAACCTGCGGCTCGGGTGTCAAACAAAAGCTCCAGAAATACAAAGTAATGGAAATGGAGTGAGCCTGTTTATTATATGAATAGTTATGCGACTCTTTAGTTTCGTCTTGTGGTTCCGTCCGCAAGTGAACCTTGTTATTTACATATATCCTCTGCGAGTATATTCATCGCCACAAAGCGATAGCGCTGGGAGTCATGTGGGATATGCCCTACTTTTGCCTCAGTCTTAGTTGCTATATCCTCGCGGTCTAATAAATCACGATGTGGCTCTACTAGCAGCAATTTGCCTGCGGCACATGCCTCGAAATAGACCCCCTGTGGTTTGAAATAACTATAGTGCGGATCATCTGGAGCGGGGAAGCCTTTTTCGAGTAAGATAATCAATGGAAAACCTGCTTCGCGGAGTGCACGAGCAATCTGTTTTTCGCCCTCCGATATAGCTGCTGTTACATAAACAGTACCATCAGCGGCTTCGCGTAGGCAATCTGCTTTGAGATTATCTATTTGCTCCTGCGTGAGACGACGAGAGCATTGTAGAACTTGGCGTAGTGGGTGCTCTATGAGGAATATATTGCCTAAAACAGTACACTGGATAGTACCGATTTGTTGGTTTTGCCGTATGCGAAACAGGTCTTTGTTGGCGCGTTTAAGAGCCAATCGGCGCGGGTTGTCTTGAATATAGCGCACCAAGTGAGGAAGCTGGTTTTTGCCCTTGAGAAGACTATCGTGGTAATCAGGAGCAAAAAGGGGACTGTGATTTCTTGCGGACGGAACCGCAAGGGCTAAACCTATGTACGTACACTGTTTCTTGAACCAGCGGATATAATAACCCAGATGTCGTGGTAGATGCTCGTGGATATGTAATAATATATGAACATGATCGGGCATTATCACATAGGAGTATATTTCTATGGACTCCGCACCGTTGTAAGTAGGTATGCGTTTGATTTCCTCTGCTACTTTTTGTCCCAACTCAGTGAGAATGATATTCTCGCCTTGTAGTTTCCCTAATAGTGGTAGTCGCTTAGTGGTGACAATCGTCACCATCATAATAGAAGGAGATCGATAGTCCATCCATTTAGCTCGAAGGATACGATTTTGTTTGTTATGACTATTTCCGTTACTAGCTATATTTTTGAATTCTTCCATTGTCATTCTCTCTTCTTATACCTCAACCTCCATAAGTTTCGCCTTGCAGTTCCGTCTGCAAGTTTCCCTGTTATTTCGTCAGTTCTTCGTAGAGTTGGAAGAGGTGGGCGACGGTGTCGGACTCGGAGGTGGTGACGGGTAAGCCGTAGGCTTTCATCACAGCCTTGTCGTTGGCTTGGTGGGCACGGCGGAGTTCGACAGGCATAGTCACCTCGTCATAAAGGTCAGCCAATGAGCAGTCGGGATAGAGATTGCGGGCATCAAGGATGGCTTGCGCCGTGCGGGAGATCTCTGCCTCTTGCTCAGGAGTGATAGCAGGCATGGGAAGTTGTTGTAAACAATGTCCTTCGAGTAACGATAGCGCATTTCTAATCGTCCGCATACCACACGCATCCATGCCATATGAACATTGGAAGTGAGAATACCAAAGTGATAGAGGGTGGCGTTGGGGATTAAGCGAACTGCATTACTACACAACACATCTGGGGACATAAATCCCATGGGGACATATCTTCTTCGCTCTGAAGAGGTTTCTGGAATAATAATATATTCGCTCTCTGGCATATTCTCAACATGAAAGCGTGTTGGTCTATCTGCCAATTTGCGTGTTCCTTCACTTTTACTTGCTAAACGGAAATTACGCACATTCTCCACGCGTTTGAGACATTCGGGCATTTGGCGTAGTTGGGCAGGAGAGCAATCACCTAACCACAAACAATAACGAGGTCGATTGTTGATAAATTCATCGGAACCATACCAAGGGCGAAAATATGCTGCACTTTGAGGTTCTTTCTTGACGAACTCATCTTTTTCTGCGGCTTTGAATAGGTAGTTGCTATCATCAATAGGTTTGTTGCCAATACCTATCTCAGGCACATCGTGCAATGGTTTGCTTCTGCTACCCACAATCACATCGCTTGCTTCTATCAAATAAGGATTGATATTTTTCACTATATGTGCTTGTTCGCTTTCAAAGATGTATTTTTGTTTTGTGGCAGTTTTAGAGAAGCCAATGATTACACAATGGACATGCGCTTTGATTGATGCTTCACTATCCCAACGGAAAGTGCGGTGAGCAAAATCGATGTGCATACCCATTTGCAATAGCGGTGTCCACAATATAGCAGGTTGTTCGCCTTGTGCGACGGAGTTAGTAGAAACAAGCGCAGTACGAATGGTTGAATTGGTTTGCATCATTTGTGCAGCTTTCATATACCAACCACCTACATAATCCAAATTGCCGATATTTTTGCAACCTGCAAAGAGTGGTGTAAGGTCATTTTTCTGCTCTTGTGTCATTAGTCGTGCTCCCACGAACGGAGGGTTGCCGATGATATAGTTGAGTTCGGCGGCGGGGCAAACCTCGTTCCAATCAAGCGTGAGGGCGTTGCCTTCGATGATATTGCTATAGGATTTGAGTGGGAGGAAGTCTATTTCGCGGGCAAGTATCTTGGCGGTCTCATTGACCATTTGGCTTTCTGCAATCCACAAAGCCGTCTTGGCAACCGTGGCAGCGAAGTCGTTGATCTCAATACCATAGAATTGGTGGATATTGACAAAAATACGGTCGTCGAAGAAGTCGAGCGCCGCTTGGTCATTGAGCAGAGCTTTGAGACATTCGTTCTCCAGACGACGGAGCGATAGGAAGGTTTCGGTAAGGAAGTTACCACTACCGCAGGCAGGGTCAAGGAAGCGCAAAGAGCCAAGACGCTGTTGGTAATCGCGCAAAGCTTGGTTGCGGCGTTTCTCTTGGTTGATAGCAAGGATAGTGTCTAACTCAGCGCGGAGGTCATTCAAGAATAGCGGGTCAATGACCTTGTGGATATTCTCGATGGAGGTATAGTGCATACCGCCTGAGCGGCGTGTTTCGGGGTTGAGTGTACTCTCGAAGATTGCGCCGAAGATAGTAGGCGAGATCTCGCTCCAGTCGAAGTCGTCGCTGGCTTTGCCGAGGAGTAAGTCACGCAGTTCGTCGGTGAACTGTGGGATGGACTTGTCTTGCAGGGTAAACAAGCCGCCATTGACATAAGGGAAAGCGGCGAGTTCGGGTTCGAGGTATGGGTCGCGCTCATTGAGCGGCGTATCAAGCACCTCAAAGAGGTTGAGGAGTGCACGGCGGAGTTGAGGCGCGGGAGTGTCCTTGATATAGTCGCCAAACTGCTGTTTTCTGCCAAAGATACCTGCATCCTCGGCATAGAGGCAGAACACGAGGCGCACGCACAGCATATTGAGGCTATGGAGTGTTTCGGGCGATGTTGGGTCGAGGTATTGGGCAAGGAGGCGGTCGTAGATCACGCCGATGATTTCGCCTGCTTCTTTGGAGACCTCCAACTCGCGGTTGAGGTGGGTGTTGCCCGTTTGCACGAGGAAAGTGAGGCGATGGTACTCCTTGTGGAAGTTCTCGAGGAGGATGACCTGTGGCTCGCCATTGGGTTGCTCCATGTCATAGACATACCACGAACGGAAATTGCAGACCACGATCCAACGAGGGCGTTGGGAGTATGGGAGTTCGGCAGCATAGCGTTTGGCTTGTTGAAAAGGCGTGAGCAGTGAGCCATCGGATTGAGGGATAGGCTTGCTGAGGTCGATATGGCTACCTTTCTGCTCGATGAGCACCTTGGTAGAAGGGATATAGCCATCAATGAAGCTGGTATGGCTGAGTTTGACTTGGCCTTCGAAGGTGATGAAGTTGCCGATGTCTTGAATGCCAAAGACATTGGAGAGCAGGTCGAGCCAGAATTGTTGGCTTTCGCCTTTCTCGTAACCGCGATTGGTCCAGTTGGCTTGGAACTGCAGCGCTGCGCTATCTTGTTGGGTCTTGTTCATGGTGGGATTTTTTAGGAGTGCAAAGGTAGTGAAAATTTTCGAGATGTGCAAGAAAATGGCGATTTTTTCGCCATTTTCAGTTTAGAGGACGCGGCAGAGCCGCTACTGTTTAGGGTTTAGAGAAAGGATATCTTAACAAAACGCACTTTTTGCTCATAGGGAGTTCTTTCGGTTTTCCTTCGGTCGTCTCTCGGAGTTCTTTCGGTAAAACCAGGTAAGGTACAAGAGAGGTACAAGGGAACAGAATCTTAACAAAAGTACTAAACACAAAAAAGAGGCACTCTTGCGAGCGCCTCTATATACCTTATATATATAAGGATCTTTTTTACCCTCCCATCGCCTATAGCCAATCGCCAAAGCGAAGGATTAGGGGTAGGCTTATTAAGCGTTAACAGTAGCCATGTGAGCGATGAGGTCGAGAACCTTGTTAGAGTAACCGATCTCATTGTCATACCAGCTAACAACCTTAACGAAGGTGTCAGTCAAAGCAATACCAGCCTTAGCATCGAAGATAGAAGTGCGAGTGTCACCCAAGAAGTCAGCAGAAACAACTGCATCCTCTGTGTAACCAAGTACACCCTTCAACTCGTTCTCAGAAGCCTCTTTCATAGCTGCGCAGATCTCAGCGTAAGTAGCAGGCTTAGCCAAGTTAACTGTCAAGTCAACTACAGAAACGTCCAAAGTAGGAACGCGCATAGCCATACCGGTCAATTTGCCGTTCAACTCAGGAATAACTTTACCTACAGCCTTAGCAGCACCTGTAGAAGAAGGGATGATGTTGCCAGCAGCTGCACGGCCACCACGCCAGTCCTTAACAGATGGACCGTCAACAGTCTTTTGAGTAGCGGTGGTAGAGTGAACAGTAGTCATCAAACCATCGGTGATACCCCATTTGTCGTTCAA
>JAZQTO010000016.1:0-28962 GCA_045630805.1 Paludibacteraceae bacterium
TTTGGCACGAGAATGTAGATGTATCTATCACAGGTAACTCTACCAACCCAACTCGTTTCCAACACCCAGTAGCTGGTACTTATAAGTAAGAGCGCGTATTGGCTGGTAAGCCATACTTCTCTGTTGCATCAGGTGGAGGTACAGGCCGTACATTGCACCCAGATAACATGGCTGCAGGTCCTGCTTCTTATGGTATGACCGATACTTTGGGTCGTATGCACTCTGACGCTCAATTCGCTGGTTCTTCTTCCGTTCCTGCTCACGTTGAGATGATGGGCTTCCTCGGTATTGGTAATAACCCAATGGTAGGATGTACTGTTGCTTGCGCTGTGAACGTAGCACTTGCTTTGAATAAGTAATCCAATAGCCCTCTGGGCGTCCAATAGGCGGAACGCCGTCCTATATCCAAAAAAAGAGACACTCCTTGCGGGGTGTCTCTTTTCTTTGTTTAGGAGTTCAGTGCTTAGCCTTCCCAAGACTGATACACCTCGTTGAAGACATAGCCCCACCTTTCAGTTTTCAGTTTTCCCCTTTCACCTTTCGCCTATATCCAATAGCCCGCAGGGCGTCCAATAGGCGAAGCCGTCCTATAACCTATGGCGCTTCCGAGCCATTCGTATACCCTTGCTATACCTTAAGGTATAGGGCTTGTGTCTTTCGCGATTGACGCTGCAAAGGTATGTTAAACATTTACCCTTTCGCAAATTTTTTCTACATTTTTTTCAAAAAAAACTTTTCCCTGTCTCTAACCTCAGCGGGGTCCCCGATAACGCTCGTGGCGTTATGGGGTGCTCTTAAACTGTAGCGCCTTCGGCGCGTCCTCTAAACAGAATGAGATAAGCAATTATAGCTTGTCTCATTCACACATTCACACATTCACACATCTTTGTGACTCAAAAAAATGCTCATTATATTATAATATAATGCCCAAAAAATCCGCTCACACATTTGTGTGAATGTGTGAAAGTGTGAATCTACATCTAAAAAATCTGACTTAAAACTTTTAAAACTCCTAAAACTTTTTCCACTCAAAATTTGCACGATTGCAAATTTTTCACTACCTTTGCACCCGATTTGTGAGTGGCACGTAGTGCCAGAATAAAAACCCTTAGAACTTTTCAAACATAAAACATTTTAAACTTATAAACGTATGACAATGACTAAAAGCCCATTGCAAATTGCACGCGCTGCGTATCAACCTAAGATGCCAGTGGCTCTGCAAGGCAATGTTAGCCTCAAAGAAGGCGCAAAAACGCAATCCGTAGCCGACCAAGAAGAGATCCAAAAACTCTTCCCTAACACCTACGGAATGCCTGTTATCGAGTTTGAACCCGCTGCTCAAGCAGTCGAAGTTGCTCCATTGAACGTGGGCGTTATCCTCTCTGGTGGTCAAGCTCCTGGTGGTCACAACGTGATCTGTGGTCTGTTCGACGCACTCAAACGCATCAACCCTGAGAACAAACTCTACGGTTTCTTAGGCGGTCCTAGCGGTTTGGTAGAGGGCAAATATGCTGAACTCACCGCGGACATCATCGACGAATATCGCAACACAGGCGGTTTTGATATCATCGGTTCTGGTCGTACCAAACTCGAAGAGACCGAGCAATTTGACAACGGTATCAAAGTATGCAACGAGTTAGGCATCAAAGCTATCGTAATCATCGGTGGCGACGATAGTAACACCAACGCTTGCGTACTCGCTGAGTACTACATCCAAAAGAACTGCGGTATCCAAGTGATCGGTTGCCCTAAGACCATTGACGGCGACTTGAAGAACGAGATGACCGAGACCTCTTTCGGTTTTGACACAGCATGTAAGACCTTCGCTGAACTCATCGGTAACATCCAACGCGATGCTAACTCTGCTAAGAAATACTGGCACTTCATCCGCCTCATGGGTCGCTCTGCTAGCCATATCGCATTGGAGTGCGCATTGCAAGCACAACCAAACGTTTGCCTCATCTCTGAGGAAGTAGAGGCTAAGAACATGACCTTGAACGAGGTAGTAGAGCAAATCGTAGAGGTGATCGTAGCACGTGCAGAGGCAGGTTTGAACTTCGGTACTATCCTTATCCCAGAGGGATTGATCGAGTTTATCCCAGCGATGCGTGTGTTGATCCAAGAGCTCAACGATATGTTGGCAGAGAACGAGGAGTTTGCTGCGCTTGAAGGCGACGATGCTAAGCGTGAGTATGTGAAGTCTAAACTCACCCCTGCTTCTTGCGACCTCTATCGCAGCTTGCCAAAGGGTATTGCTAAGCAATTGACCCTCGACCGTGACCCTCACGGTAACGTGATGGTAAGCCAAATCGAGACCGAGAAACTACTCATCGAAATGGTACAAAAACGTCTCGCTCAACTCAAAGCTACTGGCGCATACAAAGGCAAATTTGCTGCCTTGAACCACTTCTTTGGTTACGAGGGTCGTTGCGCGATGCCATCTAACTTCGATGCAGACTACTGCTATAGCCTCGGTAACACCGCTGCTCACCTCATCGCTGCTGGTAAGACAGGTTATATGGCACTCGTGAAAAACCTCACCAAGCCTGCATGTGAGTGGGTAGCTGGTGGTGTACCTGTGACCATGATGATGAACATGGAACGCCGCCATGGTAAGATGAAACCAGTGATCCAAAAAGCATTGGTGGACCTCAACGGCGAGCCATTTAAGTACCTCGTTGCTCATCGTGCTGACTGGGCTGATCCACAATTGAGCTATATCTACCCAGGTCCAATCCAATACTACGGACCAAGCGAGGTTTGCGATCAACCAACACGCACACTCATGCTTGAGAAAGAAGGCAAGTAAGATGCGTATTTTTTCTATCGTAATAGGTATGCTGCTCTCGGGTTTTGCTTTCGCGCAAGACCTGGAGCAGCGTCTCTATAATGCCTATTTGGATGCAGAAATGGACGTCTGGGCAAGATATATCGATTCGGTGAATTGGGAACAAGCGAGCGTGGACGAACGATTTGTGATACTGAATTACGAATATGGTTACGCAGCCCATGCCATAGGCGCCAAACAAGACGATGCCGCCTATCGATTGGCACAGTTCACCAATCACTTGGAAGCATATCGTGCGTATATGGATTCGGGCGTGTACTATTGTTACCAAACGGGTGTGTGTAGTTTTCGTCTTTCACTAGAGAAAAAGCATATCGCCAAACAAGTCAAAGGTATCTACGACTATATCGGGCGAGCTATGGCAATCAGTCCCAACGATCCGTTTGTATTGGCGATGCAAGGCAATGTGGAGTTCTTTAATCCGTTTTTTGGTAGCAAGCAAAAAGCACTCAAACACTACCTGAAATCGGATAGTATCTACCATGCTGAGGGTAGTCAATATCGTTATCCTCGTTGGAACATCCGCGCAATGCAAATGACATTGCTGCAAAGTATGGGATATACACGCACAAAGGCAGAAGTGATCCAAAAATGTGATGAATTGATGGCTGAAGAACCTCGATTTTCATATGTTACAGGCACTTTCTTGCCCGCTTACTTGAAAGAGAAAAAACGATAACAGAATCATTATGCGATTGATTAAAAATCCGTGGATAGGACTGGACGGGTACAACTGTTTTGGTTGCTGCCCGACTAATCCTTATGGGGTAAAGATGCGTTTTTACGAGGATGGAGAGGATGTAGTGTGCTTTTGGAAACCTCAAGAACGCTATCAATCGTGGATCGACACATTACATGGGGGGATACAGTCCGTGTTGTTGGATGAAGTGTGTGGCTGGGTTGTCGCACACATGCTAAAGGCTTCGGGCGTAACGGCGAAGATGGAAACACGCTTTCGCAAGCCAGTGGCAATTAGTCAAGAGTTTATAGAACTGCGTGCGCGACTGCGCGAACAGAAACGTAATATAGCTATCGTGGATGGCGAAATACGTAGTGCAAAAGGGGAGATACTAGCGGAATGTAGTTGCACCTATTTTACTTTTGACGCGGCACATGCTCCTGAGCAAGTGCCTTACAACCCAACAGAAGCAATTGGAGAGGAATTGACAAGGGAGGAAGTATTAACTAGTTTAGGAGTTTAGAGGGCTATGGGCTATTGGCTATGGGCTATGGGCAAACTCTAAATTCTTAATTCAAAATTCAAAATTCATTATGAAACACCATTTTTTACATTATATGGATCAAGTGATCCATAATCGTTGGCGCGATGTCGCCTTTGTGGATTACGGAGAGAAGAAACAATATACCCACGGCGAAGTAGCACAACAAGTGCGACGCTTTCACAAACTATTTCGCACACTGGGTATTCAACCAGGAGATAAAATTGCTATCGCTAGCCGCAACTGCTCCAACTGGGTAGTTAGTTATATGGCGATCATGTCCTACAAAGCAGTGGCAGTAACCCTATTGCAAGACTTCAAAGCAGAAGATTTGGCACGCCTAGTAGAACATTCTGACTCTAAAATGCTTATCGTAGGACCCTATGTGTGGCGTGAGTTGCAACACCAACAATTGCCCGACCTACAAGCCATCATGTCCATGGATGACTTCTCTTTCATCCATTTGGCAGAACCTTACAAAGGTCATGTGGAGCATATCATGACAGAGCCTAGCACACTGACTGAAAATACCTTCTTCTCCCTCGTACAAGATGGAGAGATCGATCTCGATTCCTTGGCTCTGATCAACTATACCTCTGGCTCAACAGGTTCGCCTAAAGGCGTGATGATTAGCCACCGTTCACTCAGTAACAACACAGAAAACGGTCAACATATCCTCCCTGTAGAACCAGGTCAACGCGTGGTCAGCATGTTGCCTTTGGCGCATATGTTCGGTCAATTGGCAGACTTCCTTTATCCATTCAGTGCAGGTGCTACTATCTATTACTTGACCAAAGCCCCAACTCCTAGTATTCTCTTAAAGGCTATGGCGGATGTTAAGCCTTACTTGGTGGCTACTGTACCATTGGTGATTGAGAAAATCCACAAGAAGAAACTTGATCCACTATTGTCAAAAGCCGTATTGAAATTCTGTTGGTACACCCCTGGTATCATGAACTTGATTCGTGCGTATGTGAAGAAATCACTCGTCAAAGCCTTTGGTGGTCAAGTGCGCTATTTCCTCTGCGGTGGTGCAGCGATGAACCCTGTGGTGGAGAAGTGCTTGATGGATGTGAATTTCCCTTTGTCTATTGGTTTTGGTATGACAGAGTGCGGACCATTGGTCAGCGGTTTGCCACCTAAATACTTCAAACGTCGTTCATGCGGTGCTCCTGTGCCAGGTATGGAGGCGAAGATTGATAACCCTAACGAGAAAGGCGAGGGCGAGATATTGGTTCGTGGTGAGAACGTGATGATGGGCTACTACAAGAACGAAGAGGCTACACGTGCCGCATTTACCGAGGACGGTTGGTTGCGTACAGGTGACCTAGGATATATGGATAAGAAAGAGAATATCTTTATCCGTGGTCGTATCAAGAGTATGTTCCTCGGCGCTAGCGGACAGAATATCTACCCAGAGGAGATTGAGGATAAACTCAATAACCAACAAGGTGTAGCTGAGTCTGTCGTTGTGGAGCGTGAAGGTAAACTCATCGGCCTTGTGTTCCCGGATGAAGAGGCAACCAAAGGTTTCTCCATTGCTGAGATCAATAAAATGATGAAAGACAACTTGAAGAAACTCAACGACCTCTTGCCATCGTACTCTCGTGTACATGATATTGAGGTCAAAGATGAACCATTTGAGAAAACACCTAAGAAGAGTATCAAACGATTCCTTTATAAGTAAAAAAGAGAGCTTCGGCTCTCTTTTTTTACTCCATGGCTTGCAGCTTGTCTTCCATCAGCAACCACTCATCTCGAAGACGGGCTGCGGTGTCAAAGTCAAGATTTTTGGCAGCCTCCAACATCGCTCGACGTTGTTTCTCACTGGCTTTCTCCAGTTCTTTCTTATTGTATTGCTGCCAAGGCGCAGACTTCCAACTATCTTGAATCTTCTGTTCTAATGCAGCTTTCTCGGCTTGCTCCTTACGCATGAGAGCAATGAGCGGACTAGACTCAATGGCCTTGTTGAGTGCAGTAGGCGTGATACCATGTTCGGTATTATATGCGATCTGCTTGCTGCGGCGTCTATTGGTCTCATCAATGGTCTTCTTCATAGACGGCGTAATCTTATCGCCATACAAGATGACCTTGCCATTGGGGTGACGTGCAGCACGACCTGCGGTCTGCGTGAGCGAACGATAGTCACGCAAGAATCCTTCCTTATCCGCATCCAGAATAGCCACTAGACTTACTTCGGGCAAATCCAATCCCTCACGCAGAAGGTTAACACCAACTAGGACATCGTATAATCCCTTGCGCAAATCCTCCATAATCTGAATACGCTCCAGAGTATCCACCTCGGAGTGGATATACGCTGAACGTATGCCATAACGTCGTAGGTACTCGTCTAATTCTTCTGTCAAGCGCTTGGCGATGGTCGTGACCAGCACACGTTCTTCTTTGGCTACACGCAGGCGAATCTCCTCCATGAGATTATCCACCTGATAGTCACAAGGACGCACCTCAATCTCGGGATCAAGCAAGCCCGTAGGACGGATCAACTGGTCAATGAAAATACCCTCAGAGCGTTTCAATTCATACTCAGCAGGGGTAGCAGAAACATAGATGGTTTGTCCTGTTTTGCCTTCAAACTCCTCATAGGTGAGCGGGCGATTGTCCCTTGCTGCAGGAAGACGGAATCCGTATTGCACGAGGTTGTCTTTGCGGGCTTTGTCGCCTCCGTACATAGCATGGATCTGCGGAACAGTCACGTGACTCTCATCTATAACGACGAGTAGGTCTTTAGGGAAATAGTCCAATAGGCAGTAGGGTGGAGTGCCAGGCTCACGTCCATCGAAATAGCGGCTGTAGTTCTCAATACCTGAACAGTAACCCAACTCCTGAATCATCTCCATATCGTACTTAACACGTTCCTCAATGCGTTTGGCATAGAGCGGCTCCCCTATATCGTGGAAGTATTGCACTTGGTTGGCTAAATCCAATTTGATTTGGCGAATAGCCTCTGCCTGCTTGTCAGGGTTCATGCAGAAAATAGTCGCAGGGTAGATATTGTAGGAATCAAACTCTTCTAGCACTTGGTTGGTCACTGGGTCAATCGTAAGCAGCCCATCAATCTCGTTGCCGAAGAACTCAATGCGCAGGATATAATCCGAGTAGGCAAGAAAGACATCCACGGTGTCTCCCTTGACACGGAACTTACCGCGAGTGAGCTCATTGTCATTGCGCACGTATTGCGAATTGACCAATGCCGTGAGCAATTGTGCCATGTCTTGGGTATAACCCTTGACCAACGATATGCAAGATTGACTAAAATCTTGAGGGTTGCCAATACCATACAAGCAGCTTACCGATGAAATAACCACTACATCTCTGCGTCCACTCAGCAATGCCGATATGGCACTAAGACGCAAGCGGTCGATCTCCTCGTTGATACTGAGATCCTTCTCAATATAGGTGTCGGAGGTGGGGATATATGCCTCGGGTTGGTAGTAATCGTAGTAGGAAACAAAATACTCCACTGCATTATTAGGGAAGAACTGTCGCATCTCGGAGTAGAGTTGTGCAGCGAGAGTTTTGTTGTGACTAAGGATAAGGGTAGGGCGATTGATTTGAGAGATGACATTAGCCACCGTAAATGTTTTACCCGAACCCGTCACACCTAATAATGTTTGGGCGGGAGCACCACTACGAATACCATCCACCAATTGGCGGATGGCTTCGGGTTGGTCGCCCGTAGGGCGATATGGAGCATTTAGTTGGAACATCTAATCAATAATTTTAGTAGGAAATGTATTTACCTCCTCTGCCAATACGCTTGGTATTGACATTGTAGAACATATATATGAAAGGTTCTCCTGGTCTAGAAACATAGTCAACACCGATTGCATCGTTAGGTACGGAGCCTTCTACAATCACTTGTTCGCCCTTTTCGTTGCGTTTGACCTCGACAGAGTTGACATCCAATACAGGCACTTGCATCATGGTAATCAACTGACCACTTGGAGTGTAAATAGCACACTGCACACCCAAAGAAATAGTCACTGCACGGAAAGTATTAGGCATACCCTTAACAGGGAAGAATAGGCAATCACCAGGTACGGCATCCGAATTAGGAGACCAGTCGGCGAAGATGAAGTGTACCGAGTAAGTCAAGATAGTTCCGTCTTGTGCGATACCGTCAATCTCAACGAGTTTGGTGCTATCTTTAAGTAACTGCTCATTACCAAACTCTACCTCAGCATACAAGGTATCCATAGGCGTAGCCGTAATAGCAGGTAAGAGGGCACCTTGTGGGAGTTTGATGGTATATTCATAAACATCAGGATCAAATCCCTCAATGGCAACCGAGTCAAGGTATATCATTGACAGACGTGCCTCGTTAGACAAGGCGATGGTTTGCTCAATGCTATATGCACGGATATCTCCGTTGGCAGCAGTAACAATAATCACCAATGTTGTACCTTGGTCTTGTACGGCTACAGTGGCAGAATTGTCTTCTGGTGTAGCCACCACTTCAGTTGCAGTGACAAGATCGGTAGGATGGGTGCCTACAGGGTAGGTGATGGTGTATGTTAATGTGTCGCGGTGGAAAGCGCTCAATAGTTCGCCGCGGAGTGAGATAGAGAGCAGGTAATTGTTAGCGGACAACTCGTGGGTAAAGACAATCGTATACTCGCTGTTAGTGGTTTGGTCGCCCGCGATGACGGTCAAGAGAACAGTTTGTTCTGTCCATTCTATTGCTACTACTTGCTCAGCATCAGCTACTTGCCATGTCACCTCTGGGAGTGGTGCACCATAAGGCAGGGTAATGGCATACTCGTAGTCGTTAGGATTGAAGCCCTCCAATGGCTCGCCATCAATGAAGATATTGAGCAAGTTGCTATTGGTCGAAGGTAATTGGACAAATGTCACGGTGTAGGTGAGCGTTGTGGTGGCATCTTCAGCAGTTACCACGATAGTGTAATGCATTGCATCTCCCGCCTCAATAGTCACTTTGGCATTAGGATCGTTGGCAGTAGCGGTGAGCGTAGGGAGAGTAGCACCAAATGGAATATCCAAGGTGTAGTCCAATGTCATCGCATCGAAATTCGCAATCATCTCGCCATCAGCGAAGATACCCGAGAGGGTAGCATCGTTATTCTTGGCAATGGTGAAATAAATGCTGTATGTCTGCTGATCTTTGTTTTCTGCTATTACGGTAATGGTCGCATGCAAACGCATGGTGTCCACTGCGATTTGTACGCTAGCAGTAGGATCGCTAGCTGTGGCAGTGATTTCAGGTAAATGGGTAGTGCCTGCTGGCAATGCAACATCATATTTGTGGATATTCGTGTTGAATCCTTCTAATGGTAGTCCGTCCAAATAGATTGCATCCAGTGTGCAGACGTCAGAAGCTACCTTCTCTACGACTACATAGTAGGTATTGTCTTCCGTTCCGTCTTCAGAAATAACCTCGTAGGTAATGGTGGTGATACGACCTTGCTTGGCGGTAGTAGCTGTAGCAGTAGCACCGTCCGCTGTGATAGCCTTGAAGGTAGGCATGGCAGTATTCGCAGGTAACTGGATACCATAAGTGAAGAGGGTAGGCGAGAAACCATTGATGCTGACATTGTTAGCACGGATATCGCTCAGGTAAGCCGAAGAGCGCAACACGTGGATATTGATAGCCACGGTGTATCCTTGTTTGGTGTGACCATCAGGGGCAGTGACCTGAATGAAGTACACATAGTGGGTGTCGTCCTGACGGAGCAAACAGGTCTGAACCAATGCCTTAGCTTCGGCTGCGGTAGCCGTAAGGCTAGGCAACTCAGGGGCGGTCAACTGGTAGGTGAAAGTGGACTCGTAGAAGTCTGCGAGCGGTGCACCATTGATGTAGATTGCTGATAGCAGGGCGTTGTTGGACGCTTGGCGATTCACGCAATAGTGATTGCTGCCCGCTGTGCCAAAGACATCAAGGTGGTACGCTGTATCGGTAACTTCGATCATCACTGTGTCTAAAGGTGATGTGGTTTCATATACCAATATACCATCCTCCAGCATAACCCCTTCGAGTGTAGCGGAAGAAGGTGCGTACTCATACGCTTTTGCCTCGCTGACCTCGTGGATAGGCTCCATAGGAGTAGTTGTGCCTTGAATGTCTGCATAGTAGGTGGCAGTAGTGCCATCTTCTGCTGTGACCGTGATTGCGTAACGATTAGCCTCGCGTTGTACGGAGATGGTTTGGTTTGGAGAAACTTTGGTAACTACCAAATCCGCATTCTCAATGGTGTAGTTGCAGGTCTTGTTGGTTGACACAGGACGCGTAACGGTGAGCGTATAGACGGTAGATGAAACATCCTCGGCATAGTTGGTGATAGTAGCCTTGCGGGTAGCCGTAGCGCCAGCGAATGTCCAGTGATCATCCCAAGAGACAAGTTGCTGTTGGTCAGGTACTTCACCTGTGAAGGCAAGTGTAGGCAGTTCCACTTCGGAATCCTGAAGAGCGACAGTGAACTCGTTGCCGTTGAGGGTGGCTGGAACTCCATTCACCGTAAGGGCAGTGAGTGCGCTACTATAGACAAAAGCAATGCGGTCAATGTAAATGACATCGCCATAGTTAACGTAGTTAGTGAATGTACCAGCCGCATCCACACCTGCCAAATAACCGTTAGAGGCATCGATGTTGATATTCAGTTGTTTGATAACTTTACCTGCATTAGCCAATGGTTGGCGATGAGTGATATAGTTATCTGTGCGTTTGGAAACGATATAATCAATGGTTTCTACATTATTTTGTTCGTCTGTGAAGACAAAAGAGAACTTGGATTTGAGTTCTTCATCGTCCACCAATCGGCTGGTAATGTCCACTGCGTCAGGGGTGTTGCGGAATGGTATACCACCTGAGAATGATGCAGAGGAACCGCCATTTTCTTTGTATTTGAAACCATCTGTGCTACCTAAAGTCAAAACCAATGGTGCTGAACCTTTAAGGGCAGACCAATAGCCCCAACTGATACCCAAATTACCATCTTCTGTTCTTTTGAATATTTCTTTGCCAGGATCAGTTACAGTCCACGCAAATGCTGTGTATTTGTCGTATTTGTCTGCGTAACCGTACCAACCCACAGGTATTTGGTTATGCTTGCTGTTCTTCATACCTGTGCGATACTCGGTGAAGTCGCCGTTAGGGATAATATCGTTTTTGTAGTAATAGTAGAAAGTGTATATGCGGGCGTTGACTTGGTCGGTGACCTCTACTTGGGTGAATTTGTTGTTATCCTGCAATACAACAGCCTCCATTTCAGCAGCATGTAGGTATTCCAAAACAGGTTTTTGGGTGACAGGGAGGATATATGTGAATACATTAGGATCAAAATTAGGTAACTCAGCGCCATCCACCTTGATCCCAGTAAGCGAGTAGTCTGGGTAGGTCATCAGTTGTGGGGTGATGGTATAGACTTTGTCTGCCTTAGCAGGGTCATCTGCCTTTACGGTGATGGTTGTAGGCGAAGAGACACCACCATTGATAATAGTCACAGATTGCTCTGGATATTGCTTAACGATAGAGTACTGTACTTCGGTAGTGCCGTATGGCAATGTGACACTGTGGTTGGTGCCTGAGCTGAGATCCAATGCGCCGATATTCTCCAATACAATCGATAGCAGGGTGTTGTCGTATGGGGCATACGCCACTTGGAAAGTGAATGTGTAGGTTGCCTCTGTGCCGTCCTCTGCGGTTACCTTGAGGGTGGCAGGTTGGGTTAGACCATTGGCAGTGAGTTCTACTTTTTGCTCTGCCTCTGCCTTGATAAAGGTGATGGCAGGCAGTTCAGTAGTTTGGTATGGTAGGTTGATTGCGTATTCGCGTACAGCAGGATCGTAGTCGAAGGTAATACCATCAATATCAATAAGTTCGAGCTGGGTATTGCTACTCTTTGCGACAGGGAATGCAATGGCGTATTCGGCAGTTGTGATACCGTCCTCTGCTACGACATGGATGGTAGTTGTTTGGTTGAGACCAGGACTACTGACAGTGATTGTCTGCGCGTGTGCTCCTCCTACAGGAACCACCGATGGCACCTGTGCAGTACGCCATGGAAGGTTGTAGGTGTAGGTTTGAGGAACTGGGTTCTCCTGATACAACTCGCCATTGATATAGATAGCCGCCAATGACACATCAGAAGACAATGGGAATGAGTCAGCTGCAAACTCTGGGATAGCAGGTTCAGAAGCCGAATTGAAGATAATAGCATACTCAATAGCTGCACCTACCTCTGGTTGCACTATGATGCGTGCTGTGCCGAAACTATTTGGTTGTGTGATGTTTACCTTCTGATCAGGACTTTGGTCAACGGTGATATCAGGAATCAAATCTTGTTCCAAAGACACGATATAGGTGAGTTGTTCTGGAGTAAATCCGTCAAGACTGTCACCATCCAAATAAATCATCTTTAACTGCGCATTGGCAGATTTCTCAACTTCGAACGTCAAGGTATAGACTCTTGATGAGCCGTCGCCTGCTTTCACTACGATGCGCACGGTGCGTGTAGTAGTACTGGTGTTGAGTGTTACGGTTTGATACTCATCGCCTTGTGTGTAAGTGACAATAGGTAGGTGGGTTGTACCAGCAGGCAAAGTGATGGTGTAGTGGAGTGTGTCAGGATGGAATCCTTCAAGTGGTGTACCGTCAAGCGCAATGCCTTGGAGTGCGTTATTCGTGGACTTCTCTGTAGAGAAGGTCAATCGATAGGTGACAGTATTACCTGCGGCAGCGGTAACAACGATACGTGTAGTACCATCTATTCCACCCTCGGTGATCGCTACCGTTTGATAAGGGTCGCCTTGGGTCCAAGTGATAGTTGGCAATGTGGTAGTGCCAATAGGCAAGGTGAAAGAATAATTGGTCTGTTCTGGGGTAAATCCCTCAATAGGTTGACCATCGAGACTGATACCTGCCAAATAAGCATAGGATGAAGCTTCAATCTTGTAGGTCAATTTATAGGTGCGAGTGTTTTGTGCAGCAGGAGCTGATACGGTGATTTGTGCACCCTCTGCCAAACTGTTTTTGATGAGTGTGATCGTCTGTACACCATCGGCATACGCTGATTTCCAGGTAATGGTAGGTGCTTGGGTGGTGCCAAGAGGTAAGGATATAGTGTAGTTGTTCTTGGTTGGTAAGAATCCTGGCACGAGTTCTCCGTCAATATTGATAGCCTCCAATGTGTTATCGGATAACTCAGCTACGGAGAAGTTCAGAGTATAGGTGTTGGTAGTAGTGCCATCAGCTGCGGCTACGTGGATAATAGCAGTACCTGTGGTGCTAGTGGCCTGCGTGATAGTCACAGTTGCACCTCCATCCTGTGCAGAGGCTGTAACCACAGGCACTTCAGTGGTACCGTAAGGCAGTTGCACATTGTAGGTGTTAAGATAGGCATTGAAGCCTGTAAGGCTGTTTCCGTTTACCTGAATCTCCGCCAGTCTAGCATTGTTGGATGCTGCGGACACGAATTTAATTTTGTAGGTAGTGCTATTGCTACCATCAGTGGCATTGACCTGAATAATCATAGGGTCGCCATCGATAGCTCCTTGTTGTACGATACGGAACTCCTCGCTAGTGAGTTTGCGACCAGGGAAAGTGGCTTTGTCACCGCGGGCATTGGTGATTGTTCCGACACCGCGCACGCCAAATACAGCAGGAATATCTGTCGCTTTGCCTACTGAATATACTTGCTCCTCTGTGCTATTAGGGTCAAATGCTTTCCATTCTCTATCGCGGATATAGAGTTTATCAATCTTAGACGAATAGATGAGTTCTACATCATCCACATAAAGCGCGTTGTCTTCGTACAGACCATCCTTAGCACGGAAATTAGGGTAGTTAGACGCAGAGAAGATAATGTTCATCATCTCTGGTACATCGTCGTTGAAATAGTAGATAGGTACGCGGATATTGGTCCATTCGCCATATTCCTTTTTCTCTCGCCACATACCTTCGGCAATTTGGTTGGCTTTTTGAATTGTACCACATTCGTTGGCATCCAATGCCTGACGGATATCACTCTCTTCATTGGTTTGGCTCACAGAGGAACAGCCACCGCCTTTGGCTTTGTATTCATTTCCTTTGGCAGTTCCAGACCAAGCGTAATAAAGCAGATAAAAATCTTCTTTATCTACATGAGGACCAGTGCGCCTAATCCATACAGACATAGTGTCAGGGCGATGTTTAAAATCAAGACCGCCTGATGTTCCTGCGGTAGCTGTACCAGTACTAAGACCGCTGATCCAACTCCATGGACGACCCAATGAGAAATAGCCAGGAGACAATTCGGTGATACCCAAAGCTCCTACTTCGGTGTCCTTGACCATTATACTGTAGGAACCCGTGTGACCCGCTTCGCGGTTGGTTAGGTTGAAATTGATTCCCGCTTGGCTGATATTGCTCCCGTACCAGTCTTTGGGTTGAATATCGCCATCAAACTTCTCTCCGCTCCAATCTTCAAAACTAGGGTTAGGCACTTGTTGTGCAAAACCGATGGCGCTACTTAAAATAATTAAACTACAAAGTAAAATTTGCTTAAAGTAAATTTTTTTCATATTTTGTCTTGTTTATTAATATTACGATGTTAATTATTCATATTTTAAGATTTTAATAAGAAAAATACCCGTATTAAAACCAAAATAGCGTGCAAAATTAATATAATCTTATGGAATATGCAAATCTTTCGCGCGCGTATGCGCGTTTTATTAAAGAATAGTACTTTTTTCCCAATAAATGCTAGTGTAAAACTCAAGGGGATATAAACACTCCTTGTTTAATATACTTTGGCATAGTTATTGTGCATAATTTTATATGAATATTTCCGATCAAATACTCAAACCGGAGACCAAAATTGTTGTCTTTGATCTTGACGGTACGCTGTATAACAAGCGAGGAATGGTGCGACGTATGATGTGCGGCGCATTGTTGGATTGGCGGATGATGCTGATTGAAAGAAGAACGAGAAAGCAACTTATGGGAACATGGACGGGTGATAAAGAGTCTTTCTATAATTTGTTTTTCCAAACCATGGCGAATGGTCATCGTTTCTCGGCTAGTTATGCGCGTTGGTGGTATAGCACACGCTATATGCCATTGATGGTGAAGATAATTAAGAAACACTATCAATTGGTTCCGTGGGTAATGCCTTTTATTCAACAATGCAAAAAACTTGGTGTACGCCTAGTCGTTCTTTCAGACTATGGACATACTACAGAAAAACTCCAAGCACTAGGCTTGGAGCAATCTCTATTTGATTGGGTCGTTTCTGCCCCTGAATTAGGAGGACTGAAACCTGCTCCCCAACTCATGGCACGAGTGGCAGAACAAATGGTAGTTCAACCCAATCAATGTCTGGTTATTGGTGACCGTGAAGATACCGATGGTGCACTTGCTAGATCGGTAGGCGCTACATATTGGCGTTGTAATAACGAGGATCCGAAGTAACATCCTCTCCCACGAAGTCGGGCTTCTCTACTTCTTGTTCTTCGCTCGTAAGTTCAATCTCGGCTAGGGTCAGTCCTTCGTGCTTGCCGTGAAACTCATCAACTTCCCATTTTAATCCCTCTTCTTTTGCAGGAATAATCCATCGCGTCTTGTCTATAATGGTACCTTGGCATAGTTGCATCAGTTCCTTAGCCTCTTGCACATCAATTTCTTTTTCCCACTCATAGCGAGCGAAATGTCCTGCTGCGGGTTTGCCTTTGATGGTAAGGTATGCTTTGTCATCCGTAATGCGAATACGGACAGTGCCTGTCTTTTCGCGTGAGATATATCCTTGGCAAATATGATAACGAGCCACAGCCATCTGTTTGTAGCTATCGCTCGTTACCAAATATTTTCTCTCTATTTCCATTATTTTTTCACCTTACTGACCTTGTTCACCAAATGAGCAATGCTGTGATATTCAATACCTGAATGGGTAGTCAAACCGATCTCGCATGTTCGTGAGTTACTTACACCCATGGTTGCACCTGCTTTCTCTACTTGTGGTTTGAGTTTGCGCAATGCCCATTCGTTCAACTCGGGTTCTGTGAATCCCTTATCTCCAGCAAAAGCACAACAACCTATCTCTTGTGGTACGAGCACATTCTTCGCACAAGCCTTAGCTACACGCACTATGGTATCCGCCAAGCCCATTTGACGAGTAGAGCATGTCACATGAACCGCTACGCATGCATCCAACGGTGTGATCTCAACCTCACTCAAAACATACTTATCAATAAACTCCGCTGGCTCGTATAAATGCAGATGTTGCATAGTGTGGCGCATACGGTGCAAGCATGGACTCTGGTCGCACAATACGGGCCATTTGCCATACTCGCTTGCCTTGAGCAATGCCAATTCTAATTCTGCAGCCTTACGATCGGCTTCCTCTGGCATACCTTTGCTCTCCCAAATTGTTCCACAGCATAAGTTCTCCATACCCGCTGGGAATATAACCTCAAAGCCCGCTTTGTTCAACAATTCCGTTACATCGTTCACAAGTGGTTTATCTGGTGTACTCAAACGTTGATTCAGGCACGATGGGAAATACACCACGCGCTTATCACGTAATCCTTTGAGACCGTTCACCGCTCCGTATTCTATGGCAGTTTTAATATCTTTCTTAGTTACTGGTTTTGGCAAAGATGGTGTCCATAATGGGATCAATCCGCCTGACATAGAATGCATTGCTTTACCTGTCAAAGTGGTCAGTTTGTCGCCCATCACTGTCTTTGCTACATGGGCTACGCCCAAGATACCTGTAAGTGCAGTACCGATAGTACCTAAATTCTTGCCAGCCCAACGACCTAACACTTTGCCTGCTCCGCTCATATCATGCTCGCGTACAATATGGATATACTCGCCTACATTGATCTTGATTGGACAAGAGGTGGAGCATAATCCATCTCCTGCGCACAAGTCACGACCGATAGTGGCAAACTCTTTCTTGAGTTTCTTCTCCAAGGCAGCATCGGCTTTATTGCCTGCTTTTGCAGAAGCATGCAAGCGTGCCAACTCGCGTTGTACGACAATACGCTGACGGCTAGACAACGCAAAACCACAACTCACGCAGTTCACTTCGCAGAATCCACATTCAATACAACGGTCTATCATCTCATGCACTTCAGGCAATGGCTTGATATGTTGCAAGTACGACGCTGGATCTTCGTTGAAGATAACGCCTGGGTTCATAATATTCTCTGGGTCAAAGAGTTTCTTTACCTCACACATCAACTCGTAGGCATCATCTCCCCACTCGCGACGAACAAATGGCGCCATATTGCGACCTGTTCCGTGCTCTGCCTTCAAACTACCATCGTATTGATCTACCACCAAATCCACCACGGCACGCATCATGTGATCGTATTGCTCAATGGCTTGAGGACTATCAAAACGTTGGTTCAAAATAAAGTGGTAGTTACCTTCCAACGCGTGACCATAAATTACTGCCTCTGGGTAATTGTGCTCCTTGAACAGCTGTTGCAATGCCAAGGTTGCCTCTGCCAAATGCTCTACAGGGAAGGCAATATCCTCAATCAAACACGTTGTTCCTACCTCACGAGTACCGCCTACTGCTGGGAAAATACCCGAGCGCATTGCCCAGTATTTACCCGTCAATACAGGATCAGAGGTGAATTGTGCCTCTTGGCACAACTTATAGGTATTCAGTACTTTTTGTAGTACTTCGTTCTTCTTTTCTAGCTCCTCTTGTGTACTTGCGTCTGTTCGAATCAATACGGCACCTGCATCTTCAGGAAGCCCTTGCAGTTCAGGGAAATCCTTCTCCACGGTCTGCATAGCTTTGCGGTCAAAGAACTCTGCGGCGGACAGCATACCCGTCGTCTTCATCTCAATGATCGCCTCGCAAGCTGACTTTGTCGTAGGGAAGAGTAGGAGGGCGGAAGAGGAGTAACCACAGATATCTCCAGTGGTCATAGTGATGGATGACAAGAAGGCCAACGTACCCTCACTACCTACCATCAAGTGAGCGATGATATCAAATGGGTCATCGTACTCCGCAAAAGGCAATATCGTCAGTCCCGTCACATTCTTAATGCTGTATTTGCGGCGGATACGCTCCATCAAACTAGCATTCTTACGAGTCTTATCGCGCAACTCTTCTATCTTGCGGATAAACTTCTGGTGGCTCATTACAAAAGCAGCACGATTCTTCTCGTCGCCCGTATCAAGCAATGTGCCGTCAGGCAAAATAATACGCACAGACTTCAAGGCGCGATAACTGTTGGCATGAGTGCCGCAACACATACCAGAAGCATTGTTCATCACAATACCGCCCACCATGGCTGACTTCAAACTCGCAGGGTCTGGAGTGAAATACTTGCCATAGGGTTTCAATATCTCATTCACTCGTTGACCGACAATACCCGGTTGCAGCGTGATGCTCTTGCCTTCATTATGTACTGTGTATTGCTCCCATTTCTTGCCGCAAACCACCAGCAGACTATCGCTAATTGCTTGTCCACTCAAACTCGTTCCTGCGGCACGGAAAGTGATGTGTTTCTTCTCTTTGTGAGCACGAGCAATAATCTTCAATACATCTTGCTCAGTCGCGGGATGCAATACTTCTTGAGGAATCAAACGGTAAAAACCCGCATCCGTTCCCCACGCTAATCTTTCTATATATTTTTTCATATATCCTTACCTTTAACCTTTCGCCTTTAACCTTTCGCCTAATACAAATAGTACTTACTACTTGCCTCGCGATATGCTTCTACGTCTTTGTACCAATACTCACGAATGTCTTCCCATTGGTAGCGCTTGCCAAACATCTCGCGAATCTTGTTCGTTCCGCAGACCTTGTCAAACATACCAAAACGCTTTTGATTGCACAATTGGAACCAATCTTTCTCTGGCCACAAGCGCATCAATTCTTGCACAACCAAGAACTGAACCTCGCTCAAACGTGCTTGCTCGTAGTCCAAAATATGAATTTGCACACCTTGGCACAACTCGCCTTGGAAGGTACTGTAGTATGGCTTGTAATATATTGGACGGAACTCCAATCCTGGCAACTCCAATGCGTTCATCGCCTCTGCCAAAGTGTCTGCACTAATCCATGGAGCACCCATCACTTCGAATGGCAAGGTATAGCCCACGCCAATGCTGATATAGCCGAACTCGCCAAAGATACCAGTCACAGGGTAGAACACCGCGGATTGTCCATGTGGCACGTGTGGAGAAGCAACTATCCACTCCAAACCAGTCTCATCCCATGTCATATCGCGCTCCCAGCCTTTCATTTCCACCACAGTCAGTTTGCACTTGTTCTCATAATCGGTTGCGTTCAAGTACAATGCCAATTCGCCTGGAGTCTGACCATACAAGTATGGAATCTTAAACTGACTCACAAACGAAATATAGCCATCTTCCACCAAGCATCCTTCTATTTTCTCGCCGCCGAGTGGGTTAGGGCGATCCAATACGATCAACTCTTTGCCGTGCTCAATACATGCTTCCATCAACATACCCATCGTGGAAATGTATGTGTAACTACGACAACCATTGTCTTGAATATCGTACACCATTACATCGATCTCGTCCATCATCTCTTTGTTGGGCTTTTTGGTTTTGCCGTAGAGCGAGTACATCTTCAACCCTGTCTTCTTATCCACTTCGTTGTCCACCACATCGCCTGCGTGCACATTGCCGCGCACGCCATGCTCTGGACCATAGAGTGCAACCAAATTGACATTCTCTGCTTCCCAAAGAATATCTATTGTGGACTTCAAATTACTATCCACACCAGTAGGGTTGGTGGTCAGACCAACGCGCTTGCCCTCGAGCAGCTTAAATCCATCTGCTCTTAGCACCTCAATACCTGTTTGTACTTTGGCTGCGCTGCTAGATGCTGTGAAAATCAGCAATATACTTAAGAATAATCCTTTGATTGTTTTCATGATTGTATTAGTCTTTTTTTGTTAGTTTATATTCAAGTTATGTTTGTAACATTGCTTTGCGTAAATTACGCTAAATCGCTTCGCACAAATTACGGTGCAAAGTTAGTAAAAATCCCCGACTTGTGCAAGTGTTTATATAACTTTTATATAAAAAACACCTCTTTTATTATCCTTTTATTCGCCTCGTTCGCCGTTGTTCTATCTCGTATCCCCTCTAGCGTTCCTCTTTCTTCCCATGTACTGCCCTCTGTGTGCATAGGAACCTCATCGGGACTTCATCGGAACCTCATCGGAACTTCATCGGAACTTCATCGGAACCTCACCGTAGTTTTACCCTATCAAAACCGTATCATTCCTATATCTATCTCAATCCTTTTGGGACAAAAAAAGAGTGCTCGCTTTCACGAACACTCTAAACACTCAACTCTCAACTCTTAACTCTCAACTCTAAAATAGGTATCCCATCTTGATATAGAAGTTAGCCCATTTAGCATTATCTCGTTTATCCAATGCCATTGCCCAATCTACAGAGAATACGAAGTTTTCGTTCATAGCTATTTTCAATCCCAAACCAGCTGCCATATGGGGCATATAAATCTCTGATTGGTCAATGTTTCCATTTTCATCCAACTTAAAATACTTGTCAAAGTCCATCGGCATTACCGCATTTTCGCCTTTTGATATTTTAGCTGCAGTTTCAACGCAATCTTCATCATATAATTTTCTTATTTCCACCTCATCCAACTCATAAGGCTGGGTAATCACACCCAAGTCAAAGAATGGTGCCAAACCGATATAGAAGTGTTGGCGACCAATATCAAATTTCGCCACTTTAGTACGCAACTCCACATTAGCGTATGCAAAACCATTCGCCAAGATGCGGTTACGCATGATACCACGCAATGAGTTGGCACCACCCAATCCCTCATACATTACGCGTTGGATAAAAATAGTATTGAGGTAACTGTTCATGTAGAATGGAGACTTACCTGCAATGTTGTTTTGTACACCAAGTCGATACGCAAAAATCACGCGATCTTGATAAACAGGCACATAGTGTCGGAAATTGAAGTTAAATTGCAAATGGTTGTAGCCTGCTGCGGCTTGCTGACCATATGCTGCATTAAACGCTGCGGTATAGGTAAAGAACGCATCGGCATAAATACCTTTGGTTGGACAGGTGCGCATATTGCGACTATCATAAGTCAAACCTGCACGCAAATAAGGGTGCCAACCACCACGGGCTTCGGCTTGGTCAATCAGTCCCCATTTGATGTATTTCTCATACATTCCCTCAATATCTTCATTCATCGCCTTTTGTTCTCCTAGTGGGATATTGGGATCAAACTCATTCTTGCCATTGAGCATATCAATATTACACTCGTCAATCATATAGCCGAGCACGCCCAAACCAGCATTCCATTTGATATCTTTCCAAATAGTGCCCTCTACATCAGCAGCAAAACGGAAGAGATCACGTTTGTACTTGTAGAACGCACGTGATTGGTAATCTGCCACATTCATTTTGTCTGGGTCTTTCTTCCACTTGTGGAAATCTTGATTATACACAGACTGATAGCCATTAAAACCATAGAAATCGCACATCGCATCAGGTTGATAGGTAGCATCTATTGTCAAACGATGTTTAGGAATCAAACCTTTGCTATCGAAATTGACGCGGAATATTCCATAATTCTTCGTGGTGTATGCAGCTTCGGCGTAAATAGAGTGGATATACTCTGGATATTGCGAACCATCGCCATAGTAGTAAACATTAGCGAGTGCACCACCTTGGAAACCTAAATCGGCATCAAAACCCACAGATGGCAAAGCACCAAAGTTCCAACCCGTTTTAATCTTACGACCAAGTGAATCAACTTGTTGTACTTTTTCTTTCTTCGCTGCCAAAATAGGCATCACTAGTAATACACTTATGATAAGTAAAAATAGACGTTTCATAACAACATTAAATATTAACTATTAACTACCCAAGCACCCACGCCAAGAGCGCGCCTAGGTATGTACCGATGGCATAACCTACCAAACCCACTACGATACCTGAAATCAGGACTTTCTTGTTCTTCATCGCACCTGCGATTGGTGGCACGAATGGAGGCGAGCATAAGAGACCTACTTGGCAAACGCAGAACAGATCGCCACTCACCTTAGCGATACGGCAAAGCAACAAGTGCAAGCCTACCGAAATGCCAATAATCCACAGCACAAATCCACCTATGTACAACGAACCGCCGTTTACACTATTGATGTCAAACATCGATGCCACGATCACGCTGAAAATCAGGATAAAAAACATACCCAACTCAAAGGTCTTTGGCAATTCGCGTACCTTCTTAAAGAACGAAGCAATGATGGACAAGGTGGTAATAGTCAAGATTACAACGAGTTCGTTCAAGGTGCCAGTAATCAGCAATGCTAAGCCAGCACCAACCGCAAGGAAAATGACACTCAATCCCAGTCCCTTCATCATACCAATGAAGTTCTTCTTCTCGAACATGCCGCGATAGTTTTCTACATCGGCGGTCTCAACTTGATCTTCATCCATGCGACCTTTGTGAGTTATATCTTTGTATGGCAATAACTTACGGAAAATCTTATAACCGCCACCCAAGAGGAAGAATATATATGGTGTAGTAATCACCATTTGGAATGCTAGCACAATCGCCATTACTGAACGATCCACATTCAATGCTGCACCCAATGCGTTGAAGTTCATTGTTCCGCCAGTGTAAATACCCGCCATCATACCAGTTACTTTGGCTATCTCTGGCACATTGTTGCGGAAGATAAAATAACCCGAGATGGAAGCGATAATGACTGCCACAATACCCGTCACTAATGCCCAAGCCGTTTTAGGTAGTGACTTTGTCCATAGCTTGAAGTCGCAGTTGAAGAGCATCAATGGAATTGCCAGTGGAACTGCCACACTCATGATGGTTGATTGCAGTTTGCTAAAACTCTCAGCTACCTCTGGCGTCGCAAAATTAAATACTCCGCAGAGCGAAGCTATAATTCCTACTGCATACGCAAGTACCACAGTACCAATCTTTTGAACAATAGTCCAACGCTTGAACGCCTCAATAATCAATATTGGGAAGATTATGTAACAAGCGAGAATGATATAAGCTTTTATCATAATTCAAAATTCTTAATTCACAATTCAAAATTACTTCGTCTCATCTGGCTTGTTAAATTTACGAGCCAAATACATATACTCTTGCAAGAACATCCAAAATGGCATGGTGATAAATCCTGTTAATGGAATGATAATCAATTGCCATACAAACTGCACAGAGTTGTGGAAAGCAGGATCTTTGATAGCCCAACGAATAATCAACCACGCAAGCCACAATGGCAAGGTTATTACGCCTGCCACCAAAGCCAAAGGCGACATCAATACCAACATCAAGAGTAATAGCCACTTTGGCATTCTATGCTTAGGAAACCAATTCTTATGGGCAGGACGATTGTGGCTGAGTTCTTCCCAATTCTTCTCATAATTCTCATCATCAGGCACCCAAAGGATTTGTTCACGCATGCGATTAGTGAGCTCCTCGCGCATTGCGAGAATCAATTTAGGCTGCTCTAAATCTGCATGTTGAGCAATAAATTCGGTCATGTTGATCGGCTTGCCAATATTGATAACAAGTGTGTCCCAAAGATGAAACCAATCACTATACTCCAAACCTACGGGTACAATATAAATGGGCTTCTCCTTGCCAAATTTCTCGTTAGCACGTATGGTAATGCGGAAAATTCCTTTGCCCAATGGCAGAAGTGAGTGTTTGGTTCTGTGGGTACCTTCTGGTAGAATGCAGAAAGGTACACCTTCTTGTAAGGTGTCAATAGCACGCTCAACGGTCTCGTCGTTTTTGAGTACTTCGCTTGCTCCATCGCGCATACGACGGATTGGCATTATTTTACAGAAACTTAGGAATTTAGCTAGCTTCTTGTTGCGGAAAATATCGGCACGAGCCACAAATACTTTACGCTCAGAATTGATTGATAATACAGCTAGCGCGTCTTGCAGAGCATTAGTGTGATTGGGAGCAAAAATGACTGCTCCGTCTTGTGGTATGTTTTCTGTTCCTATATATTTTATGTGTCGGTATGAATGGCGAAACATCCAAGTTACCAACGGAAATAGAATACGATAACCACGATTTTCATTATGTATCTGTTTCATGTTTTTAGTCGTTTAATAGTAAACTTTAGTCCACTAAACAGTTGAAATTCGGGACAAAGGTACAACATTTTTTAGGAACAACCAAATTTTCTGCCTAAAAAAATACGACTATTTCAACACTAATTTTCTATGTCTTTGTGTATCAAAGAATAACAAAAGTCTTATTTTAACTTTCGTTTGTTGAGTTCGCGTTGGTATTCACGAGCTACTGCGCTATGCTTAGAGTAGGAAGAAGAAAATACATGAGTGCCTGAAAAATCAGGATTAGCGCACATATATAGGTAATCTGTCTTAGGAGCATTTAATACTGCATCGATTACTTCTGGTCTTGCCAAACGAATAGGACCTGGAGGTAATCCTCTGTATTTGTATGTGTTGTATGGCGAATCAATTGCCAAATGACGCTTCAATACACGGCGCAGAGAGAAATCACCTACAGCAAAAATCACAGTAGGACATGCTTGTAACGCAATACCTTTTCGCAAACGGTTAATATAGATAGATGCAATAGTTGGATATTCAAACGATTTGTTGGTCTCAGAAGCAATGATAGAGGCTATAGTGGCAACTTCTACAGGAGTTAAACCTTGCTTTTTTGCCTTTGCCATACGCTCATCGTTCCAGAATCGTTGATATTCTTTGTGCATGCGAGCAAAGAGTTGATCCGCAGTCATTGTCCAATATACCTCATAAGTGTTTGGAATAAAAAGACATACTGCTGTTTCAGGCGCTAGTCCAAAGTGCGCCATATACTCCTTGTTATTAAGTCTCTCAATTACTTCGGCTGAATCCAACATGAGTTTTTTGCCCATATGTGCCGCTAATTGTTCGCGTGTACGAATAGCTTGAGTGAAGGATAGTTTGATAGGGGTTTGTTCTCCCAGGAGTAAACGACGAATCAACTCTCTATTGCTAATCTCAGCAGCAAAGCGATAATGACCTGGTTTGGGGTGTTCATAGTGCATGTATTGACAATGCATACACCATGCCAATTCTGATGCCATTTGGTAATCGTTAGTGATACTTGCCAACACGGAATCGGAAGTCATACCAGGATACACTTGGTAACTATGTGCCTCACCATCATAACTCTTGAAGTTAGATACGGCATAATGATAGTATTGTTTTGCTAAGAAACTTCCTATGACAATCAAGATAATTGCTAGGATGGTTAATATGATCCACTTTGTTCGTTTCATAATCAAGATTTTTTATGTTATTCTTTTAATCAAAAAAAGGATGCCAATCTTCTGTTTCATGGCATCCTTTTTCTGCGGAAGGAGGGGGATTCGAACCCCCGGTACGGTTACCCGTACGACAGTTTAGCAAACTGTTGGTTTCAGCCACTCACCCATCCTTCCAGATATTAGCTGAAATATCTTTTTTGGTAACTCAAAATTCTTAATTCACAATTCCCAATTACCAAAAGCGACTGCAAAGGTACTGCTTTTTTTTGATATGACCAAATATTTTGACTTTTTTTTGAAAAAAAGAATGATTTTGCACAGATATATTTCTTAAGGTACGCGCGCGCACGCGTAAACAAAAGAAAACTTATGTATTTTTGTATAAATATTGTTGGACCTCTTGCGAGTTCCATATTTTTTTTGTATTTTTGCACTCTCAAATAGATGTGCAATGTTTATTGCTATGAAGAGAATATCTGTTATTCGTTTAATATCAATCCTGTTGCTGTTGATGGGCAGTTTGGTTTCGTGTGACAGTTTTGAACGTGGTGCTCGTAGAATAGAACGTCAATTGCACCTTCAGCAGCAACGAGCTGAAATCCTGACGCAGCGGATATGCGATGCCTTGGCGGTTAATGATTTCGACACATTGACATCTTCTCTACAGTCTGTTGATGATATTTTGCTCTATATTTACCATGGACAACGTTTGGTCTATTGGACTGACTCTTGGTTGAGTTCCTCATACTTGCCGATGCAAGATGTCTATGATCAGTGGCAGTATGCCCAATGGAATAATGCGCAAGGTGTATGCAAGCGCACTCGTGTGGGGGATATGCATGTGCTTACGATTATTCCCATCAAATATGCATATCGTGTTACGAGTGAAAATCTGAATAACACTTTTATCCAACCTTTCAAGGGGAATAAGTCATGGGGCTTAACCCGAAGACAGGGTAAGTCAGAAGATTTTTACCCTATTACTTCTTTGAATGGAGAATACTTGTTCTCACTGCACAAAAATCCACAATCTGTTGCTAAACAAGAAGATATACGAATAGATAACTTCTCTTATCAAGCAATTTTGGCATCGGAGAAGCACGAAGAAGATAGTTCTAGAAGCAAACTATTTATTTACTATGCTTTGACCCTAACACTTGTGTTTGTTCTGATTATTTCAGCTATTTATCATCTGATTAAGAATCGTGGAATTCGTAATATGAATCTTGCGGGACGTTTGCAATTGATATTGACACCTGTGATGTTGCTAGCTCTTGCTTCTACGTTTATTTTGTCTGTGATGCACATTCGACAGGTCTTTCTCGTTCGTCAGCAGAATCAGTTGCAAGAAAAAGCACGTTATATCCAACAAGCACTCCAGAGTATGTATTTTTGGGATATGGAGTTGGGAAGCTCACATCGCTATGCACTCAATGTGGATTTGCGTGATATGAGTTTTGATTTCGAAACGGATATCCATGTCTATGATATGAATGGTAAGTTGTTAGGCAGCTCCTGTCCTCAAATCTTTGATTTAGGTATGGTTTCGCACTATATTGCTCCAGAGGCGTTTTTCTCAATGGACGAACCTATGGTGCAATTCGAACAACTGGGACAGGTCCGCTATTTAGCAGCATATACTGACTTTGTCAATGGTAGTTTTGCTAAGATTGGTTATATTGTTATTCCTAGCTTTATATCGCAAGAGGCGATGAGTGCAGATGTGGAGAAGTTTGTGGTCAGACTTTTGCCTTTGTATATCTTGCTGTTACTGGTTTCTATCTTGGTGGTTTGGCTAGTAGCACGAGGGGTTTCTTCTCCGTTAACAACGATTAGTACCCAACTTAAAAATTATCGCTTAGGGGAAAAAGGACAGCATATTTCTTATTTCTTTCGCGATGAGGTAGGTGATTTGATTCAGCATTACAATGATATGATGGATGCTTTGGCTGAATCAACCCAACGTCTTGCCCGATCCGAGCGAGAAGGCGCATGGCGAACCATGGCGCGTCAAGTGGCACATGAGATCAATAACCCTCTTACGCCTATGAAACTGACCCTCCAACAATTGCAGCGCCATAAGGGTTCGGAACGATTTGACGACTATTTTGATCGCTCCACACAATTACTCATTGAGCAAATAGAAACTTTAGGACATATCGCCAAGTCTTTCTCTTCTTTTGCTAAGATGCCTGAAGTTAATCCTACCGAGGTGGATGTGGCAAAGAAATTATACACGGTCATTACACTTCTGCGCAATAATGATGCTCAGCTACCAATCAGATATATCGGTCCAGATGCAGGGGTAGATGTGATAGCGGACGCCGAGCAAATAACACAGGTATTTACTAATATTGTGCGAAATGCCTTACAGGCAATGGAGGGGCAAGAGAATGGGGATCTTATCATTGTGCTTAAGCAAGTTCCAGATCAACAACGACTTATTAAAAACTTGTCGGAAACTGATCAATGGATAGAAATCTCTATTTCAGATAATGGACCAGGTATTCCTGAAGATATCCGTTCCAAAGTGTTTGTGCCTAATTTCACAACCAAAAACACGGGAGCTGGACTAGGGTTAGCTATATCTAAGAATATCGTAGAAGGTAGTGGCGGAAAAATAACGTTCCAAACCTCAGAAAAAGGTACTACATTTTTTGTGTATTTGAAAAAAAAGTAGTAACTTTGCACCCGCCAACTAGTATGACTAATCCTACTAGAATGACTACAACAAAACAACTCAAAATAATACAACAATGAAAACTGAAGTTATCATGCAGCATCTTGCTGCTAAGCACCCAGGCGAGTCAGAGTATCTGCAAGCTGTGCAAGAAGTGCTAGAGTCTATCGAAGAGGTGTACAATCAACACCCTGAGTACGAGAAGGCAAAGATCGTTGAGCGTATGGTAGAGCCAGACCGTATCTTTACTTTCCGCGTAACATGGATTGACGACCAAGGCGAAGTTCAAACCAACCTCGGTTACCGTGTACAATTCAATTCAGCTATTGGTCCTTACAAAGGCGGTTTGCGTTTCCACAAGGCTGTTAACCCTTCTATGCTCAAGTTCTTAGGATTTGAACAAACTTTCAAAAATGCTTTGACTACTCTTCCTATGGGTGGTGCTAAGGGTGGTTCAGACTTCGATCCAGTTGGTAAATCCGATGCGGAGATCATGCGTTTCTGCCAAGCCTTCATGCTCGAACTCTGGCGCAATATCGGTGTCGATACCGATGTTCCAGCAGGTGATGTAGGTGTGGGCGGTCGCGAGATTGGCTTCCTCAACGGTATGTACCAAAAGCTTGCACGTGAATACCACACTGGTGTGTTGACTGGTAAAGGTATGACTTGGGGCGGCTCTATCCTTCGCCCAGAGGCGACTGGTTTCGGTGCAGTTTATTTCGTTCAGCATATGCTTCAGATGGCTGGAAAGGATATCAAGGATAAGACCGTAGTGCTTTCAGGTTTCGGAAATGTAGCATGGGGCGCTGCAACAAAGGCTACAGAACTTGGTGCCAAGGTTATTGGAATCTCTGGTCCTGATGGAGCAATTTACGATCCTGAGGGAATGAATGCAGAGAAGATTGCTTATATGCTCGAACTTCGTGCGTCAAATAATGATG
>JAZQTO010000017.1:0-22540 GCA_045630805.1 Paludibacteraceae bacterium
AAGCGGTCTTAGGAAGACAAATCCCCACTACAACTCCTTGGCTCACAGAACGACATGGCTACGATCCGACTTTGTTTCCATATCACGGTACGTGGGTGAAAAACTGTTGATTCTTAAGAAAAAGCATGTTTTATTTGTTAAAATATGCTTTTTTTTTTGTTTATTCCAAATATTTTGTGTACCTTTGCAGCATAAATCATAATTACTATGCAAAACGATATTCCATTGATTGATTGCCCCATTGATTATATCTTTGGTGAGGCCAGCGGCAAAGTGTTGAACGAGTATATGCGTTTTCCATGCAAGATTTTGTGTGGCGTATATGCGTTTATGATTAAGGGTAAAGCCCGTGCGACGGTCAATATTACCCAATACGATTTCCGTGAGAATGATTTGATTTATTTGGCACCTAATAGTTTCTTCTTGGTGCATGAGTTTAGTGAGGACGCTCAATTGAGTTATATCATTTTCTCATCCTCTTTCTTGGAGAAGAATGCCTATAGTATTCGTCGTCCACGTTTGGTGACTGTTGATGCTTGTCAAATCGTAAATGTGACGAATGAGCAAGCGAAGATTATTAATGATTTCTCTCAATTGATAGAGGAGGCAGTCAATTGTTCGCCTAGTATGCTGAATAGCGAGCGTATGGTGCATATCTATAACTTGGTACATTTGGTGTTCCAGGATTATTTTGTAGCCAATAGTGATGCGACCTCTAAGGTGATGGATCGTAAGACGGAGATCTACCATGAGTATAGCGAATTGGTGATGAAGCATTATCACGAATGGCATCATGTGTCCGATTATGCGGAAGCATTGCATATTACGGTGCCTCATCTTTGCTCTACGATTAAGCAGGCCAGTCAACGTACAGCAGGTGATTTGATCGTAGAAGCTATTTTGACGGATGCCAAGGCGCAGCTGAAATTGTCTGTCACCCCGATTAAGGAGATAGCTATTAGTTTAGGTTTTGAGAATGTAGCGTTCTTCAATCGTTTCTTCAAAACGCATGTAGGAACAACTCCTAAGAACTATCGCAATAGTTAAAAGAAAAAAGATTGTCATTCGTGACAATCTTTTTTTATGTTCAGGAGTTCAGGTGTTTAGGAGTTGAGGAGTGACCTTCTGAACAAGCGCGAAGCGCTACTGAACCTTCTGAACAGCAGCTCCGCTGCTCCTACATTCCTATATGTAATCTAAAACGAATGGTCCACCATGGAGTAGGGTCATCTAGATGCGTTACTCGGAACACGCCGTATAGTTCGCCAATGCGAAGGATATTTCCTATACCAGCACCAAGTTCTACATATGGAGTCGTTGGTGCTGAAAGTGTTTGGTAGTTAACTAGTTCGTTTTTGGGGAAAGCCAATACGGATTGGTGGTCGTTGCGGTATCCACCATATGCCACTTTTAATACGAGTAATTCGCGAAGACGCGCATAACGCAGTCCAGGGATGAGATTGAATAATACACCTTTGCCATTCCAATGGGCATGTAGCGCGATATATTGGTCGGCGGCGTATTGTTTGATATTCATAAGTGAAAAACGATCAGGGTCAAAGGTGTAGGTTTGGTTGGCTGCGAAATGGTGAAGCAGCGGGTAGGGTACTTTGCCAAACACCAAACCTGCCTGCACACGGTAATCCAATTCTCCCGCCATACCGAGATCAACATTGTGGCGTAGAAGTAACTGCAAATTGCCATACATGCGATAGGATGGCATATTGTCTAACTGGTAACTACCCATTTCTGCGCCAATATATATAACAGGTAGATGGTTGTAGATATGCTTGCGCTGGAAGTGCAAATCCACTTTGCGCTCATTAAAACTCAATCGCGCAGAAGCGCCTAATGTGGCATAAAACAGGCTAGGCTGGCTATGGTAATCTTGGGTAGCCAGACCATAACCGAGTTGTCCTATCTTTAGGTATGATTGGGTTTCTAGATAGTTATTCCAGTCGTCTTCAAAGTGTATGCGTCCCTCTTGGCGACGAGTCATGGGGTTGTAGAAGTATTTCTCATTGAATGGCACTTCCTCCATGAGATTGGTGATAAGGTTGATTTGTGGACCAAAGACACTATTCTCACGTAAGTATTCATGGAACTCATCCACGTCGGAGTGAATATATTCATCGCTGTATTTGAGATACATATGATGTCGCCGTTGGGTAGGTAGTGCGATATTGATTTTTCCATATCCTTTCCATGCTCTATCTGCTGTACCATATCCCACCATGGCTTCTAGGCATACGTTTTTCCATAGTTCTTCGGTCGTTCGTAGAGGCAGCGTGAGGCGGTAGCCTTCTGGTTGGCTAAAATGTAGAAACTGATTGATTTGACCTAGTTCTACATGTTTGGTCATTGGTATATAGCCTGTTTGGAAAACATATGCGATAAATTTGGCAGTTTTGAATAAGAGGGTATTATTCAGGCTATCCAAAGCTGGAAGGATGAGCGAATCATTTGCCAAAGGGGTGGTAGGTAGTGTGCGAAGTGTGGGATGCTCGACGGGTGTTATTTGCGTCGAACGAGAGAGCATAAGCGTAGGAAAGAGCTTGCTGGAGTCCGCTTTGATGGCAAAGTCCATAAGCATATTGGTTTGCTCGCTAGATACAGTATTGTCCGCGGCATAATGCTGTTCTATGGTGAGATTGCGCAAGAAATTGATGCTATTCTGTACTGGAATAGTTGCGCGTATATGCCTCAAAGCACAGGTGGCGGAGTCTATGGTCATTTCGCCATTGAAGGTGGCATAGAAAGGATTCTTGGTCTTAAAATGCAATAGATAATGTTTCTCTTGGTCAACCAACGTACTGTCTATCAAATAGTAATGATAGTATGTATTGCCCGCTGCCGCTAAGGGACTGAGCATAGAGGCTGTGAAGATGGGCAGATTATTGTTGTAGAAATTATATGTCTCGGGCAATTGTGCCAATAATATCTGATAGTCGGTTTCGGTGAGGAAGGCTGCTTTTTCTTCTACACTATCAGCAAATTGCTGCCTCCAATAGAGTGGAATGATATAGGTAGAATCCTGTGCGATCATTCCTTCTTGCAGGTTCTTCCAGAGAGAGCGTTTGAGGTGTTTGGATTGAATATCAGATACATAGAGGGTAGTGGATGAGGTGATATCCCCTGTGTAGTGTTGGTCGTTTTGCTGTCTGCGAGCCCGTACTTTCTCCATAAGTGGTAGGGCAGGGTTGTCTCCTGGGCTTATGAATACCTCGCCTATATTTCCTACTTTCTCACGTAGAGCAATATCTATTCCAGACTGGGTGTGAGGTTCAATCTTAAATCGTTCGGTATGGTATCCTACAGCACTCACCACCATGGTGCGTGTTTTCTCTTGCTGTGTACGAAGTAGGAACAATCCCTCGCTATTGGTGGTAGTGCCTATCTGTGTGCCTTGAAGGTATATGTTCACATTGGAGATAGCCTCGCCTGTGTGTGCGTCGTACACTTCGCCCACGACGATGGTCTCTTGGGCGAATAGCCCATAGCCCATAGCCCATAGTCCGAATAATATGAATATGAGTCGTTTCATCTGTTTTCTGGGTGGTACTTTAGTATTGCTTCGCGCAGGTCTTGTATCTCAATATGTGTGTAAATCTCTGTGGTAGTGATATCTTCGTGTCCCAATAGTTGTTGGATGATACGCAAGTCGGCGCCGTTTTGCAGCAAGTGGGTCGCAAAAGAGTGTCGCAGGGTGTGTGGAGAGATGTTTTTGTGTATGTCGGCTTGTCGGGCGAGGGTCTTGATGATGGTAAAGATCATCGCACGCGTAAGCTGTCTGCCATAACGATTGAGAAAAACAATATCGCTATATTCTGGTTTGATGTCCAACTTACTACGGTCTTCCAACCAATACTGAAGCCATTGATCTGCTACTGGAGAAATAGGTACTAATCGTTGTTTGCTTCCTTTGCCAATAATGCGCATGAATCCTTCTAGTCGGTAGATATCGCTCAAGCGAAGGTTAACTAGTTCGCTCACGCGTAGCCCGCTGCCGTAGAGCATCTCAATGATGGCGCGATTGCGATGGCTCTCGGGCTTGGACATATCTAGTTGGGCGATCATACTATCTATTTCATCTAGGGTCAGTACATCGGGTAGATGATGTTCTTTTTTGGGCGTTTCGAGCAACTCAGAGGGGTCCTGTTGGATGTAATTGTGGTACAACAAAAATCGGTAGAAGGAGTGTACACCAGCCACTAATCGTGCTTGTGTACGGACGGAGGAGATGCTTTGGAAGGTGTCAAACAAAAAGGCTTGTAGATCCTCGTATGTGGCTTTGACAACATCGATATTGTGCTGCTGCATATACGATGTGAGCCGTTGGAGGTCTTGTTCGTATGCCGCTACGGAGTTGGGACTTAGTCCACGTTCTAACTTGAGATATGTATGGTATTCCTTCGTCAGCATCGGTTGGTTAACGGTAGGTTGCAAGACCTTGGTAGGTGGCATGATAAAAGGTGGAATCAGCTGTGTATAGCGAGAAATCAAGTAGAATATCGTCTTCTAAATATTCTATATCCATGCTTCCGCCCGTGAATAATACAATTTTCTGTATTTGATCTTCGTTGATATGTAGCAAATATGTGCCCGTGATGTTGCCTTCAAAATTCATGCCACGTAAGAAGGTCATCTCTTTGGCCACGGAGTCCATCTCGTAATGTCCTGCAATCAGCGAATCGGTACGAACAAAAATATCCGATAAAAACAGATTGCATCCTGATCCTGAAATATGAAATGTAGAGTCGTACTTCAATCCCTCGGATAAAAGGTCAATGGCAAAGACTTGGTGGCCAGTGTTGTAGTAGTCTCCATGCTGTCTAAAGTCTGCCTTAGTATAGACGCTATCCGCTTTGAGTGTGGGGGGTGAAGATGGATGGGTTGGTCTGTTATAGGGGTTGCAACCCACAGCGAATAAGAAAAGTATGAGATAGATATAATTTTTCATATTTATAGTTTGATTCTTCTTACGGGGATCCATACGGATATGAGGCTCAATATCCATACGATACCGATTACTAGTAGTATGTCTATTCCTTGTACTGCTACGGGATATGCGGAGATGACATACTCCACGCCATTGCCGAGTTTGAGCAGTCCAAAATGCTCTTGTAGGAGGCATATGGTTAGTCCGACGACTACTCCTCCGATGGCACCAATGGCATTGACCAACCAACCTTCAAACAAGAATATACGCTTGATTAACTGTTCGTTAGCTCCGAGGTGCGATAATATACGGATGTCGTTCTTCTTGTCAATAATGAGCATGGATAGTGCGCCTATGCCGTTGAAAGTGGCGATTAGTAGGATGAAAGCGAGCAATAAGGATGTGAGTAGTTTTTCTACGCGCAATATGCGGAAGAAGTCTTTTTGTTGTTCGTAGCGATCATGGATGTTGTACCCTTCTCCCATGACTTGGGCGATGGCGCGTTTCGCTTGTTTGATATTCCCTTGAGTAGAGACCATCAGCGCGGTCATTTCGGTGGAGTCATATTCCAATAGACGACGTGTGAAGTCTATGTCAACAATCATGGTATTCTCGTCGTATTTCTGCTGATTGACCGCAAAAATTCCTGCGATGAAGCATGTCTCTGTATTGAAATTGGCATCGGGGCGTAGCATGTTCACCTTGCTGTTTCGCTTGGGCACATACACCTGTATGCCATGTATAAATCGTGCTCCGATGCCTATTTTCCAAGCTAAGAGTTGTCCTAACACAGCGCGATCGAAGGCTCCGTCATAGACTTCAAAATGTCCATCGGTAATGATGTTGTCAATGTCCGTCAACGAGTCAAACACCGAATCTACACCCATCAATTGTACGGGTGTCTGTTTGTCCTCGAAGTATATCAATGCGGTCTCCTCAATGCTTTCGCTCAGGAGATTGACTTCGGGCAGGGCTAATAATTGGTCTTTGGTCTCTGGGGAGAGGTGAAAAGATTTGCCATTTTGGGCGGTGATGCGTATGTCGGGGTCAAACTGAGAGAACATCTGCTCCACCATGGTTCCAAACCCATTCATCACGCTCATGACGCATATCATAGCGGCCGTCACTACGCCCACCGCAATGGATGAGATTGTGGTGATGATGTGGATGGCATTGAATTGTTTTTTGGCAAACAAATACCGCCATGCTATGTGAAAGGCTGTTTTTACCACTTAGCTACTGTGTCGTTATATATCTGATCTGCAATCTCTTGGATCATCGTGTTGCACAATTCATCTTGCACGTCATTGAGCATTTGGGAGGCATCAAAAGTCTGGTAAGCGGTATAGTTTTTCTCAAAAGACTCCTCTGGATTGACGTTGTTGGTAAAGCGAACGCGTACGGTGATGGTCAGTTTGGTTTCCGCTGCGTAACTGTCTGCGGATACTGCCATAGGGGTTAATTGATAACCTGTGATCTCGCCTTCTAGCTCCAAGTCACCACCTCGTCGTACTAGTTCAAGACGTGTTTGGCGTTGAAACAAGTCCCGAATGCCGTCGGATAGGTTTGCGCTCAATGGGGCATACACCAAGGCTGCCACATTGGGAAAATCAGCAATGGAGATGCTTTTGGTCTTGGTGTAGTCAATACTTGCGCCATTGAATTTGTAACTAATGACGCAGCTATTCAATACGACTGCTAATAAAAATAATATACTCAGTTTCTTCATCATCTCAACACTCAACACTAAACACTAAACTTTCAACTTTCTATACAATGTTCTTTCGCTTATTCCGAGCATGTCGGCAGCCACTTTGCGATTGCCTCCGCTTGCTCTGAGGGCTTCCTCTATGGCTTCGCGGTCGCGGTCGGCTTTGGTTTTGATGACGGTAGGAGCTGTTTCTACGGGTGTCACATCTTCTATCTCGGATTCGGTCACAACATCCTCTATTTCAGGCTGTTTCACTTCTACTGGGAGAGGTGTTTGTTCTTCTATTTCCTCCACACGTTCAATCAGAATGCGATTGCTGTTGTTCATCTCTTGAACTTGCTTTTTGAGGGCTTCTAGTTCCTTGCTCAGACTATAAACCACTTGCTTGAGCATCTCTATGTTTTGGGACTCAGCATAGCTATTTTGTTGAGAGTGAACGGCTACTAAACCAGTTGATTGTTCGTTCTTAGGCAAGTAGTTGGCTAGTATCTCTGGTGTGATTTCACGGCGTTGTTCGATGACGCTAATTTGATCCACCACATTCTTCAGTTGTCGCACGTTTCCTCGCCAATAATAGCCTTTGACCATCTCCATTGCTTCGTCTGTTAGACGGATAGATGGCATATTGTATTTGTCGGCGAAATCGCGAGCAAACTTCCTGAATAGCAATGGAATATCGTCTCGTCTCTCGCGCAGGGATGGCACGCGTATGCCCACTGCGTTTAAGCGGTAATAGAGGTCTTCACGAAACTTACCTTCTTCTATTGCGCGTGGGATATTGAGGTTGGTAGCGGCGACTACGCGCACGTTAGTCTTGAGGGTTTTGCTCGAGCCTACACGCATGTATTCTCCTGTCTCCAGCACGCGGAGCAATCTTGCTTGGGTAGAGAGGGGGAGTTCGCCTACTTCATCTAGAAATAATGTTCCGCCGTCGGCTATCTCAAAGTATCCTTTGCGTTCGGATTTAGCATCGGTAAAAGCGCCTTTCTCATGACCAAATAGTTCGCTATCGATGGTTCCTTCAGGGATAGCTCCGCAGTTGATGGCGAAATAGGGCGCATGTTTGCGTGAGGAGTAGTGGTGTATGATTTTTGGGAAATGCTCTTTACCTGCTCCTGATTCTCCGATGATTAGTACGCTTAAGTCGGTGATAGCCACTTGCATAGCTATCTCAATACCTCTGTTCAAGAGAGGACTATTACCTATGATGTTAAATTGTTGTTTGATAGATTGTAAATCCATGACTCAATTATTCTTAAAACAAAATGTAAATTAAGTTTATGGTTTCTTGTCTATTTGCACATAGAACGTACAAAGGTACGAAAAAAAATACAAATATGCAAGAAATTGGATGATTTTTCTAAAAAAAATGCAGAAATATTTGGTCAATCCAAAAAAAAGCAGTACCTTTGCACGCTTTTTCGCATGTAAATTATTAATCCGCCCACGAGATGGGGCATAAAATAACATAGACATGAAACGTACATTCCAACCTTCACAACGTCGTCGTCGTAACAAACACGGTTTCCGTGCTCGTATGGCTACTGCTAACGGTCGTCGCGTATTGGCAGCTCGCCGCGCTCATGGTCGCAAGAAACTTACCGTTGCTGACGAAGGACGCCACAAACGCTAATCCAACTTAACCCTTAAGGACCTTAAGGATCTCCTTAAGGCATTAAGGACTTTAAGGACCTAAAGGGAAAAGAGTTGTATCTCCTTTCCCTATTTGTGTTATATTACTGACAAAATGGAATCAACAAGACAACAAAAAATAGAAAGACTCATCCAAAAGGATCTCAGCAGTATATTCCTTAAATATACGCGCGCGTTATCGGGCACGCTGATTAGCGTGAGCGAGGTGCGTGTGTCGCCTGACTTGAGTATCGCGCACGTTTATCTGAGTATCTTTCCTGATGCGAATGCACCAATGGCGATGGAGCAAATCAATTCGGATATGGGTAAGATCCGTGGAGAGATGGGTAATCTGCAACGCCATCAATTGCGCGTAATCCCAGAGTTGCATTTTCATCTAGATGAGACAATAGCTAAGATGGAACGCATTGATGAACTCCTCAAACAATAAGAGAATAGCGGGAAAACAACAGAATATTTGCACATGTCAGAAAATTGTTGTACCTTTGCACACTCAAAACAGAATAAACAAACTAAATTCATAATATTATGTACATTTTATTAACCATTTTAATTGTCATTGCAGCAGTATTGCTTACCCTTTTAGTAATTGTTCAAAACAGCAAGGGTGGTGGTTTGGCTGCAGGTTTCTCTAGTGGTAACCAAGTGATGGGTGCTCCTAAGACTGCTGATTTCTTGGAGAAAGCAAGTTGGACTCTCATGGGTATCATCATTGCCTTGAGTATCATTGCTGTTGGTTTTAACAAAAGCGCTGATCAAGCAGTAGAAGAGGGTAGTGCTATCACCGAGCAAGTACAAGAGGCTGCGGCTCAACAAGAAGCTGCTCAAGCTGTACCTGAGTTCGAGGCTGAGACTACAGAGCCAGTTGCTGAGTAATTTAACGGCACACACAAACCACAACAAACAAGAGAGAGGCAGACGTGCCTCTCTCTTATTTATTACGGACCTATTACGGACCTATAACGGACCTTTAATGAGTTTTTTACGGGTTCTTATCTCACTTTGTTCGAACGATTATTTCATAACGGGTTCATGCTATACCTTACCGCTACCAACGCTTACGGAATAAACCACCAATCAATGTATATAGGATATATATAGGATATACTACCTCAAGCAGCAAAGCAGTCCCAAAGGAAACAGATTTGTCACGGCGTCTAATTAAGCGATATTCGATTGGAAATTTTACCAATAATACCAACGGACAAACCAACTGCAACAGATTCATACCCAACACTATCGCCCCACAACGCAAAATATCTTTGTCCTTGTATTTAGGAGCCTTGCCTGCCCAGCGCATGCGCTGACGGAAGAAGGCTTTCCACGAAGTATGTGGTCGTACAATCGCGGTCAGTTCTTCGCTCTCGCTCACAGCGATCTTTAATCCCCTGCGCTTAAACGACTCCAAGAGAAACATATCATCGCCACTGGGGATCTCAGGATGCAAATCTTCATACGACTCCAGCCATCTATCGCGCTTGGCTATCAAGTTCGCCCCGCTACACATCACCGCATGTCCCCGCTTAGCAGTCTCTATGGTAAGTTGCTGAATCGCAGCATACTCCGCTATTTGCAACCGCTCCAATAGCGATGGCTTTTCATTCTCCGATTCCATACGTAAAGGCAGAATCAATAAGTCTTCACCTTTAAACTTGGCGGGGGGCCCGAAAATGCCCATAGCATTTTGGGGTGCTTTTAAACTGTAGCCCGTTAGGGCGTCCTCTAAACTATGCAAGACGATGTCATCGTCTTGCATCCACACATACTCCGTCTTCGCAGCAGAGATGAGGCGATAGAGGGCATGTTTCTTGCCCTTGCCTTCGTCATTGATTCCCCGCCGAGGAACAACGATTGTTATTTGTGACCTCTCGAGTGACGTATAGATATTGTTAGTATAACTATTGTTCATCTATTATCCCGCTTACAAATAGCGCTTGATTTTCACCAGATGGTGTGACAGTTTGCCGTTGGCGAGGCGGATACCCGTTTCGTCGATCTTATCCACATGCACGCATCCCGAGCAATGGATAACCTCCGTCGGACTAATCAATATCCCCACATGCGTTATCCTCGTAGCCTCTGGAGCACGATCTAAATGGTCGAAGAACACTAAGTCACCTGGTTGCGCTTCTGCCAGTGAGCCCACCACTTGCCCCTGAGTAACCTGTTCGCGGGCATTGCGCAAGAGGTTAATGCCAAACACGCTATACACCGTTTGTGTGAAGCCCGAGCAGTCGTAGCCCATGATGTTCTTTCCGCCCCACAGATAGGGGACGTTCAGCAACGATTGTGCCACGCGCACGACATCCTCGCCTTTAACCTCTGACCTATCACCTTTAACCTCATACACACAACGAGGATCAATCTTATATTTCTTTCCCAGCACTTCGAAGGTGCCTTTTTTATAGTACGGCAATCGTGTACCGATGGTAAGCATCAGTTGCTCGCCGGTCTTTGTGTCGGTCACCACCGCCATAGGTGTAGCCACTACGCTTTCACCATTCGTCTCTCGTTTTTCGCCTAATAACCTAATTGCCTCCTCGCTCACAGGTGTCAGCATCTTAGATACAACCCATCCAAGTTGTCCATCCATGGTGGAGCGGATCTTGGTCCAGCTGGAGTGACGGTCAAGCACTTCGCATACTTCGCCGAAGAGCAATTGGGTAGCCTGTTCGGCGGCATGGGATGGTTCCTCGCGCACGGGGGTGACGGGGCAATGATTAATGACATATTCGGTGCTATGGACGAGGCAAGTGACTGCCATCAGGGCAACGAGCAGGAAGAGTTGTTTCATATGCGGATGGTTGTTTGAGAAAAATATTTTTATGTGTTAAAGCGGAGTAACGCCTGTGCCAGGTTTATTGACTAAGGTTAGTTTGCCATCCACCAGCTGAATACCCTCGTAAGGGTCATTGGCAAGCAGTACATGGCCATCTAAGTCGGCATAATCCACCAACGGACTGAGCGTTGTTGCCGCAGAGATGCCCGCACTAGTCTCCGTCATACAACCAATCATCACCTGCATACCCAACTCACGCGCCAGAGCAATCATCTTACGTGCCTCCGCCACGCCGCCACACTTCATCAGTTTGATATTGATACCGTCGTAGTAGGGTTGCAGCCCCGCTACATCGGCATACGTTTGGCATGCCTCGTCGGCAATAATAGGCAGTTCTACTTGCTCGCAGAGCCAAGCATGTTCCTCGTTCATATGCTTAGGCATGGGTTGCTCAATCAGCACCACGCCCTGCTCTGCCAGCCATTGGCACATCTTCAGCGCATGCTCCTTGGTGAGCCAACCTTGGTTGGCATCTACATAGATAGGTTTGTTGCTAATGCTACGAATTAGGCGAATCATACGTTTGTCCTCAGCCTCCTCACGGCCGAGTTTGACTTTGAGGATTTTCGCCCAGTCGGCTTCGCGCACCTTAAGCTGCACAATCGAATCGCTGGCATCGTAGCCAATCGTATAACTGGTGCATGGGGTAGCCTCTGGGTCTATATCCCACATCTGCCATAGGGGCTGACCGTGGAGCTTACCATAGAGGTCGTGCAAGGCAATGTCAATGCTCGCCTTTGCCGCATGATTGCCTGGCGTCAAGGCATTGACTACCTGCATGATACTATCCACATTCAGCGGCTCACGGCAGCTGTTGATGACAGGCTGAGCCAACTTCAGAAAAGCGCAGACCGACTCCTGTGTCTCTTTGAGATAAGGGGGCAACGCCGCTTCGCCGTAGCCTGTTTGGTCGCCGAGTGTAATGCGGGTAAGCACGATAGGGGTAGTGGTGCGCGTGTTGGTAGAGATACCAAAAGCGTGGCGCAGCTCGCCAGTAAATGGTTCGTAAGTCAGTTGAGCCGTCTTGCCGCACGATTGGGACAAACCAAAATACGCCTTATAGATAGCATTGGCCAAGGCTTCGACGACATCTTTCTTTGGATTATACACATACCCATTGGTGATGGCTACGATGCCCCAACCATCTGCTGGGCTCCACATCATGATACTGCGCAATCCGTGGGCATCGCCCGTATGTCCCACAGGGTAGTTGCCGGGTGTGTTGTAGTGAGGATCATTTAGGAAGTCCACAAACTCCTGGAGGCATAATCCGTATTGGTCCTCGTAATAGTCATCCGTTTGCTTGATCCATACGGGTGTTTGCATGGTTTTGGCGCTTTCCTCGGAGATGATACGCACGCCATTGAGCTGACCATAGTTCATGTGCATCATCATATAGGTAGCCAAGTCGTGCGCTGATATTTTCACGCCGCCAGTAGGCGAGAATATAGGTGCAGAGTAGCCCATGATGTAATCATCAAGTTGATGTGCTACGCTACCGTAGGCGTTGGATTCTACGTATTGTCCGTTGCGATAACGGTATATAGAAGCACGTCTTGTGCTATCAAGCTCGTCGTTGTTGTGACCTGCATGCAAGCCAAGTGGAGTGATCACATTATCCTTTACATAGCGGTCGAAACGCACGCCAGACACTTTCTCTAGGATTGCGCCTGCGAAGTTAAGACCTAGATTAGAATAGTTATAGCCCGTACCAGGAGCATAGTCGTAATAGGTGGCTCTGCAGTCGCCATTCACGGCAGGATTGATATGGTCGAGTGTAGAATAATTCTCAGGGTCGCGGAAGCTGGCAGTATGCGAGAGCACCATTCGCAAGGTGATGGGTATCTCTGGGTGATATGGGTTGCGCACTTGGAATCCAATGAGTTCGCTTACATCATCATCGAGCGAGATGACACCTTTCTCCACAAGTTGCATGAGAGAGGTTGCAGTGAAGGACTTGGAGATAGATGCGATACGCATGAAATGATGGGTAGTCAAAGGCGTTTGACTATCAAGATTGGCATAGCCAAAGGCTTTTTCATAGACTATCTTACCATCTTGGACAACAACAGCAGCGACACCCACTGCTTGGTAGTCGTTCATCACTTGCTGAATAGCATGATCGGTGCGTTTCTCCGCGCTAGGAGCGCAACTCGTCATCGGCAATATTATTGTAGCTAAAGCTATAATGATATGATTGCTTTTCATGTAATTATTATTATTTTAAGGAGTTAATATGACGGAAGTGTTCGATGAAATTGGGGTAGGATTTGCTGATGCAGGCGGTGTCATCTACCTCGTAGCCTGCAATTAACAAGGCCATTGCCATGCGATGGTCGGCATCCGTGCGATGTTCACGCACGGCACGCAGGCGGTCGGACTCCTTCAAGGGCAAAGACTCTACGCCAGTGGCGTGTAACTCAACCCCCAATCGCTCGCAAGTGAGAGCAACAGCAGGATAGAGATCAGGGCAGGCGGAGAAGTCGTGGTGTAGAGTGTAAGGTGTAGGGTGTAAAGGCGAGGAAGATATCACAACACCTTCGGCGGTGTAAGTGCTGCGGACACCAAGGTGGGCGAAGATGTCGGCGACGATTTTGTCGCCTTGCAATGAGTCGCGAGAGAGACCAAGGAGCGTGATTTCACCGCCATAGAGTGCTACGTACTCGTGCCAAAAGGCGGCGGATGACCAATCTTTTTCAACTGAAAGGTGATAACTGAAAGGTGAAAGCTGATATTGCTTTATTACTTCTTGCGTGATATATATATAAGGGGACGTGCTGTCGGTTTGGACATTCGCACCGATGAGCAATAGCGCAGACACGAACTGCGTGGATTGCGGATTGTTGATAGTCACTATCCTTCGCTTATCCAATATACATCCCTTAATACGCAAAGGTGGAAAACCTTCTTCACCCAAATACTCAATATCTGCTCCTATCTCACGCAAGGCGTCCACCAACTGACCTATAGGACGATGGTGCATGCGTTCTACCCCGTCCAAGATGGTAGTTTGTCCCTCTAACTGCGCGCAATAGGCGGTGAGGAAACGCATAGCGGTACCGCAGTTGCCAAGATCAATTCTCGCCTCTCGCCTCTCGCCTAATAGCCTAATCGCTTCACTCATTATTCGCACATCATCGGGCATATCACAAGAGACGGTCATTAGACCGTCTCCGTGTATGGCTTGCAATATCAACAATCGATTTGCAATGGATTTTGATATGGGTAGTTCGATGCGCATTGATTTTTTTTTTTGTGTATGGTGTAAAGTGTATGGTGTAAAGGCTGGGGGATACGGCCTTGCCGCTACTTCCTGCCTTTAAACTTTAAACCATAAACTTTAAACTACATTAATTGATGTCAGGCAAGAAGGAATAGTCACGAGAGTAACGCAAGTGCTGCTCAATGTAACCCTCGGTGTAGTCAAGAGTGACATCCGTGATATTGCCCTCTGCATCGTAGTGCGCGGTATAAACAGGGTTAACAAAGCCCTTGTATGGAGCCAGATTAAGTTTCTCGTAGCGCTCCAAAATCTCCTTGTGCAAGTCTTGATCTACCTTCACAGCGTACTCTTCAACCATCGCTTTGGCAGCAGGATAATCGCCCTCGGAAGTGATGCGTTGAATCTCGCGGAGTAACTCGCCATAGAGGTGACGAATGCCCTCGTAATCATTGATTTGGAGATAGTGCTTGCCATCGCGCTCAATCATCTCCACCTCATTGTTCTTGGCGTTCTTGAATACCCAAAGAGCAATCAATTGACGGTTACGCATGTGTGATTCCTCAATATCTTTTCCTGGCTCAATACGCACGAGTTGGGTCATCAGACCGTTCATCATTTGTTGGTAGTAGAATCCTTTGTATGCCTCTTCGTCCTCCAAGAGACCGAGTTCAACCAATTTAGGATCAGCCATATAGTAGAGACCTAGCAAGTCTGCACGAGCTTCCTCGATAGTAGAAGCATGCTCCTTGAGCGCGTCTTTGGTAACACCTGGCATGAGTTTACCCGAACCGTGACCTACGCACTCATGGAGGTCGGTATGCAAGTCGCCACAAGCACCAGCCTTCTCATACATAGCAATCACCTCTGGACTAATCATGAACTCCTCGTTGAAGCCATTACCCTTAGCTGCTTCGTTGTAGGCGTGGGTGATATTGTCGATAGTGACAGACTTTGAACCATAGTCTTTGCGAATCCAGTTCGCGTTAGGCAAGTTGATACCGATAGGGGTAGCTGGATAGCAATCGCCAGCCAAGATAGCTGCGGTGATGACCTTAGCACTTACGCCCTTTACTTCTTCTTTCTTGTACTTTACATCAGTTGGAGAGTTGTCTTCAAACCATTGTGCATTATCAGAGATAGTTTGGCATCGGTGGGTAGCGCGCATGTCTTTGAAGTTTACGAGTGACTCCCATGTTCCTGTAATACCTAGAGGATCAGCGTATGTCTCGGTAAAACCATTTACATAATCTACACGACTATCGAGGTCTTTTACCCAAGCGATGCAGTATTCGTTGAACGCCTTCAAGTCACCAGTCTTGTTGAACTCAATCATCTTCTCGATAACGAGGCGTTGTTGCTCGTTCTCTGCAAATGGAAGCGCTTTCTCAAGGTGCTCTACCACTTTTTCGAGAGCAGCACTGTACATACCACCTACTTTGTAGGTACGCTCAACGACTTTGCCGTTCTCCTTCAGGAGTTTGCTGTTAAGACCAATCCACAATGGCTCAGCAGAGTTGTCCTTGTGTGCCTCGTAGTACGCCTCTGCCTCGGCTTGGGTTACGCCCTCATAGTAGTTGTTGGCAGATGCGAGGAGGAGATCTTCGCCCTCAAGGCTGAGCGATTTAGGCATCACGGTTGGGTCGAAGATGACTGGTAGGATAGCCTCGTCATAAGTCACATCAGCTTCAGTGCATGCATTCACGAACCAATCTTGAGAGAATTCAGGTTGGAACTTGTCGGATGCGTAGTGGTGGTGAATGCCGTTGGCGAACCATACGCGCTTGAGGTATTTCTCGAAGTTGATGAACTCTGCACTAGTTTTATCGCCCTTATATTGGGTGTAGAGAGCCTCGAGGGCACGACGGATACGCAGATTGTATCGACCGTTTTGGTCGAAGAGAATATCACGACCGTGCAAGGCTGCTTCGGTAAGGTGATAAACGAGGGTCTTTTGTTGCAGACTCAGAGAGTCAAACTCTGGCACTTGATAGCGCAGAATCTCAAGGTCATAAAATTTGTCCACGGTGTAGTCGAATGTTTGTTCTTGTTTGCAGCATGCGCTGAGTGCTACAAGCGCAAGGCTGAGGATTGCTAATTTCTTCATTAGTTAAAATTGTTTCACGCGCAAAAGCGCTATTTCAAAGTTTCGTTATTAAATTCTCTCTAATACAGTTTGTACCAGTTGCTTAATGCGAGGTTTGTAGTCGGTGTTGGCTGCTTCTACTTTGCGTTGGGCAATGACGCAGCAGACGGTCATGGCTTTGTGTCCCATCAATAGACTGAGACCTGCGATAGCACTACCTTCCATCTCGTAGTTGGTGATGCGTTGCCCCTCATAGCGGAAGTCAGTAATCAGGTCATTGATCTCCTTCACCGCCAAATCGCAGCGCAATACACGACCTTGGGGACCATAGAAGCCGTTGGCAGCAATGGTGCAGCCACGCATCATATCGTCACCTGCGATGCGGTTGACGAGTTCAGGATTAGCAGCCACTACGTATGGGCGAGCTGCTTTAGCAGGATAGTGGATAAAATCCACCAATGCATCTTCAAAGCCGAGGTCGGCAATCTCGTCGCGACCTTCGTAGAAAGCCAACACGCCGTCCCAACCGATGGACTTTTCACTCACGAGGAATGTACCCAATGGAATGTCCTCTTGCATGCCACCGCAGGTACCCACACGCACAATCTCAAGGGTGCGGTGCTCATCTTTCTCAGTGCGGGTAGCGAAGTCAATGTTAGCCAATGCATCGAGTTCGTTGAGCACAATATCGCAGTTGTCGGTGCCGATACCTGTGGAGATACACGAGATGCGTTTGCCTTGGTATTTACCTGTAATGGTATGGAACTCGCGGCTTTGGATATCGCATTCGATGCTGCCTTCGTCGAAGAACGAAGCCACCATATTGACGCGACCTTGGTCGCCGACCAGTATCACCTTATCCGCCAGATGTTCTGGGCGAATGTGGAGGTGGAATATACTACCATCCTCATTGATAATGAGTTGACTGGCTGGAAAAGTCTTCTTCATAGATAAAAAGAGTTTTAAAGGTTTCACGCGGCAAAGCCGCTTGTTTCAAAGTTTCAATGCTGAAGTTGCTTTTTTGTTGAGTGGATTGCGGCACGGAGGGCGGGAGTTATGTGGTACATAATGACCAACCGACAAGCCGCAAGATACCCACAAAAAACTACTTTTTATGCTTGACCGCCGCCGAAGGACATTGGTATAGTACTTCCTGGGGCAGGTGTGCCGTTGATTTTGATAGTGCCATTTTGCTTCTCAAATTTTGCGATGTTCTCTTGCAACGCAAAAAGCAGTTTCTTAGCATTATCAGGTGTCATTATTACGCGTGATTGTACATTGGCGTTCTTTTGTCCTGGCATCATACGGACAAAATCCATAACAAACTCAGAGTTAGAGTGTGCAATAATCGCCAAGTTAGCATAAGTACCCTCTGCCATTTCAGGTGTGAGGTTGATGTTTAATTTTTGTTCTTCCATAGTTGTATTTTTATTTTAAGTATTCAATCACCAATACAATGGCTTTTTTTGTAGGGGTTGTGTAAGCATCATGTATAGTGTGATCAATGGTAATATAATATCATATGCAATCAATCCTAGACTATATCCTCGCATGTTCAAGCGACGAGCTGAGACATTGATGATTATTAGTTGCACTAATAATCGCAACAAAAATAATGCCAATGCAATAGAAAAAAGTTCTATATTTCCTACAATCGCACTTATTAATAAGCTGGCATAGAATATCCCGCGACTCAATGGTTCTAATGTCAATTGAATTTTGCTTTTAGTTCGATATTGAGGGGATACGGATAAGTGCCTGCGCTTTTGATGAAACCATTCACGCCATGTAGTTTTTGGTACTGACCAAACGATACTATTTGGGTTGTTAACCACAACTGTATTGGCTGCATTTGCAATTCGGTTGACAAATAGATCATCATCTCCAGCTCTATTACCCAATAATCCTTTGAACCCTCCAACGGAGAAGAAAGTCTCGCGTTTATATGCTAGGTTGCGTCCGACACCCATGTATGGTTTGCCTGCGCGAGCCATACCCATGTATTGTAGTCCATTGAAGAGGGTGTCGTAACCAATAATGTGGTTCAAGAGTCCTTTTTTTTCAAAATATGGACTAAAACCTAAAACCAACTCGGTCTGCTCATTGGAGAATCCTTTCATCATTTCTCGAATCCAATGCTTGGATTCGGGACGACAATCTGCATCGGTCAGTAATAGATAGTCATGATGTGCAGCCTTGATACCAATGGTGAGTGCCAACTTTTTATTACTAAGTACTCTAGCGCCGCGAGGAACAAAAGTGTGATACAAGTTGCCATATTGTCGTGACCATCGTTCAAGTAGCAAATCGCTTCCGTCTTCTGAACTATCATCTACTACAATCACTTCGTAGCAAGGATAGTCTTGTTCCAGTAGGATAGATAAGTAATCCTGCAAGTTGTCATATTCGTTGTGTGCACAAACGATAACACTTACCGCAGGTAATTGGACATCCGAATCTGCTTTAGAAGTCACTTTGCCTCCTAAACGAAGGTAACGAAGATAGAAGTATATCTGATGAATAAAAGCTACACCAATAATCACTAACAATGTGATTGTGAGTGGATTATTAAACGTAGCTAAAAAATGATGAATATATATCACTATTGGCTGACTATTTCTTGAAGATTTTCTTTAGCTTCTTGCTTTGTACTTCCAGAATTGCCTGTTTAGCCATTTTGGCAACCTCAGCAGCGCCCTCTTTGTTTAATTGGAATTCTCCATTTTCCAATTGAGTAGGGTCGATGGTCACATAGTATTTTGCTGCTTCCTCTGGTGTCATACTGAGCAGCCATTCACGAGTCACTTTCTCTAGATCCACCAATGCTACATGGTCATGTACGGTAGAGCGGCGAATAGCTTCTGCATAGCCTCCTAAACGATCTACTAACTCTCCATTGTGGTAATAAGGTTGAGCTAGAGGGGTGCACAATACTACATTAACTCTATGCTTGCGAGCTAAAACGATAATCTCATGCAGACGGCGATGTAGTGCATCAATTGCGCTATATTGAGCAGCAGAAGTCTCTTTTAAGTCGTTGGTTCCAACTTGGATAAACATGATAGTTCTCGCTGGCTTCTTCTCCAATGTGATAAGGCCGTTATTATCCATGAATGTGCGTGTGCTCAATCCTACTTGAGCATCATTTACGACAATCACTTTTTTGGACCATTCATTTTCTAAAGCTTGTACCCAACCACAAGCTTCTACAGAATCAGGATACTGTGCCATTGTACCATCGCCTACCATCCATAATGTGCGAGGACGAGCTTCTGTTGTGATAGAGATTAACAGCAGAGCTGACATTACAAGGAATAACTTTTTCATATCGTATGATTTTTTATAAATTAACGCGCAAAGTTACAACTTTTTTTTTATATATGCAATTTTTTTTGTAATTTTGCACCCGAAACCATTAATTCGTATGAATAGTTTGGGCAAAAACTTTGTTTTTACCTCTTTTGGGGAGTCTCACGGTCGAGCTATCGGCGGTGTGTTGGATGGTGTACCAGCGGGTGTGCATATTGATATGGATATGATTCGCGAGGCATTAGACAAGAGGGCTGGGAGAGCCTACCCCCAACCCCTCCCTAAAGGGAAGGGAGTTTCCCCACGCGCACAACGCGAAGCGGACGAGGTAGAGTGGTTGAGCGGCGTAATGGATGGAGTGACATTAGGTACACCCATTGCATTTATCATTCGCAATAAGGATGCTCGTCCAGAGGATTATGAATGGCTAAAACACTCGTATCGTATTGGGCATGCAGATCGCACGTATCAAGAGAAATATGGTATTCGAGACCATCGTGGCGGTGGTAGGGCTTCTGCTCGTGAGACTGCTTCACGAGTGGTGGCAGGAAGTGTGGCGCAGCAATTACTAAAAGAGAAAGGCGTAGAGATACAGGCGAAGTTGGTGCAAGTGGGCGAAGAGAAAAACCCAGAACGATTTAATGGGTATATCGCTACTATTCAACGAGAAGGAGATAGTATTGGCGGTATTGTGCAATGTACTATAACTGGATTACTAGTTGGAATTGGCGAACCAATTTTTGATAAACTACAAAGCCATCTGGCATTCGCAATGATGAGTATCAATGGCTGTAAAGGCTTTGAATATGGTTCGGGTTTTGAGGGAGTAGGACTAAAAGGAAGTGAGATGTATCTCTCAGATAACCATACTCTTATCTCAGGCGGAATAGCAGGAGGCATATCCGATGGTACACCCGTGGTATTCCGTTGTGTCTTCAAACCTACTGCTTCCAATCGCAAGACCTTTGAAAAAGCCTACCCCCATCCCCTCCCTGAAGGGAAGGGAGAAGATAAAAGGGTTGTTGGTCGTCATGATGCTTGTATCGCCGTGCGGGCTGTGGCAGTGGTAGAAGCGATGGCAGCCCTTGTACTGCAAGATTTATTAAGCAAATAACAGGACCCTGATAAAATAAATAAGCCTTGCACTATCACGTGCAAGGCTTATTTATTTGACTTTTTGCTAAAACTACTTATTCGCTACAGACGCTCTAAGTATTTCCTCTACAAAATCAGGACGCAAAACATAATCGTAACAGCTACTTTCGTATTTGACAGGAGAAGAACTGCTACTACTATAACCAAGATGATACATGTATGAATCAACATCCGCTAAGAACAACTGGTATTGTTCTGGTACAGTATATGTCGTATCTAATAAGGCTATTTTTATTACTGGATCAAATACACAAAACGTCCAATTTATACCTCCGCAATGGGTAAATTTCCCATTCTCCACCTTAACATCGCACAAATATGTTCGTTGCATAGGTGCAAGGAAAACTGAGTCTTTTTCGTTGTAAAGAGTGATAGGTACATTTAAATGGCTTGTGATGTAAGCCATTGGTTGTGGCTCTCTTTTGCACGATGTGCAGATTACTACGATTGCTAACATGAGCAATGAAAAATGAATTTTCTTCATAACTTAATGATTTTAAAGGATTGTTGTTTGTTTGCAAAAGTAGTAAGTTTTATCCCATAGGCAATACGTGTTTTTAAGAATTCGACTGCAAAGGTAGTGATTTTCTTTGGTTTATGCAAATAAAAGAGTAAAAAATATTTAATTTTTCTCTTGAACTTCCAATATAGTGTTAAAAACATTATAATTCTCTACACTTACCACGATGGGCATTTTGCTTTTGCGGGTGATGATGCAAACATCCATTGGGTCGGTGATCAAAGACAAGTGTTTGCCACATTCTTTGCAAGTGAACAATCCAAGGTTGCCAAAGAATCCACCTGCACCTGCAATACGGCTGGACTGGATGCCATGTGGATAGTGCTCAATCTTCTCGATTTCATCGGCAGGGATGTTGATTTTCCAAGCGAGGAGGTGTATGTTGATCTCCTCTGTTGTTACCGTTAGTTTGCGTGGGATGAGCACCATACAACTGAGTAAGGCTACGACGAGCAATATGAGGACGAACAGCAGACGAGGTTGTTGCAGTTGCAGCCATTGATAGACTATCACCCCTATTCCGACGAGTATGATGATGGAAGCTAATAGAGTTATCCATAGGATAGATTGAGATAGTGGAAGGAAATGGGTTGTTTTCATACGGCTTATTTTTTAGGGTTAATAGTATCGTTATATAAATAGGCTAGCATATCATTCTGCAAGTGTTCGTGCAAATCGGCAGATGATACGCCTAATTTATGAGCAATTCGCTGTTTGTAGTTGCGTATGCTCTTTTCGGAATAGCAGATGTGTTGTGCGATTTCGTCTAAGGTCAGGTGTGGATAAACGAGGAGATAAGTGCAAAATTGTACCTCGCGTTCTGCCAATTGTGTGCGACTTTCTAGTGCAGCTATCCAACCATTTAATGAACTGTTATATATTTAAAATTTTTTATTACCTTTGCAGTCGATTTACATCTAAAGTATGGAATAAGGCAGATGAATTGTTAGCGTTTTACGCCGTTATTGACGTTATGTCCCCATACTTTATACATCCAAAAGCTGGATAGTTCGTTGGGCAATGACCCCGTATTTGTAACGATAGTGTTCAGATGTATATGATGTTTATCAATTGCAGTTAATCAACAAATTGTAACAATTATGATGTA